>NZ_QUJR01000002.1:0-318844 GCF_003480945.1 Butyricicoccus sp. AM27-36
ACGCCTACATCTAAGCAGCAACGAAAGTTGCTGCTTTTTCTTTTGCATAAAATGCAGGAGAATCTTTTCTTTTTCCCGATTTTCCTGTACAATAGAACTATCGAAAAATTTTTCGCCTGCTGTCGAAAAATCCACTGTTTCGTCGGCAGACCGATCAACGGAGGGAGAAATGTTATGTCGATTCAGGAAAACTGCCGTGTTGTAGAAAATACACGGCTGGGCGAGGGTCTGTATCTGATGGTGCTGGACGCACCGGAAATTGTTAAACTGACGCAGTGCGGTCAGTTCGTCCACATTGCATGCGGCGAGGGCCATCTGCTGCGCCGCCCGATCTCGATTTGCACCTGGCAGGGCAGCCATCTGCGCATTGTTTTTCAGGTGAAGGGCGATGGCACGAAGTGGCTGAGCGAACGCAAGGTTGGCGATGTGCTCGACGTGCTTGGACCGCTTGGACACGGCTTTGACGTGCAGGCGCTGGGGGATCGTCCGATCTTTATCGGCGGCGGCATTGGCGTACCGCCGATGCTTGGCTGTGTTCGCACGGCAGCAGAAAAGGGTGCACAGCCTGCCGCAATCCTCGGTTTCCGCAACAAGGGTGCGGTGATCCTTGAGGGCGACTTCCGCGATGAATGTGAGACCTTTGTCACCACCGACGATGGCACCTACGCGCGTCACGGCTTTGTCACCGATGTGCTGAAGGAGCAGGTGGCAGGTGCGACCGGCGTTGCCGCCTGCGGTCCGAAGCCTATGCTGAAGGCGATTGCGGCGATTGCAAAGGAAGCCGGCGTGCCCTGTCAGGTTTCGATGGAGGAGCGCATGGGCTGCGGCATCGGTGCCTGTCTGGTGTGTGCGTGCGCGCTCAAGTCGGAAAATGGCGAAACCCGTTACGGTCATGTCTGCAAGGACGGTCCGGTGTTCAATGCTGAGGAGGTCGAGTGGTAATGGCAGATTTAAGAGTGAACTTTTGCGGCGTTGAGCTGAAAAACCCGATCACGACCGCATCCGGCACCTTTGGCTTCGGGCATGAGTACGGCGAATTTTTTGACCTGTCCCAGCTTGGTGGAATCGGCGTTAAGGGTCTGACACCGACCGAGCGTCTCGGCAATCCGGCGCCGCGCATCGCGGAGACCCCGCAGGGTATTCTCAACTGTGTCGGTCTGCAGAACCCGGGCATTGATCGTTTCATCGAGGAGCAGATTCCGTTCCTGCGCCGGTACGACACCAAAATTATCGCCAACGTCTCCGGCAACACGGTCGAGGAGTACGAGGGCATGGTCGAGAAGATTTCGGATGCGGATGTTGACCTCATCGAGATGAACATCTCCTGTCCGAACGTAAAATGCGGCGGCATGGCCTTCGGCACCCAGCCGAAGATGGTCGAGGAGGTCGTTTCGGCAGCCAAGGCCAAGGCGAAGAAGCCGTTGATCGTCAAGCTGTCCCCGAATGTCACCGATATTGCGGAGATTGCACGCGCGGCGGAGTCCGCAGGTGCGGACGCGCTTTCGCTCATCAATACACTGCTCGGTATGCGCATTGACATCGAAAAGCGCAAGCCGATCCTGTCCAACGTAATGGGCGGTTTGTCCGGTCCGGCGGTGTTCCCGGTTGCGGTTCGCATGGTATATCAGGTGCGTAAGGCGGTTTCCGTGCCGATTCTCGGCATGGGCGGCATCCGAACCGGACGTGATATTGTCGAAATGATGCTTGCGGGCGCAGACGCGGTTGCCATGGGTACGGTGATGTTCAACGACCCGACCGCTCCGGTCAAGGCGCTTGCCGAGCTGAACGAGTGGCTGGATGCACACGGCGTGAAGTCTGTCACCGAGCTGTCCGGTGCGGTTGAGGTAGGCTGATGAGAACCACGGTCTACATCATCCGTCACGCTGAGGCAGAGGGCAATGTATACCGCCGGTGTCATGGCCAGTACAACGCGCTGCTGACCACGCGGGCGTACAAGCAGCTGCCGTATCTGGCAAAGCGGTTTGAGAACGTGCCGCTTGCGGCGGTTTACTCGTCCGACCTGTTCCGCGCACGCGTAACGGCACAGGCTGTGGCAGAGCCGCATCATCTCTCGGTGGAGACCCGACCGGTGCTGCGCGAGATTGATATGGGAGACTGGGAGGACATTCCGTGGGCCGAGCTGCCGCACACATGGCCTGAGCAGTACGCGCTGTGGTGTGCCCGTCCGTGGGAAGCAGCGCCGCCGCACGGCGAGACGGTCATGCAGGCCGGTCAGCGCATGCTGGACGGCGTGCGCGCGATTGTGCGCGAAAATGAGGGCAAAGAGGTCGCAGTAGTGACGCACGGCAGTGCGATTCGCGGCATGCTGACGATTGCACACGGCTTTGCACCCGAACAGATGGGAGAAATCGGCTGGGGTGACAACACCTGTGTTGCCAAGCTGGAATTTGACGAAAACGGCAATATCGACGTGGTTTACGAGAATGATGCCTCGCATTTGCCGCAGGAATACTCCACGTTTGCGTCCATTGGATGGACGAATACCAAGGGTATTCCGGCGTCTCCGCAGATCTGGTTCCGCCGCGTTGACCCAAAGAATCCACAGGATGTGGATAAAATCGTGGGATTCATGCGCGAACTGCACAAGAATGCCTACGGTACGGATGCAAACCTCGATCCGGATGCGCTCATCCGCGATGTAGAGCGGGCACAGAAGGTTTCGCCGCGGGCGTGCACCTTCGGCTGTTTGGAAAGCGGGGAAGAAGCCGCACTCGTTTACCTGAAAACCTGGTGGGAGGAGCAGCCGGAGATTGGTCTGGTCGGCGGCTTCTGCATTGCCGGTGACTACCGCGGCTGCGGTCTGAGTGGACAGATTCTCGGTCAGGCCATCAGCGTGTACCGTGCGCTCGGCAAGCGCGAGCTGTGTGCTCGTGTTGCCGAGAAAAACATGCGTGCACAAGGTTTTTATCATAAATTCGGTTTTCTGCAGCGCGGCGAGTACCGCGATGAGAACGGACTGCATTATCAGATGGTAAAGCCGATTTCGGTCGAATAAATAGGAAAAGCGCTCTGTTTTTGGCAGAGCGCTTTTTGATTCGCAATGAGAAATTAGCAGTTGGTAATTGTATACGGCAGCGGAAAAGAAATCCTTTTCGGCTGCTTTTCGATTTTACAGCTTGAGCAGAACCGCACTGTATCGCGGCAGCGCAACCGTACACAGACTATCCTTGCGGGAGACGGCAAGCGTCTCTCCGGTGCCGCCGAACTCCGCGGCATTGCTGTCAAGCAGAATCGTAAACTTCGGCAGGGAAGCGGTGAATTCCTGTTCGCTGTCCGCAAAATTGCACAGGGCGAGCAGCGTTTCTCCATTTGCACGGCGCTCCATGCCGAATACGCAGGGCGCATCCGCATGATTTTCCGCCCACCGGAAATTATCCGGCGCATAATCTGCGTGCAGCGCGGGATTCTCCACATAAGTTTTGCACAGACTGTGGAAAAAACGGTGGAACGGACGCTCGGCCAGTGCCCAGTCCAGCGTACCGGCTTCGCTCCATTCGTACAGCTGACCCAGCTCGTTACCCATGAAATTCAGCTTTTTACCCGGATGTGTGAACATATACAGATACATCACACGCGCCTGCGCATACTTGTCGCATTCGTCCGCGCCCCACATTTTCTGCACGATTGCCGCCTTGCCGTGCACAACCTCGTCGTGCGAGAGCGGCAGCAGATAGTGTTCGTTGGAAAAATAATGCATCGACCAGAGCAGTTTGCCATGATCGCGCGGACGCAGATCCGGCTGGGTCTGACAGAACTCGAGCGTGTCGTGCATCCAGCCGAGATCCCACTTGTAGTCGAAGCCCAAGCCGCCCTCGTCCACCGGACGGGTGACACCGGGATAGGCAGTTGAGTCCTCAGCGATGAGCAGGGCCGAGGGATGGCGGGCTTTCAGACCGCGGTTCATATTTTTAAGGAAGTCGAGCGTGTCGCCGTTGATGCCGCGCGCGGGATCGCCCTGCCAGTAGATCAGGCGCGAGACCGCATCCATGCGCAGACCGTCAAAATGAAACTCAGTGAGCCAGTAATCGGCTGCAGACTGCAGAAAACAGCGTACTTCCCGTCTGGAATGAATGAAATTGTAGCTGCCCCATTCACTTTCGCCGACCGCGCTGTGCGGGTACTCGTACAGGTGCGTGCCGTCGTATTTCGCCAGACCGTAGGAGTCTACGGCAAAGTGTACCGGTACAAAATCCATGATCGCACCGATACCGGCATGATGCAGCTTGTCAATCAGCAGTTTCAGCTGTGCCGGCGTGCCGTAGCGCGAGGTCGGAGCAAAAAATCCGGTGTTCTGGTAGCCCCAGGAGCCGTCAAACGGGTGCTCGGACAGCGGCAGAAACTCCACATGCGTGTAGCCGTTTTCCTGCAGATAGGGAATCAGTCGGCGGGCGATTTCATCGTAGGTGTACCAGCCGTTTGCGTCATCCGGATTGCGCATCCACGAGCCGAGGTGCATCTCGTAGATGCTCAGCGGTGCGTCCGGCGAAGCCGTGCGGTCAGCCATCCACGCCTCGTCTGTGAAGCGGTACTCGTCAAGGTCGGTGATAATCGAGCAGCAGGCAGGCCGCAGCTCCATGGCAAAGCCGTAGGGATCGCAGTGCTCGGTGACAGAGCCGTCCGGGCCGTAGATGCGGTATTTGTAAAACTGGCCTGCGCGGGCGTCCGGCACAGAGACCGACCAGAAGCCGCTGCGGCCGTCCTGTACCAGATCGGTTTCGGTCCAACCGTTGCACGCGCCGGTCAGCGTAATGCGGCTGGCATTGGGTGCAAAGGTACGGAAAACGACAGCGTTTTGCTCTATGTGAGCGCCAAACCAGCGGTAGGCGTCGAAAATTTCTCCTGTGAAGAATTGGTGCTGATTCATGGAAGCACTTCCTTTCTTTTTCCCTTAACGGGGGGATGGTCGCTTGTGAAGCGAGCGGAATCTTGCCTACGCGGCAGGCGCACAAGAGGGTAGACACCAAGGTTTCCACCCTCTTGTGAATCACCCCTTTCCTGAGAGGGCACGGTGGTTGTTCAGAACTGAGACTATAGAGGAACGGCAGAGGATTTTTTCTACCGCAGGACGTGCTTTGCGCGTCCATGTATCCGCATATTCACAGTGTCGGATAGATTACTGCTACACATGCGGTTAAATCTACGCTGGGTGCGGCACAAGGTGAATTGTCCGTAGGGCAAGAGAAGGTCCCCTGGGGGATAACAGTGCCGCACAATTCGTTAGCGTGTTATGATAGACAGGGCCTACGAAGATAAATTGTAGCGAATACCTAAATCCGCAGGTGCCTTCCGTTACAACGTGCCAAAGGGTTGCGCGACACGGGTATGTCGCGCCTGCGGAGACGGAACCGCCTGTGTAGCAGCAGAGTATCTGGCACTGCGTATAGGCAGGGGAAGGGGAGCACACTGTGCTCCCTACGGAAGAAAAAATCCTCTGCCGTTCCCCTTTTCGGAGCGGTCTCGTCTCTCCGATTTTCGCCGTGCCCTCTAAGGGAAAGAGGAAGATTCACAAGAAGGAGAAAACCGCAGGTTGTCTCCTTCTTGTGCCCTCGCCGGGCAGGCGAGTTAGGTTCGCTTCGCAAGCGACCACACGATACAGCGGCACAATCCAGATTTTATAAATTAAGTATAGAATACATACACGTTAAACGCAACCGTCAAAACTGTACAAAGTGTCCGTTAAATAAAAATGAACCGGCCTGCCGCTTCGCGGCTCTTATACTCGGGTGCGTCGAAGGACGCGGATTTCACTGAAAATAAAATGAACCGAGTCCAAACTGGCTGCTCTTATATACAGACGCACCCAGGGAAAGGATAGAAAGTTATGAACGATAAAGAGCTTGTCAGCCGCATGCAGCACGGCGATATGCAGGCGTTCGATGAGCTGTACGAGCGCTACAAGGACGATGCATACCGCCTTGCGTGCCTGATCACCGGCAGCAGGACGGACGGCGAGGATCTGGCGCAGGAGGCCTTTGTCACCTGTGCGCAGTCCATCAAATCGCTGCGGGACGGCAGCAAATTCCGGCCGTGGCTGCTCAAAACGCTGTCCCGCGCGGCGTGGAAGTATTGCCGCAAAGCCAAACGGGAAACGCCGGTATCCGAATTTTTCGATGCAGGTGAGAGCGAAAGCGCACTGTCCGCCGTGCTGCGGACGGATGAGCAGCGTCGTCTGTACGCCGCTCTCGATACGCTGGACGAAAAACGCCGCGTGACCGTGGTGCTGTATTACTTCGATGATCGCTCGGTGCGCGAGATCGCGCAGGCGACCGGCGTGACCGAGGGAACGGTGAAATCCCGCCTTTTTTCCGCTCGCCGCCATCTGCGGCAGGCGCTGACCGAAGAACGGAAGCCGAAGGAGGCTGCAAATCATGGATGAAATCAAAATGGAACGCGAAATCAAGGAAATGCTGCATCAGTGTGCAGATGAGCTGCATGCACCGGATTCGATGCAGACGCGCGTCAAATTCGCGCTGAACAATGCACCGGCACGCAAGCGTCATCTGTGGAGCAAACGCTTTGTGGCGGTTGCCGCAGTCGCTGCTATCGCAGTGACCGGCGCATTCGCCGCCGGCGGCATGGGCGGCATTTTCAGTAAGGGCTGGTCTGACCAGCGGCTGGATCTGTCGAGCACGCAGGCGCATCTGACTGATGCCGGTGTAGTGCTCACGCTGCCGGACAAGATTGGCGAGTATACGTTCAGCTACGGCTCTGATGTGGATACCATCGCACGGAATGGTGTGGGTGAAACGGAGAAAATCGCCGAGGTGGACGCGACCTACACGAAGGATGGCGCGGAGCTGAATCTGTCCGCACATAAGAGCTACACCGTGTTCACCGAGGACGAGATGGAGAATCCGGTTCCGGCAACGACTGCCGAGGTAAACGGCGTTACGCTGACCTATCGCGATGCACACTACCGCTTCGTACCGGACGACTACGAGAAGTCTGACGAGGAAAAGCAGCAGGAGAAGAACGGCGAACTCGTTATCAGCTATTATGGCTCGGACGAGGTGGAGGATAAGATGTTCCAGTCCGTGCTCTGGGAGCAGGACGGCGCAACGTACCTCATCAGCGGCTATGATACCGGTCTGGACGCACAGACCATGTTCGATATGGCAGCTGAGCTTGTAAAGTAAATCGCAGCAGACGAAATTACACGAAAAAAGCATCGGAAACGCAGTTTCCGATGCTTTTTTATGCTTAGGGGATGGTTTACTCCACCGAAATGATGTAGTAGTAAACCGGCTGACCGCCGTTGATGACGTTGATCTCCATCTCCTTGTTTTCTTTGTGCAGCAGGTTCTCGACCTCGGCGGCCTGTTCTTCGGTAACGCCCTCGCCGAAGATAACGGTTGCAAACGCGCTGTCGTCGGAGACCATCTCGCGAGCCAGCTTTTTGAGGACCGAGGTTTCCTTGCCGTTAGCGCACAGCTTTCCCTCGCACAGCGACAGATACTCGCCCTGCTTGATCTTCTTGCCGTCAAACTCGCTGTCGCGGGCCGCATACGTCACCTGACCGCTGCGGACGTGCTTTGCCGCGTCCAGCATGGCAAGCGCCAGCTCGCTGTCCTGCTCAGCTTCCGGATCGACTGCCAGCATGGCCGAAATGCCCTGCGGGATGGTTTTGGTCGGCACGACGATCACCTTTTTCTCCTCGGAGAGATGAACCGCCTGCTCGGCAGCCATAATGATGTTCTTGTTGTTCGGCAGCACGAAAACGATCTCTGCCGGAACGGCATCGACAGCATGCAGAATATCGTCGGTGGACGGGTTCATGGTCTGTCCGCCCTGTACGACAACGTCCGCGCCGAGGTCGGTAAACAGGGTTTGGAGACCCTCACCGGCAGCAACGGCTACAAAGCCAAACTTCTTCTCTGCCGGAACGATCACGCGCTCCTTGGGCGCGTCTGCCGTGCCCTCGATTACCTTGGCGGTGTGCTGCTCGCGCATGTTTTCGATCTTAACGGTCAGCAGCGGACCGAATTTCAGACCCTCCTCGAGCGCCTTGTTCGGCTGGTCGGTGTGAACGTGTACCTTGACGATATCATCATCCTCGACAACAACCAGCGAATCGCCGATCTCGTTCAGGATAGAGCGCAGACGAGCAACATTGCGCGCCTTGTCCTTGCGGGATGCGATGAACTCGGTGCAGTAGGTGAAGGTGATGTCCTCGTCGTTGATCGCAGCGAAGTCTGCGGTGGACTTGGTCGGCTCTGCCGCAACAGCACGTTCCTTGTGGATGCCGCGCAGCGCGTCCAGCATGCCCTCGAAGATGGTGATAAAGCCGAAGCCGCCGGCGTCAACCACGCCTGCCTTTTCAAGCACCGGATTCTGGTGAACGGTCTCCTCGAGTGCGGTGTGGCCCTGCTCGATGATCGCTGCCAGAACCTGCTCTGCAGTGAGCGTCGGCTCGGCCTGACACAGCTCGACCGCGTGCTGTGCCGCAACGCGCGATACGGTCAGGATGGTGCCCTCAGCGGGCTTCATAACCGCCTTGTAGGCGGTGTCTACGCCCTCGCGCAGCGCAAGCGCGAGTGTGCGGCCGTCAGCCTCCTCGGTCTCGCGCAGCTTTTTCGCCATGCCGCGGAACAGCAGCGACAGGATAACGCCCGAGTTGCCGCGCGCGCCGCGCAGCAGCGCGGAAGCGGTCGCATCCGCCGCTTTGGCGAGGGTCGGCTCAGCGAGCTTTTCCATCTCAGCCATCGCGGAACCCATCGTCATGGACATATTCGTGCCGGTATCGCCGTCCGGCACTGGGAATACGTTCAGTTCGTTTGCCTGTTCCTTCTTTTCGGCAATGGCGAGTGCGCCCTCGATCACCATGGACCGGTACAGCGCACCGTTGATTTTCTGATCTGCCATTTAATTTAATCTCTCCCTAAAAAAAGTAACCGCGCAGTTGCGCGTAATAAGATTTCGGTTTGCTTGCAAACCGTAACCGCATGGCAGGATTTCCTTCGGGCAATCCGAGCCATTGGCCCCGTCCGCAGACGTCCGCGGTTACGCCGCGGCATGCAATCAGCGGCGTATTTCGCCGCAACAAAACCCGCGACATGTGCGTGGGTTTTGTTACCCCGACTCAGCCGTCCTGGACGGCGACGTTCGGGTATCGGAAGTCAGTTTCTCCGGAACTGACTTCCGTATATAGGGGACTTGCGAAGTCCCCTATAGGTCAGTCCGCCTTAATACTCTCTACATAGATATCGACGTTCTTCACGTCCACACCGGTCAGACGCTCAACGTTGTAGCGTACCTCGCCGATGATAGAGCGGCAGACGGTGGCAATATTCACACCGTGCTCGACTGCAATGTGCAGGTCGATGTTGACACCGCCGTCCACAGCCTCGGTGACCTTTACGCCGCGCGACTGGTTTTCCAGTCCGAGCAGGTGCGCCAGTCCGTCCGACATGGAGCGGATGGTCATGCCTTTGACACCGAAGCAGGAGGATGCTGCGTAACCGGCAATGCCGGCCAGCACCTCGTTGGTAATGTCGATATATCCGAGATCGGTCTTGATGGTCATATAAAAACCTCCCTGCGAGTTAGGGGTGCAGAATGCGGGTCCCCTTGCAATAATCAATACTTTTGCTGCTTATATGATATAACAAAATCATGTAAAATACAAGCAATGCGGTGATGAAACTGCGTTATTTTTCAACACGGCGGCAGAAAATGGATAAATTGAAGGATAGTGTTGAATAACGCGGAAAATTCGTGCAGATTAATGCAAACAAATGTTTGCTTATTGCAGCGGATTGCGGTATAATAAGGATAAAATTACGAACGTATGTTCCGACGGAAACAGCGAGGAGTGCCGAAAATGAAGAAGATTTCCGCCAAACAACAGCAGATACTGGAGTATATAAGCAGTTATTCCCTCGAACACGGCTATCCGCCTTCGGTGCGCGAGATTGGTGCAGAGATGGGACTGCGGTCGCCGTCCACCGTGCATGCGCACCTGAAAAAGCTGCAGGAGGCCGGTTATCTGGAGCCGAATGAGCATAAATCGCGTGCGCTGACGCCGGTCAGCGGCCCTTCCATGGTGCCGCGCGTGCCGATTCTGGGCCGCGTCACCGCCGGTATGCCGATCCTCGCGGTAGAGGAGCATATCGGCTATGTGCCGTTCGAGCCGGCAGCGGGCGGCGGCGAGTATTACGCGCTGCGTATTCGCGGCGATTCGATGATCGGCGTGGGAATTATGGATGATGATCTGGTCATTATCCGGCAGGATATACAGGCGCGCAACGGCGACATCGTGATCGCGCTGCTCGAGGATGAGGCTACCTGTAAGACGCTCAACATCACGCCGGACGGTGTATGGCTCATGCCGGAGAATCCGGCGTATCCGCCGATCAACGGCACCGGATGCCAGATTTTAGGTGTGGTCAAGGCGGTTTACCGCGAGTATTGAGAGTAGCTTTTTTCAGTCCGGCTGAGCGGGGGACGTGAACTGCCGCAGGCGTGTTCGCCCCTAACGGGCGGGAGGTTTTTCGCTTGAAATCAAGCGGGGGATTTCGCCGTCTGTGGACGGCGGGAACGTCGCCGCGCCCCGCGGCGTGGGCAAGAGGGTAGACACCTGCGGTTTCTACCCTCTTAACTCCCGTTTCCCTTTGTTTCTTAGTCTGGCGAAGATTGCCGACATGTGACCGCTGCGAAAAGGGGAACGGCAGAGGATTTTTTCTACCGTAGGGGAGCACAGTGTGCTCCCATGTCGAAACCTATACGCAGTGCCAGATACCGTTCTGCTACACATACGGGCTACTCTGCGCAGGGCGCGGCATGACAGTGCCGCGCAATTCGTGAGCGCGTTATGATAGATAGGGTCTGTGAAGATAAATTGTACCAAACGCTTAATTCGTAGGTGCCGTGCGTTACAACGCGCCAAAGAGTTGCGCAACACGGTCATGTTGCGCCTGCGGAAACTAACCCACATGTGTAGCAGAACGGTATCTGACCCTGCGAACAGGTTTCGAAAGACACGGAAGAAAAAATCCTCTGCCGTACCCCTGTTTCGAAGCGGTCACATGTCGGCAATCTGCGCCAGATTAGGAAGCAAGGGAAAGGTAGGAGTTCAAAGAGGAAGGGCACTCATTTAATCCGCGCACGGCGCGGGAACAATGTTTAGCAGCCTACGGGCAAACCGCAGGTGTCCCTTCCTTTTTGCCCACCGCCGTGGGTACGGCGTCGTCCCCGCGGCGGGCGCCGCGACGTTCCCGCCACCCGCAGGCGGCGCATCCCTTGCTGAGGTTCAGCGAAAACTCTCCGCCCCGTCAGGGCGAACATGCTTACGCAGTTCGTGCGCCCCGGCTTTCCGGTGCAGGAAAAAGCTGCCGCCTGTCAAGGGCGAACCGCCTGCGCAGTTCGTGCGCCCCGGTCAATCGGTGCAGAAAAAGGGTGCCGCCCGTCAAGGGCGAACCGCATGAGCGGTTCGTGCACCCCGTAAAGCGGGCGCCTTGCAAATCAAAATTCCCAAAGGAGAATCCCCATGCCATCGGTTGATGACAGCATCCAGTTCGTCAAGGGCATCGGCCCGAAAAAGGCGAAGCTGCTCGAAAAACTGCATATCCGCACGCTTCGTGACGCGCTCGAGACCTACCCGCGCGACTACGAGGATCGCACTCACATCACGCCGATTGCGGAAATCGACATGGAGGACAAGTATGCTGTGCGCGCTGTGGTCGGCACCGAACCCAGGGTCAACCGTATCCGCAAGGGCCTGACGTTGGTTAAGTGTACGATTTACGATGAAACCGGCACGCTGAACGTCACCTATTTCAACAATCCGTATGCTGCGGCGCAGCTCCGCGTGGGACAGGAGTATGTGTTCTACGGCAAGGTGCAAGGATTCGGGCGCGGCCGCACGATGGTTTCCCCGCAGTCGGAGAAGGTCGCACCGGACGCTGACCACCCGGGACGCATCGTGCCGGTCTATCCGCTGACGGCGGGGCTGACCCAGCGCGATCTTGAGCGTGTAACCGCTGCCGCGCTCGACACGCTGACCGGTGAATGGCCCGATCCGCTGCCCGAACTTTTGCGGGCGAAATACCGCCTGCCGGACGCAGTAGACGCACTTTCTGCAATTCACCGACCGAAAACCAAGGACGATGTGGCGCAGGCGCGCCGACGCATGGTATTCGAGGAGCTGTTTTTGCTCTGCTGCGGCCTGCAGCAGCTGAAGGAGCGTCGAAAGGCGGATTCCGGCATTGTTTTTACCTCGAATGGATTGGATTCGTTCTTTGAAGCCCTGCCGTTTACACCGACCGGCGCACAGCGGCGTGCGATTATGGAGATTGCGGCAGACTGCGCCTCCGGACGGCCGATGAACCGGCTGGTGCAGGGCGATGTCGGCTCGGGCAAGACAGTGGTAGCGGCCGGATTGTGTGCGCTGGCCGCGCAGAACGGCTGGCAGGCGGCTTTCATGGCGCCGACCGAAATCCTCGCCGCGCAGCACGCGGAGACGCTTGCACCCATGCTGGATAAGCTGGGCATCTCGTGCACGCTGCTCACCGGCTCGATGACTGCCGCGCAGAAACGTGCGGCACTGGCCGCCATCGAGACCGGTGCGGCGCAGGTGGTCGTGGGCACGCACGCGCTCATTCAGCAGGGTGTGCAGTTCCACCGGCTGGGTGCCGTTATCGCGGATGAGCAGCATCGGTTCGGTGTGGCGCAGCGTGCCGCGCTCTCTGCGAAAGGCGGCTCGCCGCATGTGCTCGTCATGTCGGCTACGCCGATTCCGCGCACGCTCGCACTCATCATGTACGGCGATCTGGATGTGTCCGTGCTGGATGAGATCCCGCCCGGAAGAAGTCCGGTCGAGACCTACGCCGTGGGCGAAAATATGCGCAAGCGTATTACTGCCTTCATCGACAAGCAGGTCGGTCTCGGTGGGCAGGCTTACGTCGTGTGTCCGCTCATCGAGGACAGCGAAAATGCAGAAACCAAGCTGAAAAGTGCGGAACAGCACGCAAAAGACCTGCAGAAGCTGCTTCCGCACCGGCGCGTGGCTGTACTGCACGGACGGATGAAAAACGCGGAAAAAGATCAGATTATGCGCGATTTTGCAGCGCAGAAATACGATATTCTGGTCGCAACGACGGTTATCGAGGTCGGTGTGGACGTGCCGAACGCCAATCTGATGGTGGTCGAGGACGCAGACCGGTTCGGTCTGTCGCAGCTGCATCAGCTGCGCGGACGTGTCGGCCGCGGTACACGGCAGTCGTACTGCGTGTTCTTCGGCGCGGACAAGGGACAGGTCGCGCGGGAGCGCCTGCGCATCCTGTGCAGGACCGGCGACGGCTTCGAGGTCGCACGCGCAGACCTCGCGCAGCGCGGTCCGGGTGACTTTTTCGGTCAGCGGCAGCACGGCCTGCCCGCACTGCATGTTGCGGATTTGGCGGCTGACCTTGCGCTCATGCAAAACGCCCGCGAGGAAGCGGAAGCGCTGCTGGCCGCCGACCCAACACTCGCCGGCTATCCCATCCTGCTCGACCGTGTGCAGCGCATGTTCGCCGAACAAAATGATGAAGCGTTCAACTAAATAAAAAACAGGAGAGAACCTCGGTTCAATGTCACTTAGATAAGCCCTAAAGATGCAAACAATCGAATAAGCGAGAACAGCGCACGGCAAAGCGAAAGCGAACTGTGCGCTACTTTACGAGCACGAAGGTATGAGAACAAAGCGTATAAAAAATCCGCTTAAAAGACTATTCAAAAGAAAAGAATTATGCTGCTCTGTAGATGAGGTTGACAGCAGATTTCTGTCGTGTCTTACGAGTATCTTTTCGACCCGGGCGAATAGGCGAAGTGAATCTCATAAGCAAAGATTCAAGCTCTGGTGGACGGACTCTGCCGAGGGAAAGTTGCAGACAAATATGTGCAGCATCAGAGAAATTGACCTTATAGGTGTATTTCTTTTTGCCGATTCAATGACGGTAGAACGGGTAATTGGTTGATAGAAATTGTATATCATCAGTTTTGCAAAGATTTATTGAAAGATGAAGTCCATCTTTTTTTGCGTGTAAGTAAAGTAAGGACAGCATGTACTTTAATTTGCGGAAAGAAGTTTCCCACTTGCTCCGGGAAAGAATCTGGGTCATCAGGATTCGTTGCGCATCGCAAATCAGATCTATCGACCGCCAGAGGTCGAAGTCCTCGATAGGTTGTATGTTTGTCAGTGCTTGCTGTAAATCTGTGAAAGAGATATTCGAACGCTTCTGGGATAATTTTAGCTCGCTGCTGAATGGATGCAGGAGACGTTGGAACAGACGGACTCAGTTCGAAAAATCCTTAATATCGTGTGTCAGCGTTCCGCTTCGAAATGTCAAGACAGCCGAAATGGTCTTTTTGAGTGATAGCTTTCGGTTTCTGGTGTAATCTTTCTGAGGGCTGCGGACAAAATCTTGGACTATGCCGATAGGCCGAGTTTTTGTCTATACTCCAGAGGGCTAAGCCCGCCCGGAGAAATCTTGATTTGTTTTTTTGATACCAAACCATATATTCTTCGACTATATGAATAAACTCCTCTATTGAAATGTTTAGCCATGAAATCCCATAAAACATCTCGTTCTTCATTCGCCCAAAGAAACCTTCACAGGCTGAATTATCAGGCGAGCCCCCTTTCTTGAACATGGATCGATGCAAATACGCTGCATCCATACGGCTGCTCCAGCCCGGTCAGCGATAGTGACATCCACGATCCGTATGGACAATCGGATGCTCTCCGACCTTTAGAAGATAAATCGCTTTGTCTAGCATTCCATTTGTCAACTCTGCGCTCGGACTGGTGCCAATGCGCCAGCAAACAGACATACCATCAAGGCAATCGATGATTGGAGAAAGATAAACCTTACCGGCAGGGATTGCAAATTCAGTAATATCAGTCAGCCACTTTTCATTGGGACGATTTACGTGAAAATCCCGCTTTAGAAGATTGGGGACAGCTGGCGTAATTTCTCCCCGATAGGAACTGTAGCGTGTCTTCTTTCTGTTCGCTCCCTGCACCCCTACTTGCTTCATAAGGCGGCGAATTACCTTTTCGGATAGCCGTCAGTCCTCTTTTTTCAGCGCAGCATGAATGCACCGGTATCCATAACAGCAATGATTCGATTCAAAAATATCCTTGATTTTCTCTTTGACATGGCAGTATTTATCCTGCTTCTTTGCGCGCTTTTGCTTGTAATAATAGCTGCTGCACGGGCAGTTTAATGCGGATAGAAGTTCCGGCAGCGAATATTTATTTTTCTTCTCCTGGTTCCGGAGAGCTGCCCCGAGCTTATTTGTAAAGCGTTTTCTTCAAATATTTACCCCAAAGATGCCAGCACACTGAATTCTTTCAATGTGCTGGCATTTTCACATTAACTTAGTTACATTGCTGAAAAACGGTCAGTTTTTTTATCAAGCATGCTTTATTCACAAACCGTAACACTTTCACAGTTATCCTGCAGCACTGAGCGGTCATTGGAGCTCCACAGCACGGCGGTTCCTCGTGCGCGAAGTACCGCAATACAGTGCAGCAATTCCGCTTTAATCTGCTCATCAATGGTATAAAAGGGATAGTCCAATACCAGCAGACCAACCGGTGCAAACATGACACGCAGCAGCACAAGCTGATCCCGCATACGACTGGACAGGTGACGCGGATATACGTCCAACCCTTCCGGATCAAAGCCCATCTCCGCTGCAAAATCACGTAGCGCCAACCGCAGCATTCGACGATTGATCACATCACCGCGTTCACGAAAACGATTCATCGACCGGAATACGATATTCTCTGCCGCTGTCAGATTCTCAAATACGCCCTTCTCCCAAAAGCGCGGTCCTATACAGCAAATCTCATTTGCATGCCGCTGCCGCCAATCAGCTAAATGGTACATCCGGCCGTCCTGCATTGCAATACCTTCCGTCTGCCCCTGCCCGGAAAACATACGGTATATGATACCCCTGCCATTTAAACCGCCACACAGCACTCCTGCGGCTCGTCCGGTGTATAAATCCACAGAAAACGGCGCTATATCATTATCTATCAGACAGATTTCCTGCAGCGAGAGATACAGCCGCGGCACGGTCCTTTCCTTCGGAGACACCCCCGTTGATGAAATACGCAGGCGCTGATGAATACCATAAGCCGTCATATCCTTCCGCAGACGTTCCCAACATATCATGCCGCCGCGCATCACCGCGATACGATTCGCATATTGCAGCACCTTAGATACACTGGAATTAAATACAATGACCGATACGCCTTCATCCCTCAGCTGATGTAGGAAGGCGGCAAAACGTATCAGTTCGTCCCTGTCAAGACCCTCACCGGCCTCTCGGCAGATCAACACCTTTGCGCCGCACAACAGTGCACGGCAGATCGAGATTTCCAGCCGCTGCTCGTTTGTCAGACTGCTGCCGCGGGCGTGCGGCTCACAGCCGATGCCATAGTGTTCAAACACTTGTTTGGACAGTTCATCTATATTCTTTCGGTGCAAAAATAGATTTTTCCACGAAAATCCGCGCAATACTACCAGATTTTCCGCCGCTGTCATACCATTCACTACGGAAGCTTGATGGGTAATCTCGTAAATTCCCAGCTTGCGGGCTTCGTTCTCCGAACGGTAGCTGACCGGAACGCCATCCAGATAGATTGTGCCCGAAGCCGGGCATAACTTGCCGCACAGTACATCCGCCAGCACAGAGGCGCCGCTTTCGCTGATACCCGTAACACCCAGTATTTCACCCGCTCGAAGGGACAGGGAAACATACTCCAGATTCTGTCCAGACGGCTGTGCGGTAACAATCTGCTCCAGATAAAGAATCTCCTGTTTCATGGTTTAATTTCCCCTCATCTGCGGCAGTGTTACGATAACTGTTGTACCGATATCCTGCGTGCTGGCCACATCCACACCGTACTGCATGCCAAAATAAAACTGGATACGGCGGTTGACATTTCGCAGCGCAATACCTGTTGACCGAGAACTGTCTGCTCTGCGTTCAATCGGGCCGCTGCGTTCCCGCAAACTTTTGCGCACACGACGTAGCTCATCTTCCGCAATACCGACACCGTTATCCTCTACTGAAATTTGCAGACGACTTCCTACACTTTCCACACGCATGGTGATCTTACCGCCATCTACCCGGCGGTTAATACCATGTGACAGCGCATTTTCCACCAGCGGCTGCAGTGTCATAACGGGCAGACTGCTGTCCATTACGTCTTCATTCTCGATATGCTCCTCATAGGTGAAGCGATCGCCATAGCGATACCGCTGAATGAGCAAATAGTGATGTACATTGTCCAATTCCTGTGCCAGCGTAGCCAGTTCGCCCGGGCTGTTAATGCAGTAGCGGAACAGCATGCCAAGTGCTTCGGCCATCTCCGCTACATCCTCGCTGCCTCGCCGCATAGCGCGGCTGCGGATGATTTCCAGTGTGTTATACAGGAAATGCGGATTGATTTGGTTTTGCAGCGCGTGCAACTCGGCTTCGGTCTTCAGCGCTCGTGAAATAGATACCTCATGCAGTTTGTCAAACACCTGCTCAAGCATTTCCTGATCATCCATGTGTAGCAGACGGTCTTTTTCCTCCGGTTCAAAATAATCCGGATCGCCGTCTGTCAGCATATTTTCCAACGCACGTCGTCTGCCAATATTACACCGCAGTTCCGCTGTATAGCTGATGGTCATCGCCAGCAGAGCTGTCGTGATACCGCATATTGGTATAATGCCACGTCTGCCGAGCGTGCACAGCATTCCTGTCATGACACCCAGCAACAGCACAAAACCGCCCGCAAATAGCCATACACTTCGTTGATTGCGAATCTCTTTCCAATGTTTCATGGTGCTTCCAGCCTCACGAATAGAATTTACGGTACTCAGACGGAGTAACCGTAGTTTCCTTTACAAAAATCTTGTTGAAAAACTTGATATCGCGGTAGCCTACTTTCTCAGCAATATCTGCAATGCGCATTTTTGAGGTCTTCAGTAGCTTCTTCGCCTGTTCAATGCGGATATGCTGCAAATACTCGACAAATCCAACACCGGTCTCGGTCTTGAACAGCGTGCTGAAATACGATGTGCTCAGGCACACATGCTTTGCTACCTGCGCCAGAGAGATGCTCTCTGCATAATGCTGTGTCACAAAGTTTTTTGCCTGTCGAATCACATTATTCTCCCGATTTTGCACAAACTGACGGCAGTTCTCAAGCATCTGCGCTGTCAGCTCCACAAAACGTGTTGCAAGTTCTTCGCAGGAATAACCGCTGCACAGTACGTCAAACGGCTCCAGCAGCCGAGGTGCCCGGGCCTGCTCATCACGAGGCAGCTGTTCTGCCGCATTATTGAGGCAGGACAGCATCTGCTCCAGCAGAAAATAGCGGCTGCCTGGTACGATATTCTCGCTTTCCCACTTGCTCCATACCCGACGAATGAGGGCAGCGGCGCTGTCCGTATTCATGTGCTCCACCGCATCACTCAGCAAGTTTTCCCACTCGCCGGTATAAAACATGACGATTTCCCGCAATGCAGCATCGGTCTGTTCATTGAACACCAGTACCGAGCTTTGCCGCTTTTCTAGACGCCACTTGAGCGCTGTTTTCGCCTGCTCTACCGCAGTCGGAATATTTTCAGTATCGCCGTCCAACAGCTTACTTGCTGCACCGGTCAAATGGATCAGATGATTGACGCTGTTCAGGCTGCGAATCTCCTGTCTAATAGCACGGAGCAGCGTCTCGCTTTCGGATTCAGCCTGCTCTGCGGAATAGGACAGCAGGCATACGGCATCAAGATGATCAGAAAACGCCGATAGCAGAGTGCTGTGCTCCTGTGCAAGCGCTCGAATGTGCTCGAGCGTATCGCTCACCTGATTGACCAGTGAACCGGCCTCATCGGACGATGCAGTAAAATTGCTGTCAATGCAGAAGGTCACACACTGCAGTTTTGCGTTATCCAGCACAAACAACTCACCGCCATGCCGTTGGGAACGTGTCGGCGTATGTCCGGTCTCCCATACAGTACGCACGTATTGCTCCCGCAGGATGTCCATACTCTCCTGCAGTTCATTCTGTACACGGGCTGCCTCCTGCCGCTGCTCGGCCCGATCGCCCAGTTCATGATCCAGCTTTTCGAGCGCTCGGTTCAGTTCGGCTTTTTTGAGCGGCTTGAGCAGGTAATCCCATACGCCGAAACGCAGTGCTGTCTGCGCGTACTGGAACTCGGTATAGCCGCTCATCACAATGAAGTTTACGGCCGGAAATTCCTGTTTGGCGCGTTCGATCAGTTCCAGTCCGGTCATGCCCGGCATACAAATATCCGTAATGACAACATCCGGATTGAGTTCTCTTATCTTTTTCAACAGGTCTATGCCATTGCACGCTTCACCGACTATCTTTGCACCGGGATAGGTGATCAGCGCACGGCATAACTCAACAATATCAAATTCATCATCCGCAATGATAATTCTCAACACGGCTATTCCCCATCCTCTCTTTGCTCGGGTGTTCTCTTCTTCTAATAATAAAGTACCATAAAACTTCTTATGATTCAAATTTTTACGGCAGGTTCAAAAGATACCCCCTGTGAATCTAAAAAACGACCTGTTCTGTCTGCCTGCCAGTCTGCTATACTGGTTACAGTGAGAGAATCGGCACCGATATTTTCTCTCCTACAACACGGCAAAGGAGTTTTGCGTTATGGGAAAAACCGCTATCCCGTCCGTTTTTCCGGCGGAAGGTACTTACGAACTGTCCACACTTCATGTTAATCTTTCCTGCGCGGCACCGCATGCCGTAATTCGCTACACAACAGACGGCACCGAGCCGACATCGAACAGTCTGGTCTATCACCGAGAAGCAGGTCTGATTCCGGTCAAACATACCGACGGAGTGGAATCCGTCACCATCCGCGCTTTTGCGCAGGCAGATGGTCTGCAGCCGAGCGATACTGTTGCGTTCACCTACCGTTTTGCCTGCCGCCCCAAAGGCGTATTCCGCCATTCTCTGCTGCGCGAACCGTCGGATACGGTTGCCGGTCTCATCCGTATTGAGGATTTCGATCTCGACCGCATGTATCTCATCATAGGTCAAAAACGCGCTGCACTGATTGACGCCGGCTGGGACTATGACGGTGATCTTCCGGCGCTATGTCACGCACTTACCGGCGGTCTTCCTGTCGATCTGCTCATCGCACATGGTCATCCCGACCATGTTGCTCAAGCTGGAAAATTTATTGAATATGGATGTAAGGTCTATGCTCCCTATGCTGACAAATCTATGAAGCAATTGGACTGCGGATTGGACTTTACCCATATTGAGGATTTGAAAGGCGGCATGCGCTTTGATCTCGGCGGCACCGTACTGCAAATCTATGCTACGCCCGGACATACCCCCGGCAGCGTTGTTGTTTTAGATGAAAACACAGGTGATCTGTTTGCATCCGATTCGTTTGGCAGCAACCGCCGTGAAATTCCGGATAGTGCATGGCTCCAACTGAGCGGATACTCACTGGAAAGCTGTCTGCGCTCTCTGGAGGCTTTTCTTGATGCCGCAGGCAATAAATGCAAACGCATTTTCACTGGCCACAACGCAGAAATGATGGACGCCCAACAATATTTGTCCACCTTGCGCAAGGCTATGCATAACGCTGTGGATAACGGTGCAGCCTGTCTTTCTCCCTCTCTGCGCAGCGCAGCCGAGTCATTCGGCTCCGGCTCTATTGCCGTAGAGGGTGACTGGCGGCATGACCCGATTTGGGCCGCAGCTAATCTGCAATTCCTGTACGATGTCGACACACAACAGGATCCGCCGCGTTATGCACCCGGTTTTGATCCAAAGATCAAAACCATACTTTGAAATCATTCTCCGCATCTTTCGACTCATCTCTCTTCTCTGCCGCCGATCGGTCCTCCGGTCGGCGGTTCTTCTTTGTGCGAACAAATATGGGGTGATTTTTACGTCTCTCCGCCAACTCCGAAAAAACACCCCCATAAATCAAAAAATACCCGCATTGGAAAATTGGTAAGAAACCGGTATGCTTATATCATCAAAAAGAAATACGGGAGGGAAGACGATGAAACGTGAATATTGTCTGGATATCGACGGCAACGTATATACCCTTGGTGATCTGAATATGTTTCTTGACAATAAGGAGCCAATTTCCTATCCGGCAGTTGACTCACAGAATCCGACTAAGCCCTTCTTTACCGGAAGCATCCGGCAAGAAGTCGAGATAGATGGCATAGCACGTTCGTTCCTTCTGTATATTCCTCAGCATTATCCAATTTCGGGCGCAGGCATCTTCCTGTATCCGGATGACGACGTATCTGCCGAAGACTATCTGGAAAACAGCGGCTGGAAGCCGGTTGCCGAGCAGACCAATGCCGCATTGATCGTACTTGAATCCCGTTCAGGTGGCTGGGATAAAAAAGATGTTCAAAGCGAAATCAGTTATAGCGAAGCGGTTTTCAAAAAATCCATTGCCCGCGTGTATTTCAGCATGAACGAAGCCACTTACTACTGCATGGGTTTCGGAAACGGCGCTTACGTTGCAGCAGCATACGCCATGCTCAACTCGGCATTGATTGCAGCTGTCGCTCTGGATGGAGACTACGACCTGCATCCAGATTTAATGGCACAGCTCCGCAGCATTCGCTCTGACCGAGACGCAAACAAGTCCAAACTGGATGTGGCGATGCCGGCCTGGCTGATTGGAAAAGCTACTCCTCTGTTGGACAGCCTGAAACGTGCAGCCGATGTCAGCGACGAACAGCTTTACAATGATGCTGCATACATCTATCGTCAAAATCTCAAGCAGTATTTCGACCAGCCGAACGGTCTGCCGATGGTGGAAATCTGGCACACCGAACTTGGTCGATGGAATCCCGAAGCAGATGAAAAATACCGTCGCATGGCAGAATTTGTGCTTCGATTTAAACGGTGGTTGAGCACCGGCAACGGCGATTTCCGACCCGCTCGGACATGGCAGGACATGAGACTTCACCGCTTCACCGCCGAGATAGACAACAGACAGCGCGAATGGTTCGTATACGAGCCTACGGCACTCCGTGCCGGCAAGCTGCTGCCGTTGGTACTGGCCATTCATGGATACAGCTGCACCGGCGAACTGTTTGCAGAAAACAGCAGTTGGCACGAGTTAGCCGAACGGCGTGGGTTTCTTCTGGTTTATGTTTCCGCTTTTCCCGATAACGGCATCAGTGGTGGACACACCGTGCCGCTTCCTTCGTGGAATGCGCTGAATATCCACGCGCAAACCGATGATGTGAAATATATTGACTATGTACTGAGCAGTGTTAAAAACTCCTATCCGGTTGACTCTGAACGTGTTTACGTTTCCGGTCACTCCAATGGCTCTCTGCTGACGCAGCGACTGATGGAGGAACGACCGCTTGCATTTGCAGCCTTCGGACCACAGGGCGCACCCTATCATATGGGATTGGACGGTACTGCTGTTGATCGTACTATCCACAAGGATGGCATCATCCGTCCGGTATGGCTGATGATGGGTGCCGAGGATATCGGCGATCAGGACAAGTTGGACTGCGGCTCGATCAACGACCGTTTTCTCGATATGATGTGTGAGCTGAACGATCTCGATCGCACAGGTGGCATTGACCGTGAAAACGGCAAGTATCATACCCGCACCTTTGTGAACGCAGAACGCGTTCCGCTGGTAAAGTTCACCGGCATCACAGACACGCCGCATACCTATACTCCGGAATTTGCCCAGCTTTACTGGGATACGTTTTTCTGCCACTTCCGCCGAAAATCCGACGGAACGATCATTTATACAGACTAAGCGCTTTTAGAGGAAAAAGATTGGAGGGATTCCTATTAGCACGATACTGGAAATGCGGGACATCACGAAATCGTTCCCGGGTGTGAAAGCCCTCGACGGCGTGAACCTGAAAGTGGAAAAGGGTACTGTCCACGCACTAATGGGAGAAAACGGCGCAGGCAAATCTACACTGATGAAAATCCTGTTCGGTCAACAGCCTCCTGACAGCGGTACGATCCTGTTTAACGGACAGGAAGTCCACTTCAAATCAGTAAAGGAAGCGGTAAACGCGGGCATCTCGATGATCTATCAGGAACTCAGCCCGATCAAGGAACTTTCCATTGCGGAAAACGTATTCGTCGGCCGCTATCCGAAAACCAGAGCGGGTGCGATCGACTGGAAAACCATGTACGACTCTTGCCAGAAGATCTTTGACCGCTGGGGACTCAATTACAATCCTCGCACCAAGATCAAGATGCTCAAAACTGCAGATATTCAGATGATCGAAATCATCAAGGCTATCTCGTTTAACGCACAGCTTGTTATCATGGACGAACCTACTTCCTCAATCTCGCAGAACGAGATTGAGATGCTGTACGACTTCATCCGTGCTCTCAAGCGTGAAAACATCACCATTATTATCATCACGCACAAGCTGGATGAGGTATACACCATCGCAGATGAAGTTACCGTCCTCCGTGATGGTCAGTATATCGGCGCCAAGCCGATTGGTGAACTCAGCCGTCCCGAACTGATCAAGATGATGGTAGGCCGCGAAATGACCAACCTGTTCCCGCCCAAGGACATCGGCTACGGCGATGTTCTGCTGGAGGTCAAAAACCTCAATAACGGTGCCAAGGTAAAGGACATCTCCTTCCAGCTGCACAAGGGCGAAATCCTCGGCTTCGCTGGTATCGTTGGCGCCGGCCGTACCGAGACCATGCGTTCGATTTTCGGACTTGATCCATGTGAGTCCGGCGAGATATACTTAGAAGGTCAGCAAATCAAAATCCGCTGTGTACGCGATGCCATTAAGCACGATATTGTAATGGCGACCGAAAGCCGTAAGGACGACGGTCTGGTGCTCTGCCGCTCGGTAGAGGAGAACATCATGCTGCCGTCGCTGTACCGTCGTTCCAAGGGCGGTATCCTGGATGTAAAGAAAGAGCACGAAATCGCAGATTCTGCTTCCAAGCGTCTGTCGGTTAAGACCAGTTCGCTGTCCACGATGGCTAACTTCCTGTCCGGCGGCAATCAGCAGAAGCTGATCCTGTGCAAGTGGCTGCTGATGGATCCCAAAGTTCTCATCCTCGATGAACCGACCCGAGGTATCGATATCGGTGCAAAATGGGAGATTTACAACATCATTATTGATCTGGCAAAGCAAGGGGTAGGCGTAATTCTTGTTTCGTCCGAAATGGAGGAAGTCATCAACCTGTCCGACCGCGTGATGGTCATGTGTGAGGGACAGATCAACGGCTGCCTGCATAAAGAAGACGGCATTACGCAGGAAAAGATCATGACTCTGGCATCGGAGGTTCAAAAATGAAAAAAGGAAAAGAGAGTATCTTCAAAGGCGCATCTATTGCGGAACTATACAGTAAATTCGGTGTTGTGCTGATTCTGATCCTCAGCTTGATCGTAGGCACCATTCTTTCGCCGGAGTTCCTCACCGGCTCCAACCTGATGAGTGTGGCGCGAAATGTCGGCGTATACGCGATCATCGCACTGGGCATGACCCGTCTGCTGATCGGCGGCGGCGTTGACCTTTCCGCCGGTTCCAACGTAGCATTCTGCAGCGTTATCGTTGCGGTTATTTACGCACAGACCAACAGTACACTGATGGCCGTTGTTTCCGCTATCCTTTGCGGCATGATCATCGGCGCAATCAATGGCTACTTCGCAAGCTACATCGGTCTTATGCCCTTCATCGTAACGCTCGCGACGCAGATGACCGTCCGCGGTCTGGCTTATCTGGTGGCAGGCGGCGCACCGGTCTACGGTGTCAGCGATTCGGTCGTATTTCTCGGTCAGGGCAATGTCGGCGGCTTCCCCATGCTGCTGATCGTTGTACTGGTTGCAACCGCAATCATGCTGTTCGTTATGACCCGCACTTCGCACGGCCGCTATCTGTACGCCATCGGCGGTAACCCGGAAGCGGCAAGTGCATCCGGTATCAACGTAAAGCGTCAAGTGTTTGTTAACTACATTATCATGGGTCTGATGTGTGCCTTTGCCGGTATTCTGTATGCAGGCCGTACCAACAGTGGTCTGCCGGCAGGCGGCGTGAACTTCGAGTTTGAAGCCATCATCGGCAGCGTACTCGGCGGCACCAGCATGGCAGGCGGTATCGGCAATGTGGCAATGTCCATCGTCGGTATCTATGTTGTAGGTATCATCAACAATGTAATGAACCTGTGCAGCGTTAACGCATTCTGGCAGCAGGTTGTAAAGGGTATTGTTATTCTGGTTGCGGTACTGCTTGACGTATTTACCCGCAATGCGATTATGAAATCCACGAAGAAGCGCTAAGCCGCAACGCTGGATTTTGTGATAGGAAAAGAACAAAGGAGAAAGAGACTGGAGGAAAAACGAATGAAAAAGAGATTACTGGCGACTTTACTGGCAGCAAGTGTAGCAGTGACCATGGCAGCATGCGGGCGAGGCGGCTCCTCCTCCGGCGGCGGTGACAGCGCGGACGGCGGCGAGAAGCTCAACAAGCTGGGTTATATCTCCGCTGCATGGAGTGACGATTACTGCAAACGCTTGAATGACGCAATCGTTGAGCACGGTCCGGAATATGGCTTTGAGGTTGAAGCACTGAATGCCAGCCCGAATGGTATGATGGATGTTACCGGTTATATTGAAGCCACTGAAGCACTGGCGCAGAAGAATATCGATGCGATTCTCTGTCAGCCGCTGTTTTCCGTGCCGGATATGCTGATGCAGTTCCAGCAGAAGGATGTTAAGGTTGGCTTTGTCAACATCGTACCGCAGCTTTCAGACTCCAGTAAGGATCTTGATTTCTGCTACGCAGGCAGCTCGGAGGAAGCAATCGGTGCTCAGCTGGCAGAATCCATGTCTCCCGGCTTGAAGGATGACGCGAAAATCTGTGTTATCTGTCTGCCGTATGGTCAGGATAACGCCGCAGGCCGTCTGAAAGGCTTGCAGGATTGGTTCGCAGCCAATCGCCCGGATGTTGAGATTCTGGAAGTAAACTATGTAGAGCGCAACGAAGCAACCCTTGCACAGAGCATTTTCGAGGACTGGATTCAGAAGTACGGTGTTGATGGCTTTGACGGCGTAGCAACCCAGAGCTCCATGCAGACGCAGGGCATCGTAGAAAGCATGAAGGCTCTCGGCCTGAACAACACCAACTTTATCCTTGGCGGTATCTCTGCCTCCAGCAGCGACTGGATCAAGGAAGGCACCGAATACTGCGATCTGTATCAGGACCCGGATCTGGAAGCAACCACTGCACTTGATATGATGCGCCATATGGTAGATGGTACCACCGATGAGCTGGAATTCATGGATAATGCACCGACCAAGAATTTTGTAAACGTTTCTATGACCACTCTGAACGCTGATAATATGGATGAATACACCTCGTCCGCACTGGCAGCAAAATAACCTCTCTTCTTCTTATTAAAAAACGACCCCCTACTAAAGACGCGGCGCAATATGCGCCGCGTCTCAGTTTGTCGAGAAACCCGGGTGCACATTAAGCTGCAACCGGGTTTCTAACGTATTCAGAATAGAAAAATGAAAAAGCAAGAGACGAAAATGAACTGCCCCAAAAAAGTTAGACAATCTTTCAAAGTAAAAATTATTCAAGCTGCCGAAAGGGCTTGTTGTCTGTGAACCGCAGGCAGCAAGCCCTTCGATTTTGCCTTGATTCTGCGGTTGTTGTAGTAGTCCGGATAGTCAATGAGTTCCTGCTTGAAGTGCTCCATGGACTGAAATTTTTGCAAATACAGCAGTTTGCTCTTGAGCAGCCCGAAAAAATTCTCAATCACAGCGTTGTCTAAACAGTTGCCCTTTCGGCTCATGCTCTGCCGGATGCTTTTCTCTCGGAGCATCCGTTTCTCATTGAGCATCGTTTCGACCACCAGTTTCTTGAATTCTGGTGTGTATCGTTTGTTCGGTACTCCTTTTGACATTAAAATCACCCCATCTATTAGATAGTATATCACACTGTCTAACAAATGGGGTGCTGTTCAAAATTGCGTCCTTTTTGTTTTATTTATACGGGTCGTCCGGCTTGAGGTAGCAGCATTTCTTATACTTCTTGCCGCTGCCGCACGGGCACGGATCATTCGGGCCCGGCTTCTTGCCGGCACGCTTGGGCTCTGCCTTGACAGAGCCGTCGGTTGCGCCTGCTGCGCCGGTCTCCTTGGCTACCTGCTCACGCTTGGGTTCCTCACGGGTGCGAACCTGTGCAAGGAAAATCATGCGGACGGTATCCTCACGGATGGAATCGATCATCGCGTCGAACATATCAAAGCCCTCGCGCTTGTACTCGACAACCGGATCGTACTGACCGTATGCACGCAGACCGATGCCGTTTCGCAGTTCGGTCATTGCGTCGATGTGGTCCATCCACTTGCTGTCTACGTTCTTGAGCAGTACAACGCGCTCCAGCTCACGCATGATAGGCGAGCCGAGGGCCTGCTCCTTGGCCTCGTAGACCTTGTGCGCCTGATCGGACAGAATGTTGGTCAGCTGGTCAGCGGTCAGGTCATCGCACTCCTCGGGCGTGAAGGTGCAGTCCTCCGGACGGAGGAATACGCCGATGAACGGACGGCGCGCCTGTTCAACCATTTCGGTCGAAATCAGGCTGTGTTCGCCGATGGCAGCATGCACCGCATGGGCGATGGTATCGTCGATCATTTTGACAATGTTGTCCTTAACGTCCTTGCCCTCGAGCACCTGCAGACGCTGTGCGTAGATGGTCTGACGCTGGGTGTTCAGCACATCGTCATACTCAAGGACGTGCTTACGAACGCCGAAGTTGCGGGATTCGATCTTCTTCTGAGCATTTTCGATCGCGCCGGACAGAATCTTCTGGTCGATCGGCTCGTCATCGGCAATGCCGAGGGTGTCCATCATATTCTGGATACGCTCGGAGCCGAACAGACGCATGAGGTCATCCTCCAGCGAAATGTAGAAGCTGGATTCGCCGGGGTCGCCCTGACGGCCGGCACGGCCGCGCAGCTGGTTGTCGATTCGGCGGGATTCATGACGCTCGGTGCCGAGGATATACAGACCGCCTGCCGCACGAACCTTTTCGGCTGCCGCGTCGGTCTCGGTCTTGAACTTTCTGTACAGCTCCTCAAACTTGGCACGGATAGCGAGAACCTCCTGGTTGTCGGTGTCGGCATGGCCGTTTGCCTCGTAGATCATGTGGTCGATGTAGTCGTGCGCAACGCGCTCGTCCATCTCGCCCTTCTGCACACGGTCCTCGACCTCGTGACGGAGATACTTCTTAATTTCATCCAGCGCCATGGTCTCGGCGTTGCCGCCGAGCATGATATCGGTACCGCGGCCTGCCATGTTGGTTGCAATGGTAACTGCGCCCGGCTTGCCGGCCTGTGCAACGATCTCTGCCTCGCGCTCGTGATACTTTGCGTTCAGGACGGTGTGCTTGATGCCCTTGGCCTTCAGGATCTTGCTCAGTTCCTCGGATTTTTCGATGGAAACCGTGCCGACCAGAATTGGCTGACCCTTTGCGTGGCACTGCTCAATGCGGGCAATGGTCGCCATGATCTTGCCGCGTTCGTTCTTGTAAACCGCATCCGGATTGTCCTTACGGGCGATCGGCTTGTTGGTCGGGATTTCGATAACGTCCAACTGATAGGTGTGGCGGAACTCCTCCTCCTCGGTCAGCGCGGTACCGGTCATGCCGGACAGCTTGCCGTACAGACGGAAGTAGTTCTGGAAGGTGATGGTTGCCAGCGTCTTGCTCTCGTGCTCGACCTTTACGCCTTCCTTGGCCTCGATCGCCTGATGCAGACCCTCGTTGTAGCGGCGGCCGAACATCAGACGGCCGGTAAACTCATCAACAATGATGACCTGACCGTCACGGACAACGTAATCTACATCGCGCTGCATAACGCCGCGTGCCTTGATGGCCTGATTGATGTGGTGCTGCAGCGTGGTATTCGCGGGGTCGGACAGGTTTTCTACCTTAAAGTAAGCCTCGGCGCGCTTCTGACCGTGCGGGGTCAGCGTCGCGGTCTTGGCCTTTTCATCGACGATGTAATCGGCATCGATGTCGTCCTGCTCCTCCTTGGCATCCACTTCCTTGACGCGCAGGCAGGAAAGCTGAGCGGCAAAGCGGTCAGCAATCTCGTACAGCTGAGAGGACTTCTCGCCCTGACCGGAAATGATCAGCGGCGTACGCGCCTCATCAATCAGGATGGAGTCAACCTCATCGACGATGGCGAACGCATGGTCACGCTGAACCATTGCATTTTTGTAGATCGCCATGTTGTCGCGCAGGTAGTCGAAACCGAACTCATTGTTCGTGCCGTAGGTGATATCAGCGGCGTACATCGCCTTGCGGGCCTGCGGCGGGACCTCGTGAATGACAAGGCCAACCTTGAGGCCGAGGAAGCGGTATACCTTGCCCATCCACTCACTGTCTCGCTTGGCGAGGTAGTCGTTGACGGTGACAATGTGTACACCCTTGCCGGTCAGTGCGTTCAGATAAGCGGGAAGGGTAGCCACAAGGGTCTTGCCTTCACCGGTCTTCATCTCTGCGATACGGCCCTGATGCAGCACGATACCGCCGATGACCTGTACACGGTAATGACGCATACCGAGTACGCGCCATGCGGCTTCACGGCAGGTGGCAAATGCCTCCGGCAAAAGCTGGTCGAGCGTTTCGCCGTTCTGGTAGCGCTGCTTGAATTCGTCTGTCTTGGCGCGCAGCTCGTCGTCGGTCAGCTTTTTGAACTGCTCTTCGAGTGCGTCCACTTTATCCGCAATGGGGTAGATCTTTTTCAGCTCGTGCGACGAGTGCGTGCCGAAAATCTTGGTCAAAAAATTAGCCATTACTTTTCTTCAGCCTTTCAAAAGGGCGCAATAGCCCCATTTGTTACATATACAATAATATTATAGCATAAAGTGGACAGGATATAAATAAATTTTTTGTGAATAAGCAAATTGCTGATATTATAAGGCTGTTAAAGCGGCGGCTGTGGCGGCAAACACGGCGGCGGACGGGTCGTTTTCCTGTTCGGACAGGGGATGCCACAGGCGGTCAACACGCGCCATGCCGCCGGAAAGCCGGGTGTAGACTACCACCTGCTCCATGCCGAGCCGCACACCGGTCAGCCGCAGGTGCATCATGCAGCGGTTTTCGCTAAGATAGATGGGCTGGGTGCGGTGCAGTGCAACGTAGCCGCGCACGTTGGCCCAGCGGTAGATTTCGCTTTCGGCGAGGTCGTGGATGCTGCCGTGCTCACCGAGATGGACGGCGGTGCTGCTCAGCACCAGACTGCGGTCCACCGAGGTGACTTCGTCGTGACCGGTCAGCGGCCGTTCGTCCGCACCAAGCGTGCACAGCGCGATATTGTTGCGCAACGGGTAAAATCGCAGCGGAAGCGCGTTTATTTTAGCCGCTGCGGTGAAAACTGCTGTCTGCGTAAAAACTCCTCCGTTGCGGCGTGATTTTGCACGGATTTATCCACAGACTTGTGGATAATTAGATGACTCCATGCCGGTGCCGCGGAGTGTTATTGTATCACGCGGAATGCGCGGGATTTGTCAAAATGGTAATTTCAGCAAGCGGGATTTTCTGGGTGGAACCTTTTCAGCACCGACTGTGCGGGGAGCACGAACTGCGTGAGCGTGTTCGTTCCTAACGGGCGGGGAGTTTTTCGCTTGTATCAAGCGGGGGAGTTGCGCTCTGCGGAGCGCGGGAACGTGCGCTGACGCCGCGCGGGCGCACAAGAGGGATGGACACCAAGGTTTCCACCCCTCTTGTGAATCTCCCCGTTTCCTCTTAGCGTCTGCCTGCCAGAGAGCTGAGACTATGGGGGAACGGCAGAGGATTTTTTCTACCGTAGGGGAGCACAGTGTGCTCCCATGTCTCGACCTATTCGCAGTGTCAGATAGCGTACTGCTACGCATACGGTTTCATCTACGCAGGCGCGACATAACCGTGTCGCGCAATTTTTGGGCACGTTATACCGGAAGGCACCTGCGAATCTGTCTGTTTGGCACAATTTATCTTCGCAGGTGCTGTCTGTTATAACGCGCTAACGAATCGTGCGGCACTGTTATGCCGCACTCAGCGTAGACTGAACCGTATGTGTAGCAGTAGGGTAACCGAACTGCGAATAGGTAAAAGAAAAGGACGGACCCGAAGTAGGTCCGTCCTTATGAGAGGAAAAATCCTCTGTCGTTCCTCTTTTTCGAAGCGGTCGCCGGTCTCTGGTCTGCGCCAGACTAAGAAATAAAGGAAACGGGATTCACAAGGGTGGAAACCTTGGTGTCCATCCTTGTGCTCACCGCCGTGGGTACGGCGGTAACGCGAAGTGCGGTAAATTACATATTACCGCCCTTACTGCCTTCCCACACGCCGGTAGCGAGTGCAGACAGGTATGCGTTGATAAAACCGTCAATATCGCCATCCATTACAGCGTTGATATTGGCATTTTCAAAGCCGGTACGCGTATCCTTGGCGAGCGTATACGGCATGAAAACGTAGGAGCGAATCTGGCTGCCCCATTCAATCTTCTGCTGAACGCCCTTGATGTCCGAGATTTTCTCAAGATGCTCACGCTCCTTGATCTCAACCAGCTTGGAACGCAGCATGCGCAGGCAGTTTTCCTTGTTCTGAAGCTGGCTTCGCTCGGTCTGGCAGGCTACAACAATGCCGGTTGCCTTGTGAATCAGTCGAACCGCAGACGAGGTCTTATTGATGTGCTGACCGCCTGCACCGGACGAACGGTAAACCTGCATTTCGTAATCATCCGGCTTGATCTCAAAGTCCGTGGAGGTATCCGGAATATCCGGAACGACCTCTACCGCCGAGAACGAGGTCTGACGGCGGCCGGATGCATCAAACGGAGAGATACGGACCAGACGGTGTACGCCGTTTTCACCCTTGAGGAAGCCATAGGCGTTTTCACCCTCAATGAGAATATCGGCGGACTTGATACCCGCGGTATCGCCATCCTGGTAGTCCATGATCTTATAGGTAAAGCCGTGACGCTCTGCCCAGCGGGTGTACATGCGGTACAGCATCGCGCACCAGTCCTGCGCCTCGGTGCCGCCGGCACCGGCGTGGAAGGATACGAGCGCGTTGTGGCTGTCGTACTCGCCGGTCAGCAGTGTGCGCAGCTTCTGCTCGGCAATGCCGTCTTCCAGCTCCTTGTAGCCGCTTTCCAGCTCCTCAAGCATGGATTCGTCGTTTTCTTCAATCGCCATTTCGCAGATGGTGAGCAGGTCATCGCACAGCTCGGTCATCTTATTGTACGCTTCAACCTTGCCCTTGAGCGAGCCCATGCGGGAGACGATCTTCTGGCTCTCCTCCGGATTATCCCAGAAACCCGGCTGAGAGGACTTGATCTCCAGCTCCTCTACCTCACGCTTCGCCTGCTCCAGACCGAGCGAGGTGTACAGCTCCTCAAGCTCGGGCTTGAGGTTGTTCAGCTTGACCTTGTATTCCTCAAATTCCAGCATGAAAATGCTCCTTCACTTTCAGATTGTTCAAAATTTCAGTACCTTATAGTATATAGGTTCACGAGGGACTTGTAAAGATTTTTTCGTGAATTATAGCAGTTTAGATAAATAATGCGGCAAAAGTAGCGTATAAAGCGCGCAAAGAGCAAGGAAATTTTATGAAGCCATGCTGGGCGCATGGCGAATGAAATTGACGATGCTATTTGCGTGCTGTATGCGCGCACTTGTTGCAGTATTTGTCTGAACTGCTATAAGGGGTTGTCCCGTAAAGATTGTGTACAGTTCCACAAGTTCGGCTTGACTAATCGCTTTTTTTCCCATATGATAGTTACTGTAAAAGGGAGTAGCTCACGCAAGAGCGCGTGGTCGGTGCCGACAAGCCCGATTGACGAAAAGTCAATCCGTACCGAGCCGTAAGCAGCAAGACTTTTACCGCAGTATGCGGTAAAAGTCTTTTTTTGTGCTCTGCAGCCGGAAATCGAGCGAAAACTCCCGCGTAAGCATGTACACTGTTGGGGACAAGGGCATTGCCGTGATGGAGCGGTGCTGCCCGAGATTTTCCGGAAACGAAGGAGGAAACTGTATGCTGTCATTTGTATTTCTGGTGATTGGCTTTGCACTTATGATCTGGGGTGCGGATAAGTTTGTTGCGGGTGCATCCGCACTGGCGCGCAAGCTGGGCGTATCACCGCTGCTGATCGGTCTGACCATCGTTGCGTTCGGCACATCCATGCCGGAGCTGGCGGTCAGTGTCACCGCGGCCCTGCGCGGTGCAAACGAGATTGCGGTCGGCAATGTTGTCGGCTCGAACATTTTTAATCTGCTGGTGGTGGCCGGTCTGTCCGCCGCTGTCTGTCCGCTTGTGATGGATAAAACGCTGCTCCGCCGTGACTGGCCGCTGTCCATTCTCGCGTCTGTACTGCTGTTGGGCGCCATCGCACCCGACCTGACCATCGCCCGTTGGGAAGGCGTTGTACTGCTGATTATATTCGCATTCATTCTGACGCACCAGATCCGCACCGCACTGCAGAACCGCGAGCAGCTTGCTGCCGCAGCAGCAGAAGCTGAGGCCGAGGCAGCGGAAGCACCCATGTCCACTGCGATGATCTGGGTGAATATCCTGCTCGGTCTGGCGTGCATCGTGATCGGCGGTCAGCTGGCCGTAAACGGCGCGACCGGTATTGCGCGTATGTTCGGCCTGAGTGAAACGCTCATCGGTCTGACCATTGTGGCCATGGGCACCAGTCTGCCTGAGCTTGTCACTTCCATCGTGGCTGCACGCAAGGGACAGAACGACATTGCAATGGGCAATGTTATCGGCTCGAACCTGTTTAATATTTTCCTGATTCTCGGCGTTTCGTCGGTTATCACGCCGATTCCGGTGCAGGCGACCTCTATCGTTGACTGCCTGTTCCTGATTGCCATCAGCGCGGTATTTTATCTGCCGGCGCGCAAGGGCAAGCTCGGACGTGTGCCGGGTATCGCCATGGTGGCAATGTATGCTGTCTATACGGTGTATCTTATTATGCGATAAGGTATCGCGGTCTCTTGCCTGTCCGGCAGGGGCACAAGGGTGGACAACAAGGTTTCCGCCCTTGTGAATCCCGGTTCCGTTATTTCTTAGTCTGGCGCAGGTCAGAGACCGGCGACCGCTTCCATATAGGGAACGGCAGAGGAAAATTTACCATGACTTTCGGAGAAAAGAACGTAGACAGGCCGATTCGCAGTGCTGCCGTTGAGAAGAAGGGTGCGTCTCAGACTTGGCGCGTTGACCCAAAAGGTGAACGGATGGATATCCGCGTGTTCAACACCGAACCTGCGATAAAATCTCTCTTAGACATAGAAAAACACCCGATAGGATATTCCTGTCGGGTGTTGCCTTAATTGTAACGCAAAATCGTCATTCCGGCGGGCAAGGTGAGTGAGAACCATGCCTGCGCTCAGCACATTGGAGATAGCGGTCGCAATCGGCACACCGGCCACACCAAGCTGCAGCGCGAATAAAATCAGCTTGTCCGCCAGACCGCCCTTGTGTTTGGTCTGTGCCATGAAACGATGATTCTCTTTGCATGAGAGCTGCGGCATTATCTTATCATGCGGCGGGCAGCGGCGCAATACGCGGGAAACGGATTTCATCATTGTAATTTTTCCTCGAAAATTGTATAATATTTTTGTATAGAAAAGCAATTTGCGTGCCGAATCTATCGTTTTGCGCCGCAGAGGAGGATAGAGGACATGAAATTTTTTGAAGCCGTGCCGGACGAGCTGTTTTCGCCGCTGGCGTCACCGAACCGTGTGCTGTACGCGGATGCGCTCGATGTGCTGTACACGGCGTACCGCGAAAAGCTGAAGCTGCCCGAGGACATGCTGTATTCCATGCTGCGGAGCCGTCTCGAGCAGCAGTTGGCCGAGGCTACCTTCGAGGGCGAGGACATCGACGAGGACGAGCTGCGCGATATTTCCGGCCGTGCCCGTTTCCTCATCCGCAAGCTGGGCAGCAAGGGCTGGTTTGAAAAGGAGCGCGGCACAGATTTTCGGGAATATATTACGGTTCCGGGCCACAGCAGCCGTCTGCTCGAGCTGTTCCACGCGCTGCGCGAGGACACGCCTGCACGCGGCTATTCATATGTGTTCGGCACCTATTCCACGCTCAAGGTCGCGCATGAGTCGGATAGCGTGTATGACAAAATGGCTGCTGTCTACGGCGCATATGACAACACGCGCGCGCTCATCAACCTGCTGCAGATGGTATATCACAACGTCAAGCATTATTTTCAGATGCAGATCGACATGCACAATGTCGGGGAAGTGCTCGCATCGCACTTTGATGATTTCGGGCAGAAGGTGATGGAGGCGTACATCCGTCCGCTCAAGATCAAGGATTCCGTGCCGAAATACCGTGTGCCGATACAAAATGTGCTGACAGACTGGGCGGAGAATGATGAACTGCTCATCGCCATGGCGAATGCCGCTTTGGCTGACCGCCGAGGGGACACGCCGGAGGACTGCCGTGCCGATCTTCTTCGCAAAATTTACTGGATACAGGAGTGCTACGACAATCTCGAGCGTGATTATCTGGATGAGATCGACGCACAGGTGCGCCGCTACACGCGTGCGGCTACGCAGAAGATCGAAAACCTGACCAACCGAGATCAGAATATCCGCGGCAACCTGCACACGGTGCTGACCGCGCTGTCGCGCAACCGGCGAGCCGCCGATCTGGTGGACACGATTCAGCCGGTGTTCCGGCTGTGCGAGCAGACCTATCTGTCCGAGAGCAGCCTGTGGTACCGCAAGCGTCCGGGCAAGCGGACAAAGGCCGCGCCTGTGCTCGTGCAGGAAACCGAAGCGGATACGGCAGCAGCCGCAAAGGCGGCTGCACTTTTGCGCTCGGAGTATGGCCGCGGCGCCATCGCGGCGTATGTGCAGGGATGGCTCGGTGAAAGCGATGTGTGCCGCTCGGAGGATATTCCGCTCAAGAATGATAAGGACTATGTGATGAGCCTGCTGGCGGTGCTGACCGGCGGCGACCGCTCGGCGGATTTCACGGTGCAGGAGCTGGACGGCGAACGCCGGGAAAACGGCTATGCTATTCCGGAACTGCAGATCAGCCGGAAGGAGAACAACGAATGAATTTGGAATTTCTGAATACCGCTACCGCAAAGGAACTGGAGCAGTTCAAAGCGGTGTGCAATCAGCTGCTCAGCCGCACCTATGTGGTGCGCACGCTGTACCGTCCGGGCAGGGGACGGGTGAGCAACCCGGACTACACTTTTTTATCCATTCATTATGAGTCCGTGCGCGAGTATCTCAACCTGCTTGACTGGGATTTGCGGCGCGACGACATAAACGGCTACTTTTATGTGCTGAACACAGATGAAGCCAACCGGTGCATCCTGTCCAAGCGCGAGACCGCGATTCTGCTCGCTCTGCGCATGCTGTACGACGAAAGCCAGGAGCGACTGGGACTCGAGCAGGACGCGCTCTGCAGCGTGCGCGAGGTGCTCGAAAAGATCGTAACCGACTACGCTATCCTGCCGGCTAAGCCGAATATGGAGGAGGTCAAGCGGGCGCTGACCGTGTTTGAAAACCACTCGATCCTGCAGCGCATCGAGGGGAAATTTAATCAGGCTGACTGCAGATTTGCCATTCTGCCGACCATTCAGACCGCTGTTTCGAGCGAACGATTGAATGAGGTCGCAGCCGTGCTGCGAAAGGAGGAGACCGCCGATGAAGAAACTGAAGAAGATTCTGCTAATTAACTGGCTGTATTTCAGCAAGGAGGTCATCGAGGTCGGCGACGTGAACTTTCTGACCGGCAAAAACGGCGCAGGCAAGTCCACGGTGATTGACGCGCTGCAGATCGTTCTCCTGGGTGAGACCAATGCGCGCAACTTTAATCTGGCGGCGAATGAGCGCTCACAGCGCACGCTGGACGGCTATCTGCGTGCCGATATGGACGAGAATAACCCGTATTCCCGCAGAGGCAAGGACTTTTCGACCTATATTGTCTGTGAATTTGAGGACGATGTGGAGCACAATAGTTTCGTGTGCGGCGTGATGTTCGATTGCCGCAGTGACGGCAGCAAGCACGATCATTTCTTTATCTATGTCGGAAAACTGCCGGAAAACTGCTTTATCGAGGACGGCGAGGCGATGGATATTCACGACCTGCGCAAATTCCTCAAGCAGAATTTCTCCCGCGCCGAGGTGTACGACACCCAGTGGGAGTATCGCCGCAATATGCTCTCGCGGTGGAATGTGCACAACGAGCAGGTGCTCCGCATGATGAAAAAGGCGGTGTCGTTCCGCCCAATCGTGGATATTCAGCAGTTTATCACCGAAAATATCTGCGATATTCCGGATAAGCCGGATATCGAAGCCATGCAGCAGAACATCCGCAACTACAAGCGGCACGAGCAGCTGGCGCAGCAGCAGGAGGAAAAGCTGACCGCGCTGCAGGAGATCAGCACTCTATACCGCGAAATGACGCGCTCGGTGGATCGCTGGCGCGTGCAGTCCTTCCTTGTGCAGTGGGCGCAGAAGGAGGACATGCAGGCGCAGATCGACAGCCGCGAGCAGGAAAAGCGAAACTGCCTGTCCGAGCTGACCGCGGCGGACACCGCGATTGAGGATTTGGCCGGGCAGGTGCAGGCGAAGGAGGAACGCCGCCGTCAGATGGACCGCGATTATGCGCAGAGCGACACCTATCAGGAGCGCGAGCGGCTGGAAAATCAGAAGCAGTCGCTGCTGACCGAGCAGAGCAAGCTGGTGCAGGAGATGGAGCGTGACGCACTTGAGATCAAGCGGGAGGCGCTGCGGCTGACGCACCTGTGCGAGACCGCGCTTGCGTGGGACGCCGAGGATGTGCTCGTTCCGGTGCGGCAGGCGGCAGAGCAGGTGCAGCGCACCTACGCACGGCTGTCGAGCGGCGAATGCGCAATCTTCTCGCAGGAGCAGACCGTATTCGAGGACGCCCGGCAGGCGGCAGCGACCCTGTCGGACGCGCTGGCGAAGGCGGCGCATCAGCTTGGCGATAAGGTTGCAGAGCTGCAGCAGCAGCTGACCGAAAAGCAGACTGCGCTTGCCGATCTGCGCAGGAATATCAAGGATTATCCGCGCGGACTGCTGCCGTTCCGTGCCAAACTGGCGGAGGAACTGGAGCAGCAGGCGGGAGCGCCGGTTGCGGTAGATATTCTTGCGGATGTGCTGGAAATTGAGGATGAGCGCTGGCGCGGAGCCGTGGAAGGCTATCTCAACAACCAGAAGTTTTATTTTCTGGTCGAACCGGCGTATTACGAGCAGGCTTTGCGTATTTACAACAAACTTAAGTGGGGAAAGAGCCTGAACGCCTACGGTCTGGTCGATATCGGCACACTGCGCGAGCGTGAGCATATTGACCCGCAGAGCGGCAGTCTTGCGGAAAAGGTGGAGACCGGGAACGCGCTTGCGCGAACCTACATGGATTATCTGCTCGGACGCGTGATGTGCTGTGACACGGTTGAGCAGCTGCGCGGGCATCGAACCGCTATCACAGATGAGGGCATGCTGTATCAGGGCTATGTGGCGCGTGCGCTTCGCAGAGACCGTATGGAGGATGCGTTCATCGGCCGTCATGCGGTCACGCTGCGTATCGCTCGTCTGGAGGAGGAGGCCGCTGGTCTGCAGACCGAGATTTCGCACCGGAAACCCATCTGGCAGGCAGTTTCTCAGCAGAAAGCGCCCATGCTGACACCATATTATGTGCGAAACATCGTACCGCAGCGGCAGGCGGATTTTCTGTACCGCGCGGAACTGGAGGAGGAGATCAACGCGATCGACGAGCAGGTCTCCCATCTCGACCTGCTGTGGCTGGATCAGCAGAAGCAGCTGATCGCCGAGATCAGCGACGAGATTGCGGCGCTGAGTCATCAGCGCGAGGTGCAGATCGCGCACAAGGCAAGGCTGGAGGAGCGTATTCGTCAGCTGGACGAGGAAATTCTGCCCGAGCAGTACCGCAGCCGCACCGAAATGGAGCGCAGGCTGGCGGAAACCTTCTCGGAGACCTATCGCGACGATATCGGTCTGCCGCGCTACCGGCAGGAGCTGGAGCGTCTGCACCGGCCGGATATCGTGTACCGCAATTTCAGCAGCCACCATGCACAGGTTGTCAACGAGATGGAGAACGCACGCGCGGCACTCCTGCGGGCGCGCCGAGAATATGTCGAGCGGTTTGGACCGTGCTCGTTCCGCGTGGAGGCAGACGACAATGCGGAGTTCGATGCGGAACGCCGTGTGCTCGAGGAAAGCGAGCTGCCGCAGTACCGCACCAAAATCCGTGCCGCACGCGAGAGTGCGATGGAGCAGTTCCAGAACGACTTCCTGTCCAGGCTGAAAAGCAGCATCGAGCAGGTGCAGGATCAGGTCAAGAACCTCAATCGGGCACTGCGGCAGGCGCAGTTCGGCACGGACAGCTACCAGTTCCGCGTGGACCGCAATCCGGATTACGCCGAATATTACGACATGATTATGGCGCCGGAGCTGATGGAAGGCGATATTACGCTGTTTTCCGCACAGTTTCAGGAGAAATACGGTCCGCTGATCGACAAGCTGTTCAGCCAGATCACCATGGCAGACGATACCCAGCTCAACGCCCGCAAGCAGAGTGAGCTGCAGGAGAACATCGAGCGGTACACCGACTTCCGCACCTATCTGAAGTTCGATCTGGAGACCACCGATCAGAACGGCTCCAAGCAGCTGCTGTCGCAGACGCTCAACACCAAGTCGGGCGGCGAGACGCAGACACCGTTCTATATCGCGGTTCTGGCGTCGTTTGCACAGCTGTACCGCGTGAGCGATACGTCCAGCTTTGGCAACACGGTGCGTCTGGTCGTGTTCGATGAGGCGTTCAACAAGATGGACAGCGAACGTATCATCGAAAGCGTGCGTCTGCTGCGCAAAATGGGTCTGCAGGCGATTATCTGCACCCCGCCGGATAAGGTTTCGGATATCATGCCGATCGCGGATAGAACACTGCTGGTTGATAAGCATAAGTATCGGATGCACATTCTGCCGTTCAGCAAGGAGAATGCACAGTAAAGAAAAATCCCGCTTTCTCGCGTGAGAAGGCGGGAGTTTGTGTTATTTCGGACAGGCTGGCGTATTCTAAATTGTACGCTGCGGGCAGAACATCTTACAATTCACCGCACATGAGTGCGCCGAGCGCGTCCTCGAAGGTACGGCTGCCGAGAGAAATCGCACCGAGTGCTTCGGCACGGCGTCCAACCTCGTATTTGTGCAGGTGTACGCCGCCTTCCGGGCACTGCGTGGTGATATACACGCGCGTACCGCTTTGGATCAGGTCGCGCACGGCGGATTCCAAACGGGCGGGTACGCCGCCTGCGCCGAAGGCTTCGAGTACGACCTTGGGGTAGCCGAGCAGCACGGAGAAGAATGACGGGTCGAGATCGGGGGTCAGGCACACCGGAAGGATGTGGGTGTCGATTTGTTCTACAAGTTTCGGTTCACCGGAGGGGACAGGTGCAGGTGTGTTCCAGTGTACTTCACTCTCACGGATTTCGCCTGCCGGTGCGGCATTTGCCGAGAGAAATGCGTCAATCTCAGTCGAATGCTGCTTGAAAACGTGGCTGCCGTGCAGAATTTGACCGTTCATCACGGCGTACACGCCTGCGCGTCCGTCTGCCGCAGTGCGGAACGCATCCAGCAGATTGCGCGGCGCATCCGAGTCCGGCACGCCCATCGGCAGCATGGAGCCGGTCAGCACGAGCGGCTTGTCGAAATGCGGCAGCAGGTGGGTGAGCAGCGCGGCGGTGTACGCAAGCGTATCCGTGCCGTGCGTGAGCACAAAGCCGTCGAATTTCTCACGGTTTTGCCAGACCGCCTGTGCCATGCGCTGACGGTCGGCGGCGGTCACGTCGGTCGAGTCCAGCTGCATGAGATCGAGCGTTTCAACTGTGCACAGCGCAGACAGTTCAGGCAGTGCGCCGAGCAGCGCGGTGCCGTCCAGAGCAGGGGAAAGACCGCGTTCGGTCTCGCAGCACGCAATCGTACCGCCGGTGGCGATCATTAAAATATGAGGCATGATTTTCCTCCTGAAAGTTGTTTTTACGGATAGAAAGCCGGATTAACGGCACTGTGCCTGATAATTTTCTCCCCATTTCCACAGGGCGTCCATCACGGGTTTCAGGCTGTACCCGAGTTCGGTCAGCGTGTATTCCACACGCGGCGGCACCTCGGCATAGACCTTGCGTGTCAGCAGACCGCTGGCCTCCATCTGGCGCAGCTGTGCGGTCAGAACCTTCTGCGTGACGTGCCCGATGGATTTTTTCAGTTCGCCGAAACGCAGGGTGCCGTTCATCAGGTCACGCAGGATGAGCACCTTCCATTTATCGCTGATGAGCGTCAGCGTGGTCTCGACAGGGCAGGCGGGCAGCTCCTGTTTTGCGGTCGATTCGGTCAGTTCCATGAGAAAAACCTCCTTGTTAACGCGATTTTCGCCAATAGTATCTTTTTGGTAACTACACCACAATATTGTGCTTACTTTACAGATTGTCACTACGGCTTTATTATAGAATCACCGAAAGGGAAAAGCAATCCCAATATAGAAAAAGAAAATAAAATCTTCATGGAGGTATTTATCATGAGCAAGGTCGTAGAATTTCTGCAGGCGAATCCGGTACAGTATCTGGCAACCGTAGGCCGTGACGGCAAGGCAAAGTGCCGCCCGTTCATGTTCTCGGGCGAGATGGACGGCAAGCTGTGGTTCTGCACGAACAACACTAAGGACGTTTACAAGGATATGAAGGCAAATCCGGAGATCGAAATCTCGGTTTCCAGCCCGGAGTACGCATGGATTCGCCTGCACGGCAAGGCTGTTTTCGAGAACAACATGGCTGCCAAGGAGATGTGCATCGCAAATCTGATCGTCAAGAGCCAGTACGGCGAGGCGACCAACCCGATCTTCGAGGTGTTCTATCTCGAGGATGCACACGGCAGTATCGCTGATTTCTCCGGGAATCCGCCGTATCAGTTCTAAACTGTCCCAATCAGCCTGCAAAGCACCTGCAGGCTGATTTCTTTTGCCCTTTGCCGAACTAAGTATTGAACTGCGCCGCCGAGATAGTGTATACTGATATTCGGTTTAATAAGGGGGTCAAACAATGGATTTCATCAAGAAAAACGGCGCCGGACTGCTGCTGTGTCTGTGCATTGCGATTCCGGCATGGCTGCTGGGACAGGCGGTGCCGGTTGTCGGCGGACCGGTATTCTCCATCCTGATCGGCATGGTGCTCACACTGTTCTGGAAGAACAAGACCAAGGTGCAGCCGGGCATCGGCTTTACATCGAAAAAGGTGCTGCAGTACGCGGTTATCCTGCTCGGCTTCGGTCTTAACCTGTCCGAGATTGCCAAGGTCGGCGCACAGTCGCTGCCCATCATCGTTTCAACCATCGGCACCTCGCTGATCGTGTCGTTCGTGCTGTGCAAGGCAATGAAGGTGCCGTCCAATATCTCGACGCTGGTCGGTGTCGGCTCGTCCATCTGCGGCGGCTCGGCAATCGCGGCAACCGCTCCGGTCATCGGTGCGGACGATGAGGAGATCGCACAGGCCATCTCGGTCATTTTCCTGTTCAACGTCATCGCGGCGCTGACCTTCCCGACGCTCGGCGGCATGCTTGGCATGACCGACCACGGCTTCGGCCTGTTTGCGGGCACGGCGGTCAACGATACCTCGTCCGTAACGGCAGCCGCTTCCGCGTGGGACGGTATCCACGGCAGCAATACGCTGGAAATCGCCACCATCGTCAAGCTGACGCGCACGCTGGCGATCATCCCGATTACGCTCGTGCTAGCGCTGTGGCGCACCCACAAGGCCAAGACCGAGCAGAGCCAGGGCGGCGAAGCCTTCTCGCTCAAGCGCGCGTTCCCGATGTTTATTTTGTACTTTGTGCTCGCGTCCATCATCACCACGGTGTGCACCACGGTCGGCGTACCGGCAGGCGTGTTTACGCCGCTCAAGACGCTGTCCAAGTTCTTCATCGTTATGGCGATGGCGGCTATCGGCATGAATACCAATATCGTAAAGCTGGTCAAGACCGGGGGCAAGCCGATTTTCATGGGCTTTTGCTGTTGGGTCGCTATTGCGTGCGTCAGCATTGCAATGCAGCATTTGCTTGGTTTTCTCTAAGCGGAATGAAAAAGCACAAAGGACTAATGTCCTTTGTGCTTGAGGCTGTCGAAAAACTAACGTTTTCCGAGCAGCCTCTCGATCGAAACCACGCTTTCGATCGAATTCCGAAGAAAAAACGCGCCTTACAGGCACATTTTTTCTTCCCTTGTATAAATTCCGAGATACATGCTCTCGGAATTTATGAATTTGCTCCGCAAATTCTATTTTATGCGTGCTGCCGCACGAAGCAAAAGAGTCGAAATGCAGCTTTTTCGACAGGATGAAGCACAAAGGACTAATGTCCTTTGTGCTTTTCGCGTTTTTGCTGCTGTTTGAGGGCATAAAGCCGTTTGGCCTCGGCTTGTTTGCGCGCACGGCTTCGGCGCTTGCGCGCCTGCTTGTTCTGCTCCTGCTGGAGCTGCAGTGCCTGCTGCGATTTGGTGCCGATGCCGATTGGCGCGGTCTGCCGTCCGGCTTCCCGCTGTGCCCGTTTGGGATTGCGGTGTGCAGGCTTTACGGCAGTCTCAACAGCCGGACTGAATGGCAATCGGTAGTAGTGCCACAGCAGGTAAATCAGCAGCTCCGGCTCCTTCGGCTCTGCGCCGAAGGTTACCTTTGCCACGGATAACCTTCCGTTTTCGATCCGCTCGAATACACCGACCCAGAACGGGTCCTCAAAAAATACGGTCAGTCTGCCAATTACTTTGTCCATTGTTTTTCCCTCCTGAAAAATAAATGAACAAAGAATGGACAACCCGGAGGGGCAGGTTACTTACCCTGCAAAAGCAGGACGGCCGGGCTACCTACCGGCTCTGGTGCACGGAGTGCACGTTGCGTTTTTATCTTTGCAGTTTTATTATAGCATGGAAATGCAGGATGCGGTTGAAGATTTTGATTTGCGAATTCGAATGCCTGCCTCATAGCATAACAGAAGTCCCTGTACCATACAGCACAGGGACTTGAAAGAAAGAGAGATTTAGGCGTTTTCCATGATGGCCTTAACAGCAGATGCGGTATCGGTCAGCGGGAACAGCTCATAGCCGACACGGCCGGTGTAGCCGCACTCCTCGAGGTGACGGATAACCTTCTTATAGTTGATCTCACCGGTGCCCGGCTCATGACGGCCCGGAGCATCGGCAACGTGAATGTGGCCGAAGGTGTCGCCGTAGTTGGAGATGGTATCGCAGATGCAGCCTTCGTTGATCTGCATGTGGTATACATCATACAGCAGCTTGAGACGCGGGGAGCCGATCAGACGAACGATTTCAGCGCCCATCTGGGTGGTAGCGAGGAAGTTGCCGACGTGGTCGGTGGTGATGTTCAGCGCCTCGAGGTTGAGGTTGATCTCTTCCTTCTCGGCCAGTTCAGCGCAGGCGAGCAGCGTGTCGTACATCGAGCACAGCTTTACGGTGTGGGACAGGTTGTCGTAGTGGTTTACTACAATGCCGCCGTCACCCAATGCGTTGGAGTGGATGGTAACGCTGGCTGCGCCAACCTTCTTAGCCGCCGCGATGGACTCCTTCAGGTAGTCCAGATACTTCTGCTTGTGGGTCGGGTCTACGAGCGAGTAGTCCGCATCGCCGTTGAAGCCGGAAATGGCAATGCCGGCCTTCTCAGCAGCCTCGCGGGTCGCATCCAGATCGCGGATACGCCAGTCCCAGAACTCTACGGCCTCAAAGCCGTCGTTCTTTGCAGCCTGGAAACGGTCGAGCCAGTCCAGCTCGGTGTAAAGGGTATCAATGCAAGCGCATTTTCTCAGTGCCATAATAAATTACCTCCAAATTTTCTTGTTTCGGTTGTCTTACTCTTTTAAATTGATGATACATCAAGCGCAGCGGATATGCAACGCTGTTTTCCAAAAATTATGCTCCGATGCCGAGCGGCGAGAATGCCAGATAAACCAGCACAACGCATACGATAACGATCACGCTGACGATATTGCGGTACTTCCACGGCGTCAGGTCTACCGCGCCGACATCCTGCTGCACCCAAACCTCAGCGCCCTTGCTCTTGTTGCGGCGGTGCATGAGGTACATGATGAGCATTTCGAGCGGCCACAGGATGGAAACCGCGTACAGGTAGTGGATGCTGCCCTCATTGCCGCCGAACAGCGAGTAGCTCGGGGACAGGAGCATGAAACCGCCGTAGCAGATGATGTGGAACACCATGATGAAGCGGGCGCTGTACTTGGGCAGGCAGTTGAAGAAGAAGCCGCCGAATACACCGGACAGGACCGGCAGACCGACCAGCATAACGAACGAATCGAGGAAGGTCTTGAGTCCGGCAGGGAAGAAGTAGACCATCGGACCGACAATCATCGAGAAGATCGCGAACACAATGCCGATATTCTTGCCGACCGAGACCAGCTTTTTATCGCTGGCGTTCTTGTTGATGAATTCCTTGTAGATGTCCATCGTGAACATGGTGTTTACCGAGTTGAGCACCGAGTTGAACGAGGACAGGATCGCGCCGAACATAACCGCGGCAAAGAAGCCCATGACCGGCTGCGGTACAACGCGGGTGATGAGTGCCGGATATGCGTCATCCATCATGGATACCTGCGTGCCCTCGATGTTGAAGATCGCGTAAGCGATAACGCCCGGCAACGCAAGGAACATAAAGCCGAGGATTTTCAGGAACGCGCAGTAGAGTGCACCCTTCTGTGCTTCCTTGAGGTTTTCAGCAGCGAGCACGCGCTGGATGAACGACTGATGCGTACACCAGGACTGGAAGCCGAGGAATACCAGACCGAGGAATACGGTCGGCCACGGAACCGCCGGTGCTTCGCTCTGCGCGGGTGCGATGGAGTTGAGCATATCGGCGTGGTTGTGGATCAGGTAGCGCACGCCGTCCATGATGGCAACGCCGCTGTCGCTGCCGGAGGCATGGCCGAGCACGTTGAGCGCGAGGAACGGGATCATCAGTCCGCCGATCAGCAGACCGATGCCGTTGATGGTATCCGATACCGCAACCGCTTTCAGACCGCCGAAGATGGCGTAGATCGAACCGATGATGGTGATCAGAATGCAGAGAATAACGATAGACTGGAACTTGGTAATGCCGAGCGTGCCGGACAGATTGAAAATGTTTTCAAATACCAGCGAACCGGAGTACAGAATGACCGGGATCTGCACGAACAGGTACAGAATAATGTACGCGATGGAGAACCACAGCTTGGTGGGTCGGTCGTAGCGCTCGCCGAGCAGCTGCGGAATGGTGGTGATGCCGCTTTTCAGATAGCGCGGCGCGGCAAACAACGCCAGCACGATGAGTGCGGTCGCCGCCATTACTTCGAACGCCATCGGACTCATGCCAATCGCCCAGGTCTGGCCGTTTGTGCCGACAAGCTGCTCTGCAGAAAGGTTGGTCAGCAGCAGCGAGCCTGCGATAACGACACCCGGCAGACCGCGGCCTGCCAGAAAGTAGCCGTCAGCGGTGGTCTGGTCATCGCCCTTGGTCTTAACATAGGAGATGACCGCAACTAAAATCGTAAAAAATACAAAGGTTACGCAAGTGAATATCATTTTCTCTGTTCTAACTCCCTCAATTTGTAGAAAAAAACCGTTGGTGCATAGCGCACCAACGGTTTTAGCACATTGCTTAGACTGTGTGCGTGGTGTGAAAATGAAGCTGTGATTAAGCCTCGATCTCGGAGATCTTGACCGGGCGGCCCTCATGCAGCGACTTGGTAGCAGCTGCTGCCATCAGTACCGGATACAGACCATCCTCGCCGGTAACCGGAGTCTCCTTGTCGTTGATAACGGCATCTGCGAATGCCTGCATTTCTGCAACGAATGCGCCGGTGTAGCGGTCCCACATTACCTTGTAGGCTACGCCGTGTACCGCGCCGTCTGCGGTGGACAGAACAGCGGTGTTCGGGGTGTCGTTCTGGTCCTCGGCACAGCCTTCGGAGCCGAATACCTCAACGCGCTGGTCGTAACCGTAAACTGCCTTGCGGCTGTTGTCGATCACGCCGATCGCGCCGTTTGCGAACTTGAGGGTAACGAGCGCAGTGTCAACGTCGCCAGCCTCACCGATGCCCGGATCGACCAGAACGGAACCAACTGCATTTACCTCGGTAACTTCGCTGCCTGCGAGGAAGCGGGCCATATCGAAGTCATGGATCATCATATCATAGAAGATACCGCCGGAAACCTTGACATAGGATACCGGAGGCGGCTCCGGGTCGCGGGAGGAGATCTTGATGATGTTGACCTTGCCGACCTTGCCGTCACGAACCATGTCGTAAACTGCGCGGTGGTTGTGGTCGAAGCGGCGGCAGAAACCGATCTGCAGCTTTACGCCAGCTTCCTTGGCTGCGTTGATGGCAGCGTGAACCTTCTCCAGATCATAATCGATCGGCTTCTCGCAGAAGATGTTCTTGCCTGCGTGAGCAGCCTCGATGATGTACTTGGAATGGGTGTCGGTAGAGGAGCAGATGAGCACTGCCTCGATCTCGGGATCGTTCAGAATGTCATTTGCGTCCTTGGTGGTGTTCGGAATGCCGCAGGACTTGGCAAATGCCTCGGTCTGCTCATTCATAAACGGGTCAGCGATGGTCTTGATCTCCATCTCCGGTACGAACATGGAAATGTTCTTTGCGTGTACCTTACCGATACGACCCGCACCGATAATACCTACTTTCATGGGTGTTCCTCCTTAAATGAACATTTGGAATAAAAAGAGAGGTTTGTATGAAGCGTTGGAGCGCGTTTCCATACATAGTTTCCGCCGCAGGCGGTATTAAATCGTGAAGGCGTTGCCTTCACAAAAAAACGCGGAGCATGTATCTGCGTTTTTTTACAAGTAAGAAAATCGGTGTGCCGCTGTGCGACGCGCTGATTTTCGCCCGGGAATCATCCGCGGCAAAGCCGCGGTGTTTCCCATCTCCTTGAAATGCGTGCATTTCAAGGAATTATTTCAGCCAGTTTGCGAAGTTGTCCAGACGAGCCTGTGCGTTGTCCTTGGTGATGATCTCGGTGCCGGTGTCTACGTCGCCGTACTCCTCGCCGTTCAGGATCTTCACGATGGTCTCAACTGCCTTGTAGCCGATGTCGAAGTTGTTCTGTGCAGCGGTCATGGTCAGCTCGCCGTTCAGAACGGCTTCTACTGCGGACTTCTGGCCGTCAAAGCCGAGGAAGATGGTTTTTGCGTAGTTCGGATTGTCCTTTGCGGTACGGGCAGCTGCCAGCGCCATATCGTCGTTGTTGGAGCAGATGATGGCAACGCCTTCCGGATACTTGCTCATGATGCCTTCCATCGCGGTTACAGCGAGGTCAGCGGTTGCGTTAGCGTACTGGGTCTCTGCATCAAGGAACTCGCCGCCGGCTTCGTTTACGCCTTCGCGGTAGCCTTCCATGCGGGCGGTGTTGGTTGCGTCACCCTGAACGCCTGCAATCTCGATGCACTTGATGTCGGTCCAGCCGGCTGCCTTTGCAGCTTCAACAGCGGCCTTGCCGCCTTCCTTGGCTGCTTCCTTGTTGCCGGTGCCGACGAATGCGAGGCACTTGTCGGAATCAATGCGGGTATCGTATGCTACGACCGGCTTGTCGGTGTTTGCGATAGCGGTTGCAACAGCCTCGGACTGCAGCGGAGCGATCAGGTAGCCATCGTAGGACTCAACCGCAAGGTCGGTCTGGATGGTGTTGAGCTGCTCCTCGTAGTAGGTCTCAGCCGGAGGACCCTTGATGTCCAGGCTGACCTGATCCGGATGCTCATCCTCATAAGCCTCTGCGCCTGCCTGAACGATGTTCCAGAACTCGGCAGCATTGGTCTTGAGCACCATGCTGATCTTGTACGGGCCGTCATGGGTGGAGGCGGTGTCGCCGCCGTCGTTTGCTGCAGAAGAATCGGTGCTGCCGCCGCAAGCGGTCAGGCTGAGTGCGAGGGCGCTGGTGAGCAGGGCTGCTAACAGTCTCTTTTTCATAGTGAGTCTCCCTTTCTTTTCTCGTTTTTCTTCTCGTGTCTCTCTTTCAGCACTGTGCGTTTGTGTGCTCTGTGCTGTTTATGTGCTTATTATAGCGAGCGGGTATGGGAATGTCAACAGGCAATTTGCCTGTGTAAAAATCGTTAAAATGGGAATAACATCAAAATTAGTGAATAAAATGCGTGAAAAATGCGTATAAATTGAGAAATGCAAAACAAATGTGCGAAAAATGAGGATGGTCACAAGGTTTGGTGTGTGCAATTGTATATGTCGCACAAAGCACACATTCTGTGAAAAACACAGAATATCGCACATGGTTTTGGAAAAATGAAAAAATAGAGCATAAAATACCGAATATATCGGAAAATCTGCACCAAAAGCTGTGTGTGCAAATGCACAGAAAGAAGGAAAGCACAGATTGTGTCTTCACAAAGCACAGAAATATGGTATAATAAGCACAGAGAAAAGAAACATTGCAGAGAGATGCAGGATAGTATAAAGAGCAATTACGAAAAAGGTGAAGGATTATGAACAAAAGACCAACCATTCAAACGGTTGCCGAGCTTGCGGGCGTCTCCCGCGGCACGGTAGACCGTGTATTAAATAATCGTTCGTATGTGCGCGCGGATGTGCGTGCGCGCGTGCTGAACGCCATTCAGGAGACCGGTTATCTTTCTCCGAAGGAGGCGCATCGGCAGGCCGCAGAGGCAAAGCTGCCGCTCAAACCTGTGCGTTTGGGTGTGCTTTTGCCAAACTGGAGCGGCCCGTTCCACGAGGACGTCCCGAGAGGCATTCAGGCTGCGCGTTCTGAGCTGGAAAAGCGCGATGTCGAGGTGCGTGTGTGCACTTGTGATACAGATATTCCGCGCGAGACCATCGAGCTGCTGGACGAGCTGGTAAACTGGGGCGCGCAGGGCATCGCACTGTGTGCATTAAATGATATTTCGATCGAAGCACGCATCGGAGAATTGGCCGAACAGGGTATTCCGTGCATCACGTTCAACTCGGATCTGCCGAACAGCCGCCGCTTGTGCTTTGTGGGTCAAAATTACGCGCAAAGCGGCCGTATCGCCGCCGAGCTGCTCAGCAAGTGCGTGTCGAAAAACGCACGTGTGCTAGCGATGGCGGGCAATCTGGAGTACGACGGCCACCGAACCCGTTTAGACGGCTTCTGCGAGCATCTAAAGAAAAAGGGCTTCTCTTCCTCGCAGATCGAGATTGAGGAGACCTATAACGACTACCGTTTGACCTATAACCGCGTCACGGCGGCGCTGCAGTCGGACAATCCGCCGGCGGCCATCTATATGGCAAACCGCAGCGTTACTGGCTGCGTGGACGCGCTTAAAGCTGCAGGCATGGATCAGCAGGTGCGTGTGATCGCACATGATATGTCGTTGCGCCGCAAGCAAATGCTGCTCGACGGCTCGCTTGATCTGACCATTACTCAGGATATGTTCCGGCAGGGCAGCCAGCCGCTGCGCCTGCTCGCAGACCTGCTGCAGAAGAATATTCAGCCGGAAAACAGTAATAAGGGGTCGGAAATTTCCATTATCTGCGCACAGAATATCGAATAACGCAAAAAAGACGCTGTATCAAGCTGATACAGCGTCTTTTTTGCTTGTTCGGGGTGTTTTTGCCGTTATGCGATAAGAACTCCGCCAAATGAGGCGGGCTGAGAGCAGCCCGCCCTACGGGATTGCAGAACCGGATTTTATCGCGGATTCTGCGGCATCTGCCAGGCGAAATGGTCGCAATGCAGCAGCTCCTCCGCTCTGTGCGAGCACGGCTCATCCAGATACTCGCGGTACAGTGCCTGAACCGCCGGATTTTCATGCGAAAAACGCAGCGGTGCATTCTGATCGAGTCGGAACAGAACCTTGCCGCGGTCGGCGGCCTTTTCGCGGTCGGTGCCGTCCACTGGCTGACCGCCGCCGCCGGCACAGCCGCCCGGGCATGCCATGATCTCCACAAACTCATAGTGTACCTCACGGCGCTGCAGCGAGCGCAGAAGCTGACGCGCGTTGCCCAGTCCGCTCGCTACCGCGCAGCGCACAGTCCGGCCTGCCAGCTCGAACGTCGCTTCGCGCCACGGCAGCGGAGAGATCGTGCCGTCGTCACGTACCTCTCGGAACGCATCCGGAGACGGATTTTCGCCGGTGGTGAGGAAGTACGCCGAACGCAGCGCAGCCTCCATAACGCCGCCGGTCGCGCCGAAAATAACGCCTGCGCCGGTGCCGTCGCCCAGCGGAGAATCAAACGCGGATTCCGCGATGTATTCCACATCGAGGTGCTCGGCACGCGCCATGCGCGCCAGCTCTCGGGTGGTGATGACCAGATCGACATCGCTGCCGTGACCGGCTGAATCCATGCTCGGCAGCTCACGCTCGGCCTTTTTGGCGATGCACGGCATGATGGAGATGCTGTAAATTTTGTCCGCGTCCACGCCGAGATTGTGCGCCAACCAGGTTTTGCCGACCGCGCCGAACATCTGCTGCGGCGACTTGGCGGTGGACAGGCGGCCGGTCATTTCCGGGAACTGCGACTTCAAAAAGCGCACCCAGCCCGGGCAGCACGAGGTAAACATCGGCTGGTTGTCCAGATCACCCGCCTGCAGGCGCTGGAGCAGCTCGGTGCCTTCCTCCATGATGGTCAGATCGGCGGAAAACGTGGTGTCGAACACATAATCCGCGCCTAATTTGCGCAGAACGGACACCAGCTGACCGACGGTTGCCTTGCCGGTCGGCATGCCGAAGGCTTCGCCCCATGCAGCACGCACGGCCGGAGCAATCTGCACAATGGTCACGCGGTCCGGATCACCGAGCGCAGCATATGCCTTCTGCGTGTCATCGCGTTCGCGCAGAGCGCCGGTCGGGCAGTGCGTGATGCACTGACCGCACAGCGAGCAGTCCGCCTGCTTGATCACGCGGTTTTCCGAAACATCAATGGTGGTGCGCGCACCCGAGCCGCTGATATCCCAGACGGACAGCGACTGCACCTTGTCGCATACCTGAATGCAGCGCATGCACTTGATGCACTTGTTTACATCACGGTAGAGCGGGAACGTGGTCGTCCAGTCGGCCTTTTTGCCGCGTGCAAGGTCGGTGGGGTAGGAAACACCCAGAATGCCCATATCGTTTGCGATCTTCTGCAGCTGGCAGGTGCCCGAGCGGATACAGGTCGCGCACTTGTTGTCGTGCTGCGAGAGGATAAGCTCCATATTGACACGGCGCGCCTCGAGTGCACGCGGAGAATTGGTGCGGATGACCATGCCTTCACGCACAACGTTGTTGCACGAGGGAACCAGCTTGCCTTCGCCCTCTACCTCGACACAGCAGACGCGGCAGGCGGAGATTTCGTTCAGCTCTTTTAGGTAGCACAGGCTGGGGATTTCGATATCGACAGAGGCGGCGGCATCCAGAATGGTGGTGCCTTCCGGTACAGTCACCGGGATAGAATTGATCGTCAGATTTACCATTTAGAAGAACGCCCTCCCTTGAAAATACCGTAGCCGAAGTGGTCGCAGCGCAGACAGCGGGAGGTCTCCTGATGAACCTCCTGCTCGGTCATGCCGCACTTTACCAGATCAAAGTTGCCGACGCACTCCTCGGCGGGTCTGCTGCGCAGTTCGATGCGGCCGCAGGCCGGCATATTGGTCAGATGCGGTGCCGGAATCTCAACATCGCTCTTGATAACGTGACGGAAGCCGAGGTGCGCGTCAATGTTGGCTGCAGCCACCTTGCCGGCGGCTACCGCGCGGATAACGGTCGCCGGACCGGTAACGGCATCGCCGCCCGCGAATACATGCGGGGTGTTCGGCACGAAGGCGTCGGACTCGGCCTGAATCTTGCCGCGCACGACCGGAGCGATCTGCTCGAACGGCTTTGCGTCGATGGACTGGCCGATGGCTACGATAACGACATCGCACGGTGTGCGGAGCAGCGGCTGATCGGCATCGTAGGGACGCGGACGACCGTCCTTGCCGTAGGCACCGATGACCTGCGGACGCGTCCACAGAGCGGTAACGCGGCCCGTTTCATCGGTCTCAATGTGATCGGGTGCCTGCAGCGAGAGAATCTGGCAGCCTTCGCTCTGTGCTTCCTCGATCTCCTCAGCGAGCGCGGTCATATCGGTTACGCGTCGGCGGTAGACGCACGTTACTGCGGAGGCACCGAGACGGATTGCGGTTCGGGTTGCATCCATCGACACGTTGCCGCCGCCGATGACGCAGACGCGCTTTCCCTTGAAGTCCGGCACGCGGCCCTCGCCGATGTCGCGGAGCAGCTGCACCGCGGAGTGTACGCCGATTGCGTCCTCGCCGGGAATGCCGATCTTCTTGTCGTTATGCGCACCGATGGAGATGTAAACCGCGTCGTACTGGTTCTCAATCTCAGCGAACGAAATGTCGCGGCCGATGGAAACGCCGGTGTGCACCTCAATGCCGGTGGACAGGATGAAGTCGATATCCGCATCCAGCTTGTCCTGCGGCAGACGATAATCCGGAATGCCGTAGCGCAGCATGCCGCCGAGCTTGGGACGCTGGTCATAGACTACGACCTGATGACCCATCAGCGACAGGAAATACGCCGCCGACAGACCACCCGGTCCGCCGCCGATGATGCCGATGCGCTTGCCGGTCGAGGGTGCGGAATCCGGCGGCGTGGTGTTGTCTGCGTGGTCGCACGCGAAGCGCTTGATGCCGCAGATGTTGACCGCATCGTCCACCATGCTGCGGCGGCAGTGTGCCTCGCACGGGTGCTCGCAGACATAGCCGCATACGGTCGGGAAGGGGTTGTCCTTGCGGATCAGGCGCACGGCGTCGTTGTAGCGGCCGGCACGCACGAGTGCGATATAACCCGGAATATCCACACCGGCAGGGCACAGTGCTACACACGGTACCGGATGATCCCAGCCGAACAGACAGCGGCCGCTTTCCACATGGGAGAGGTAGTCATCGCGGAAGCCCTGCACGCCCTGCAGAACCATGCGGGCAGCCTCATAGCCGATGGCGCAGTCCGCCGTATCCTGAATAACACGGGCGGTTTTCTCGATCAGGTCAATGGTCTCCGGTGTTGCGGTGGAATCCAGCACCTGCTCGAGCAGAGTGGTCAGCTGCCCCAGACCGATGCGGCACGGAACACATTTGCCGCAGGTCTGTGCATGGCACAGACGCAGGAACGACAGCGACATATCCACCGGGCACAGACCCGGAGGACTGGCGCTGATGCGCCGCTCGATATCGCGGTACAAGCCGGCAATGACGGTCTCAGCCTTGCCCGGCGTTTCAATGGATAAACGACTCAAAAAAGTCCCCTCCCTTTCTTGTAAAAACATATAAAAAATAATAGAACTTTTGGGCGGATAAGTCAATTGCAACTCAGCGATTTTGGAGAAAATACCAATAAAAAGCTGCTTGTAGTGGCGGCTGGAGGACGGATATGCTATACTGACAGAAAAAGAGAAGGAGAGCGAAGCTATGCGCATCATCAATTTCGGTTCGCTGAATATAGATAAGGTATATCAGGTGGAGCAGTTTGTACGGCCGGGACAGACCATCACCGCGAAGGACTATGCCGTGGCTGCGGGCGGCTTCGGCGGCATCCGCCATCGCTGTCTCGCGCGCAGGAACGCATAAATCATCGGAAACGGGGCAAACTGAATCTCCGAAAGGAGTGTATCGGTATGCACGTTACAATCGAACGAGGCGGCTGTATTTCCTGCGGCCTGTGTGAAGGAACCTGTCCTTCCGTGTTCCGCATTGCGGAGGACAGCCTTGCCGAAGTCCATCATCAGCCGGAAACCGCAGAGGAGCAGGCGGGCGCGCAGGAGGCTGCAGGCGGCTGTCCGGTGGCCGTCATTCATGTCAGCTGAACAACGTAAGCGTAAAGGCAGACCGTCGGGTCTGCCTTTTTGCATCGACCGCAAGAATTTGAAAGTTTGCCCGAGAGCCCCGCTCATATCCCGCGAATAGGGGCGTTCTTTTCGCAAGAATGCTCTGTTTTTTCAGCCCCCGAAACGCTACAATAGAATCATCAAATGGAGAGCGGCAAAACCGCCGCGTAAGAGTGAGAGTTACATATAAAAGGAGAGAATATACCATGAAAACTGTTAAGGTTGGTTCGGTAGGTCTGGGTCGTCTGGGTTATGAGCACGCGAAGAACCTTGCAACGCAGGTTCCGGGCTGCGAACTGGCTGCCATCTGCGACGTAGATGCAAACCGCGTAGAGGAAGTTGCGGCAGAGCTCGGCGTGCCGAATACTTACACCGATTTTGAGGAAATGTGCAAGAATCCGGAGCTGGACGCGATCGTTATCGTTTCCCCGTCCTTCCTGCACTGCCAGCAGATTGAAATTGCCATGAACCACGGCAAGCATGTGTTCTGCGAGAAGCCGCTCGGCACGGATGTTGCACAGTGCAAGGCTGCCGAGAAGGTCATCGAAGCACATCCCGACCTGATCTTCCAGCTTGGTTTCATGCGCCGCTTTGACAAGTCCTACGCCGAGGCAAAGCGCAAGATCGACAACGGCGATATCGGCAAGGTAGTTCTGGTTCGTTCCTACACGCAGGACCCGCGTTCCACCATCGAGTCTACCCTCAAGTTTGCACCGCACTCCGGCGGTCAGTACCTCGATATGTGCGTACATGATATCGACCTCATCCGCTGGTTCACCGGCTCGGATGTCAAGAATGTATGGGCAATCGGCGGCGTATTTGAGTTCGATCTGTACAAGGAGCTGAACGATGCGGACAACGCAGCTGCTACCATCCAGATGGAGAACGGCGCAATGGGCTTTATGTTCACCAACCGCACCCATGCCGCAGGCTGCAATGTCGAGACCGAGATCATCGGCACCCACGGCACGCTGCGCATTGCAAACGTCGGCGCAAAGAACCTGCTGAATATCGTGGATGAGCACGGCTCCCGCGAGGAGTATTATCCGGACTTCATGAGCCGTTGGCACGAGGCTTTCGTAGCCGAGATGGTTGCCTTCACCGGCCATGTCCGCGACAACACCAAGCCGGCTGACCTCACCGTTTATGACGGCACCGCCGTTTCCGAGGCTGCTTACCGCTGCAAGGAATCCTTCGAGACCGGCAAGATGCTGCCGATTCGATAAAATCAGCATAGAGAAAGCCTGTCACCATAGGTGGCAGGCTTTCTGTTATGCAGCCCTGCCGGACCGCAGCGGGCGAAGCGCTGCATTGAGTTTTCATCGCAGGAGCGCTATAATGAATTTATCTTAGTATGCAGGTGATTCTATGTACCGCGATCTGACAAAAGGCAGTATCGCCAAAGGCTTGATCTGGTTTGCGCTGGCGGGGCCGGTCGGTGAGGTCGGTATCCGGATTGCTATCCCGACCGGCTGGTTTTTCGCGGATACTATCTCTGCCGCAGAAAGGCGCTTTTACCGCGAAATTGAGGGAAAAGGAGCGTTTTTATGATTCAATGCTTTGTGAAAAAGGAATATGAAGCGCCATTCGGCCTGACGCAGATGCCGCGTCTGTTTTCGGTCAGCCGCACAGATGAGAAGGCGTCGGCGCATCCGCGTGTTATGCACGCGCATGACGATTTAGTGGAAATTGTACTCGTGCGAGGCGGCGAGAGCCGCTATTTTGTCGGCGGCACGCCGTATGAGGCACGCCGCGGCGATCTGTTCATCTTCAACAGCCGCGTCGTGCACGATGAGCCGTCCGGACCGGATCGTCCGGTGGCAACCTCGAGTCTGGCGCTTGGCGGACTGGCTGTGCCCGGACTGCGCGAAAATACGCTGATCGCGGAGGATTCGTGTCCGGTGTGCCGCCTGACCGAGCCGCAGACCGTGCGGCTGGAGCATCTGTACGACGTGCTTTACGATGAGCTGACCGAGGGCAACGACGACGGTGCACATCATCTTCTGCTTGCGATCCTGACGCTTGTGCAGCAGTTCCGCGCAACCGCAGCCGAAGGCAGTACGCACAGCGGCAACGCCTTTGCACAGCGCATCAAGGATTACATCGACAAGCATTTTGCGGACGAATTTTCTCTGCAGCAGATGGCGGATGCGCTGCATGTCAGTCCGTACTATCTGGCGCATATCTGCAAGGAAGTGACCGGATATTCGCCGCTGCAGTATGTTCTGCGCCGCAGGATTGGCGAAGCGCAGACGCTGCTCATCACAACTGATTTGCCGGTAACACGGATTGCATCGCAGGTGGGGTATGACAACCCGAGCCATTTCAATGCGCAGTTTTCCAAGGCGGTGGGTATGGCGCCGAGGACTTTCAGAAAAGAGTATGTTTTCCACAAATGAGTTTGCTTGCCGGGTGTAAACGGTGGTTTTCCGTTCGCCTCTCAGGCGAAAACCCTGCGTATCAGCACAGACGATATGGTATACAAAAGACTCCCGTTCCAATCGGACGGGAGTCTTTCTATATAAAATGTGCAAAGAGTATGCATTATTCGGTCTTCATATACAGCATGCGGATCGAATTGAGCACGCACAGCATAGCCACGCCGGTATCAGCGAATACGGCCAGCCACATGGATGCGATGCCGAACAGGCCGAGGAGCATAATAAGAATCTTGATCGCGAGTGCAAACACGATGTTCTCCTTGGAGACGATATTCGCCTTGCGGGCGATCTTGATCGAGATCGGGATGGAGGCCAGGTCGGCGTTCATGAACACCACGTCTGCAGCCTCGATTGCCGCGTCTGCGCCGCTGCCCATTGCCGCGCCGACATCTGCACCGGCGAGTACGGGAGCATCGTTGATGCCGTCACCGACGAACATAACCGCACCGCGCTTCTCGCGGATATCGGTCAGCGCCGACAGCTTATCCTGCGGGAGCAGGCGGGCACGCACTTCGTCAATGCCGACTTCCTGCGCAACCGCGTCCGCACTGGCCTGACCGTCACCGGTCAGCATGGCGGTGGTGAGTCCCTGCGCCTTCATGCGGCTGATTGCGGATTTGGCATCTGCCTTGATGGTATCGGCAATGTCAACATGACCGAGGAAGTGACCGTCCATCGCCAGCAGCACTTCCGTGCTACCCGGGGTGCCGTGGTAGCCGGAAAGGTCGATATTATTGCGCTCCATCAGCTTTACGTTGCCGCAGAGTATAGTTTTGCCTTCCAGCTCGGCGAAAACGCCTTCGCCGGCCTGCTCGCGGATGTTCTCAACCGTTGCACCAACGGCAACAAGAGAAAAGTCGCCGGCCTTTGCCGCGGACGTTTTGCGCTCCTCGTAGGAGTTGATGATGGACTTGGCAATCGGGTGGGTGGAAGCGCCTTCACAGGCGGCAGCCAGCCACAGAAGCTCATTCTCATCGAGCGGAACGCCCTGCGCCGGAACGACCTTCTGTACCACAAAGTTGCCCTTGGTGATGGTGCCGGTCTTATCCATAACGATGGTCTTAACGTTATTCAGTGCTTCCAGAGAAGCGCCGCCCTTGAACAGGATACCGCGTCTGGAGCCTGCGCCGATGCCGGAGAAGTAGGTCAGCGGTACGCTGAGCACCAGTGCGCACGGGCAGGAGATTACAAGGAAGGTCATCGCGGTGTAGACCCACTTGTGCCACTCGCCGGTAACAAGGCTCGGGATAATGGCGGTCAGCAGGGCAATCGCAACAACAGCCGGGGTGTAAACGCGTGAGAAACGGGTGATAAAGCGGTCGATCTTCGGCTTGCGGGCCGCTGCATTCTCCACGCTGTCGAGAATGCGCTGTACCATGCTCTCAGCGAGAATGTGGGTGACACGCAGCTTGATCGCGCCGTCGGTGTTGACACAGCCGGAGGTTGCCTTGTCGCCGGCAGCGACACGAACCGGAACCGGCTCACCGGTAACAGCCGAGGTATCCAGACGGCTTTCGCCTTCGACAACCTCGCCGTCCAGCGGAACGCGGTCGCCCGGGCGCACCAGAACAATGTCGCCCTCCTGTGCGTCTTCAGCAGGAATAACCTCGATTTTGCCGTTGTCCTTGACCAGATTTACCGTCTCGGGACGCAGGTCGATCGCATCCATGATCTGCTTGCGCGAACGGTCAACCGCACGATCCTCAAAGTATTCGCCGACACGGTAGAACAGCATAACGCCGACAGCCTCGTCGAACGAGCCGACCGCCCATGCACCGATGGTTGCAACGGCCATCAGAAAGTTTTCGTCAAATACCTGACCGCGGCCGATGTTCTTGACAGCCGTCAGCAGGACATGGCGGCCGAGCAGCAGGTAAGCCGCGATGAGCAGCACCAGCTTGACAGCCATGACCGGAATGAGCAGACCGGCAACGAACAGCGCTGCACCGATGAGCATTTCGGCAAGCGGATGGCTGCTGCTCTCTTCCTTTTCCTCCTCGGGAGCGATTACCTTGACTTCACTCTCGATATTTGAGCAGATTTTACGGATTTCGGGAAGCAGTGCATCAGGATTGTCGCCCTTGACGCGCAGCTGCTTGGTCTCGTAGACCAGCACGCAATCGTCGATGCCGTCCAGCTGGCTGATCTGGTGCTGCATTTTCGCAGCGCAGTGTGCGCAGCCGAGGTTTTCGAGCATGTAAACGCGCTGACCGTCCTTGCCGTAGTGCTTGGGTTTGGGTGCAATGACCTTGGCTTCGCTCTCGATGGACGAGCAGATCTCACGGATTTCCGGCAGGAGCGCATCCGGATTTTCGCCGGTTACGCGCAGCTGCTTGGTCTCAAATACGAGAACGCAGTCCTCTACGCCCTCGAGTTCGCTGATGCGCTGCTCCATTTTTGCCGCGCAGTGTGCGCAGCCGACATTCTGCAGCGTGTAAACGCGCTTAACGCTGTGCGCGCCTGCAGAATGTTCGTGGTGGTGGTGCTCGTGCTCCTCATCCTGATCGTGGTGATGATGATGTCCGCAGCCGCAGTCGCATTCATCGTCATGATGATGGTGGTGCTCGTGCTCCTCGTCCTCGTCGTGGTGGTGATGGTGTCCGCAGCCGCAGTCGCAGTCATCGTCATGATGATGGTGATGCTCGTGCTCATCCTCATCGTGATGGTGATGGTGTCCGCAGCCGCAGTCGCATTCATCGTCATGATGATGGTGGTGATGCTCGTGCTCCTCATCCTCATCATGGTGATGATGGTGTCCGCAGCCGCAGTCGCAGTCATCGTCATGATGGTGGTGGTGCTCGTGCTCCTCGTCCTCATCGTGGGGGTGATGATGTCCGCAGCCGCAGTCGCAGTCATCGTCATGATGGTGGTGGTGCTCGTGCTCCTCGTCCTCATCGTGGTGGTGATGGTGTCCGCAGCCGCAGTCGCAGTCATCGTCATGATGATGGTGATGTTCATGTTCATCCTCATCGTGGTGGTGATGGTGTCCGCAGCCGCAATCGCATTCATCTTCATCGTGCTCGTGATGATGATGTTCGTGCTCATGCACTTCTTCATTTAATAAGGTATCCTCATGCTTGTGTTCGTCTGCCATTTCGGATCGCCTCCTGTCGGTGATAGTCAATAATATATGAACGATTGCTCATATGTTCATGTATTCATATTATAACTGGAGAAAGGGAAAGTCAATAGCGGTATACGAAAAATGTGCACAAAAGGCAGAGGGCAAAACTTCGCATTTTGCGCGCATTTCAGCCGGTTTTGCGAAAAATGCAAGCCGGAAAGGAAATACCTGCATCCGTCTAAACTGACCGAACCCGAGCGTTATTCACAAAGAAAAAGCGGATAAAAATGATAGACTTAACAAGATGTACAAAGTTCCCCTGTATTTTATTCGATTTTTTTTTGCTTTTGGTCTTGCCAATACTGTACAAAAACCAGTATAATCTATACTGTAAGGCTATGCTTCATGCGTAGCCAGCCAATTTCTGAAGAAGAGGAAGCCGGGCGCGCGTCCGGTTCTTCTTGCGCAAAATATTAGAGAGGTGAAAGAAATGGCGTATTCGTTCCGTGGCGGCATACACCCGGGTACTCACGCAGACCCGGGCTATAAATCCGCGACAAACACCAAGCCGATCGAGAAGCTGGCATTGCCTGATGAGGTAATCCTGCCGGTTTCCATGCACATCGGCGCACCGGCAAAGCCGATCGTTTCGGTTGGCGACACCGTGGACCTGGGACAGCCTATCGCGGAAGCCGGCGGCTTTGTCAGCGCTCCTGTCCATGCTACCGTTTCCGGTAAGGTAAAGGCAATCGAGCCTCGCCTGCATCCGAACGGCAGCAAGGTTCTGTCCATCGTAATTGAAAATGATGGCGAGGACCGCAAGCACGAGTCCGTGCATCCCTACGACTTCGCTTCCATGAGCAATGAGGAGCGTATCGAGTGCATCCGTTCTGCCGGTATTGTCGGCCATGGCGGTGCAACCTTCCCGACCCATGTCAAGATCCAGTCCGGTATCGGCAAGTGCGACACGGTCATCATCAACGCTGCAGAGTGTGAGCCGTACATCACGTCCGACCATCGCCTGCTGCTCGAGCGTCCGGAAGAGACCATCGGCGGCCTGAAGATGCTGGCCGACATCATGGGCGTACAGACCGCAATCATTGCAATCGAGGAAAACAAGAAGGATACCTTCGCCAAGATCGAGGAGCTGATCGCGGACGATTCCCGCCTCAAGCTGTATCCGCTGACCTGCAAGTACCCGCAGGGCGCTGAGAAGCAGCTGATCAATGCCTGCACCGGCCGTGAAGTTCCGTCCGGCAAGCTGCCGGCAGACGCCGGCTGCGCGGTATTCAACGTAGATACCGCAGGTGCGGTTTACCGCCGCTTCACCACCGGTATGCCGGTCATCCGCCGTATCGTTACCATCTCCGGTTCCGCTGTTGCTGAGCCGAAGAACCTCGAAGCACGCATCGGCACCCCGATCGAAAAGCTGATCGATGCCTGCGGCGGCTTCAAGGAAGCTCCGAACAAGCTCCTTGCCGGCGGTCCGATGATGGGCAACGCCCAGTTCTCTCTGGATGCCCCGGTTGTCAAGGGCACCAACGCATTCCTCGCCTTTGCAGGCAATGAGGATAAGCGCGTTAAGGATCCCCAGTGTATCCGCTGCGGCAAGTGCATCAACGCCTGCCCGATGCACCTCCTGCCGATCTACATGAATGTATACGGCAAGCAGGAGGATCTGGACAACGCCGTTGACTGCGGCATGATGGACTGCATCGAGTGCGGCTCCTGCGCTTATGTCTGCCCGGCTCGTATCCCGCTGGTTGCACAGTTCCGTCTGACCAAGGGCAAGATCCAGGCTAAGCGTGCTGCAGAGCGCGCCAAGGCTGAGGCTGAGAAGAAAAAGGCCGAGGCGGAGGCTGCTGCAAAGGCAGAGGCTGAAAAGCCCGCAGAGAACAAGTAAGGAGGAAAACGAAAATGGCTTATGATCTTAGCAAAGTAGTCGTAACCTCCTCGCCGCATATCAAGGCGGATGATGACACCCGGAGCCTTATGCTCGATGTGCTCATCGCACTTGTTCCGGCACTGGCGGTTGCAGTTTACACCTTCGGCGCTCGTGCGCTGATCCATGTTGTTATCGCAATGGTGGCAAGCCTTGTGTTTGAGACCATTTACAACAAAATCGTTCATCACCCGAACACCGTAGGCGACCTGTCCTGCCTGGTTACGGGCGTACTTATCGCATTCAACATTCCGGTTGCAGCTCCGCTGTGGCTGAGCGCTTTCGGTGCCCTGTTCGGCATCATCGTTGTTAAGATGCTGTTCGGCGGTATCGGCAAGAACTTTATGAACCCGGCACTCGGTGCCCGTGCGTTCATGATGGCATCCTGGGCCGGTTTCATGACCACCTGGACTGCTCCGCATGCGAACCTGCCGCTGTTCGGCAACGTAACCGTTACCGACGCGATTTCCACCGCAACTCCGCTGGCTACCCTCAAGACCGGTGCTGTACCGGCTGACACCGGCCTGCTGGAGATGCTGCTCGGTCAGACCGGCGGCGTTATCGGTGAGACCTCCGCGCTGGCTCTGCTGGCAGGCGGCGTTTACCTGCTGTGGCGCAAGGTTATCACCATCAACATTCCGGCAGCTTACATCCTTACTGTTGCTGTCATCACCTTCCTGTTCCCGCTGTCCGGCGATGTTTCCCGCGTACAGTGGATGCTCAGCCAGGTACTGTCCGGCGGCCTGATGCTCGGCGCGATCTTCATGGCTACCGACTACGTTACCAGCCCGGTTACCCCGAAGGGCCAGATCATCTTCGGCGTTGGCTGCGGTCTGCTGACGGTATTCATCCGCTACTTCGGCGGTCTGCCGGAGGGCGTATCCTACTCCATCCTGATCATGAACACGCTGGTTTGGGCAATCGACAAGAAGACCCATCCGCGCAAGTTCGGTTATCAGCTTGACAAGGCTAAGAAGGAGGCGCAGTAAATCATGGATAACAGCAAAAAGGAAGGCGGCATCGTACAGCTTGTCGTCGTACTGGGCCTCATCACGTTCATCTGTGCACTGCTGCTGGGTGTTATCAACGGTGTAACCGCGGATAAGATCACCCAGAACGGTATCGAAACCCGCAACGCAGCAATGGCAGAGATCATCCCGGACGCTGATTTCGAGGATCTCGGCACCGCACTGTCCGCTGAGGACGTTGCAGCCGCTGGCGTAACCCTGCCGGCAGGCCGTACCGCTGCTCAGATCGACGGCGTTTACAAGGCAACTAAGGACGGCGAAGAGATCGGCTACTGCGTACAGGTAGAGCCGAAGGGCTTCGGCGGCAACCTGACGATGATCGTCGGCATCAACGCGGACGGCACCGTTGCAGGCGCAAAGGTAACCTCTCACGCTGAGACCCCGGGCCTCGGTGCGAAGAGCCAGGCAGACCCGAACTGGATCACCCAGTTTGCAGGTCAGACTGCTGACGGTCAGCTCAAGGTGACCAAGGACGGCGGCACGATCAATGCGATCACCGGCGCTACCATCACCTCCCGTGCTGTAACCGACGGCGTTAATACTGCGGCAGCATATGTCGCTACTCTGGGTTAAGGAGGAAAAGCCAAATGAAATTTTCTGAACAGCTGAAATCGGGCGTTATCCTCGATAACCCGGTTTTCATGCAGACGATCGGTCTTTGCCCGACGCTGGCAACCACTACTTCTCTGCAGAATGCGATCGGCATGGGCGCGGCGGCTACCGTCGTTCTCATCTGCTCCAATATCGTTATTTCCGCGATGCGCAGAATTATCCCGGATAAGATCCGTATCGCAGCATTCATCACGATCATCGCAACCTTCGTAACCATGATCGACCTGTCCATGCAGGCATTCCTGCCGTCGCTGGCATCGTCCCTTGGTCTGTTCCTGCCGCTGATCGTAGTAAACTGCATCATCCTCGGCCGTGCCGAGGCGTATGCGTCCAAGAACAAGGTTCTGCCGTCCGCACTCGACGGTGTTGTAATGGGTCTGGGCTTCACCTTCGCTCTGGTACTCATGGGCTTCTTCCGTGAGCTGCTCGGCGCAGGCACCATCCTGTCCGGTTACGTTAACGGCGTAAACGGCATCGCAGTTCCGTTCTTCCACTCCAACCCGATGGTCATGATGATCCTGCCGGCAGGCGGCTTCCTCATGATGGGCTTCATCCTGGCTGCGATCCAGAAGATCATGGCTCGAAAGGAGGACAAGTAAGTGTTTAATTTACCTGCCTCTATGGGTTTGACCGATATCCTGTCGCTCGCAATCGCGGCAATCCTGGTCAACAACTACATTCTCGTTCAGTTCCTCGGCTGCTGCTCGTTCTTCGGCGTATCCAAGAAGACCGACACCGCGCTCGGCATGGGCATGGCGGTTATCTTCGTTATGGCGATCGCTTCCGCAGCATCCTGGGCTGTACAGTACTTCATTCTCGAACCCCTGGGTCTGGGCTACATGCAGACCATCGCGTTCATTCTCGTAATTGCAACGCTGGTTCAGTTCGTCGAGATGTTCATGAAGAAGGCTATGCCGTCGCTGTACTCTGCGCTCGGTATCTTCCTGCCGCTGATCACCACCAACTGTGCGGTGCTCGGTGCTGCAAAGACCAATATCGATAACGGCTACTCTTTCATCGGCTCTCTGGTATACGGCGTTGCAGCCGGTGTTGGCTACACGCTGGCAATCGTGCTGTTCGCTTCCATCCGTGAGCGTCTGGACGCTACTTCCAAGTGCCCGAAGTGCTTTGAAGGCTTCCCGATCTCGCTGGTTGCAGCAGCGCTGCTGGCTATGTCCTTCATGGGCTTCTCCGGCCTGTCGATTTGGTAAGGGAGGACACAAGAAATGGATATGCAAAATGTTATTTACGCGGTAGCGGTACTGTTCATCATGGGTATCGTTTTCGCAATCCTGCTCGGCGTTGCCGCTAAGGTTTTCGCTGTAGAGGTTGACGAGCGCATCCCGCTGGTACGCGAGTGCCTGCCGGGCGCTAACTGCGGCGGCTGCGGCTTCCCGGGCTGTGACGGTCTGGCTGCTGCAATCGTAGAGGGCCGTGCGCCGGTAAACGGCTGCCCGGTCGGCGGTGCTGCTGCGGCTGAGAAGGTCGCAAAGGTACTCGGCGTTGAGGTTGCTGCCGGCGACCGTCAGGTTGCACACGTTTACTGCAACGGCGGCTGCAACGCAAAGGACAAGGCAAACTACGAGGGTCTGCAGGACTGCAACGCTGCAATGCGTGTAGCAAGCGGCCCGAAGGCTTGCTCCTTTGGCTGCATGGGCCTCGGCTCCTGCGTAAAGGCCTGTGCGTTTGACGCAATCCACATTGTGGACGGCGTTGCAAAGGTTGACACCGACAAGTGTGTTGCCTGCGGCAAGTGTGTTTCCACCTGCCCGAAGAAGATCATCAACCTGGTATCCGAGGTCAAGAAGGTTCACGTTAACTGCGTGAACAAGGACAAGGGTCCGGAAGTAATGAAGGTTTGCTCCAACGGCTGTATCGGCTGTAAGATGTGCGAGAAGACCTGTAAGTTCGATGCAATTCATGTAGTAGACGGCGTTGCCAAGATCGACTACGACAAGTGCAAGAACTGCAAGATGTGCACCAAGGCATGCCCGAAGGGCTGCATCGAGCCGGTTCCGACTGAGGAAGAGAAGGCCAAGTTCAAGGAAATGCAGGCTAAGCAGGCTGCTGCTGCCAAGGCTAAGGCTGAGGCTGCAAAGCAGGCCGCTGAAGCAAAGGCTGCTGAGGACAAGTAATGACCGATCATCTGCACCCTGTGCTGGATGACGCTGCGATCGCCCGCATGACGAGTCTTGCACTCGCCCATGTGGGCGACGCTGTTTATGAGATACTCGTGCGCACGCATTTGGCGTGTGGCGGCACTCAGACCGCGAAAAACCTGCACAGCCGTACGATCCAGCTCGTTCGTGCGTCCGCGCAGGCGGAAGCGGTAAAGTGCATTCAGCCTATGCTCGATGAAGACGAGCAGACCGTTCTGCGTCACGGACGCAACGCAAAGCCGAAATCCGTGCCGAAGTCGGCCTCCGTGGCAGAGTATGCCTATGCGACTGCACTCGAGGCGCTGTTCGGCTGGCTGTACCTCAAGGGACGCTATGAGCGTATCAATGAGCTGTTTGAGGTTATCTGTCAAGGGTTTGACGCGAAATGAACAAAGAGAACCGCGGAAGCGGTTCTCTTTTTGTTTGCAGTAATTGAGAATGGAAAATGGAGAATTGACCAGATGGTTTTCGTTCTCCATTTTTGCATTTTACGGGTGTTTTTTCGTTAGAAAAGGTGCGCCGAGTCGGCGCACCCTACGGTATAACATTTATCATCAGATGAAATTCGCAGGTGCTGTCTGTAGCTGCCAGGCCAATGAGTTGCGCGACACGGGTATCCCTCAGGGGACCTTCTCTTGCCTTTCGGGCAATTCACCTCGTGTCGCGCCTGCGGAGAGTAAACCGCCTGTGTAGCAGTAAGCTATCTGTGAACCGCGAATATTTCACGAAAGATACGCAAGAGTAACCCGACTGCCGTTCTCCTTCTCGAAGCGGTCGCCGGTCTCCGGTCTGCGCCGGATTAGGAATAAAGGAAGCGGGATTCACAAGGGTGGAAACCTTGGTGTCCATCCTTGTGCCCCAGCGGGCAGCGTCCCCAGCGGGCAGCGAAAATTGTGATGTTTCTGTGTTTTCGCTTGTGCCTGTTCCGAAATAGTGTTATACTGATAGCGTTCGTAAAATACAGAAAAGGGAGCATAGTAATATGAGCAAGTTAGTGCAGCGCATCGTTGCGCTGGTCGTTATGCTGGCTGTCGTTATGAGCGCAACCGCATACGGCGCATCCACCTTTGTGGTGGATTATCAGGAGCTGAAAAGCGATGCACCGGTTGTTATGACGGTCAACGGTGAGGAAATCCACGCAGATGAGTATGCAAGCTATATGATGAGCCAGATCATCAATTATCAGCAGATGTACGCTATGTACGGTCTCTCTGAGAAGAATATGGCATCTACATTCGGCGATGCCGCAAAGGAGTCCGCAAAGCAGCAGGTCGCTCTGATCCATATCGTTAAGCAGAAGATGGATGAGCTGGGCCTGTCCCTGTCGTACAGCCAGAAGAAGAACATTGTTACGGCAAACAAGCAGAATGCGGAGCAGCTCGGCGGCGAGGACGCTTATCTGCAGCGTCTGGCTTCGATCGGCTTTGACATGGACCACTACAATAACTACCAGTATGTCAGCGCATGCGCACAGGTGCTGAAGGATTACTACTTCGGCGAGAACGGCGTAAGTGTTCCGAGCGATGACGAGCTGCAGAAGTATTTCGATGACAACTACATCACTGCAAAGCACATCCTCATTCTGACTAAGAATCCGTCCACCGGCGAGACCACCCGCACCGATGAGGAAGCAAAGAAGGAAGCACAGGCTGTTCTGGATCGCCTGAACAACGGCGAGGACTTTGACGCGCTGCTGACCGAGAAGAACGAGGATGCAGGCGAAGCACAGTATGCCAAGGGCTATACCTTCACCGAGGGTCAGATGGTAGACGAGTTCTACAACGCTGCCAAGGCTCTGCAGGAAGGCGAAGTTTCCGGCCTGGTCAAGAGCCAGTATGGCTACCACATCATCAAGCGCTGCGAGCTGAATCAGGATGAGTTTGAGAACATGCGCGATTCCATCATTGCGGCTGTTGCTTCCGAAAAGGGCACTGCCGGCTCGATCGACGAGATGATGCAGCAGTGGATCGACGAGGCTGACATCAAGACCACCGATGCTTACGACGAGATCACCTATGATAACACCAAGGACTATCTGCCGGCTGACGTGCAGACTGTTCTGAACAGTGATACATCGGATGATGACGGCAATGCGCAGACTGAGGACGCGCAGAGCGAAGACCAGTCCGCAACCGACAGCCAGACCGCGACTGACGAGGCCCAGACGGCTGATACTGAAGCCGCTCAGTAAAACCGCAAAACAGAAAGGACGCTCCTTGAGCGTCCTTTTTTCATGCTTATATGGGGATTTAGAACCCAAACGCCGCATAATCCTCCGGCGTAAAACGGTGATAGACGGCATCACCGTCATCATCCAGCTTGATGCAGTAGCGGTAGCTGTCCGGTGTGCCGTCCTCGAAGTACACGAGGTAGTCAAACTCCTCGTTGCCCTCGAGCTTCTCACAGTGTACCTTGTCGGAAAACTGATGGAACACCGCAAGAATATCGTCAAAGCTGACCGTCAGACCGCGCATTACCTGCAGAAATGCACGCAGAAACGCGGGTTCCGGCAGCTGTTCATGCACATACTGTGTGCCTTCTGCGGAAATGTGGAAGCAGAAACGCTTGTCATCGCGGGTGACTTCGATTGCACCGAGCGTGCCGGCGGTGTGCGCGGAAAGGGAAGCGAGCGCACGCTCGGTGTTGTCCGCGTCCTCCTCCGGTGTGCCGAGCAGACGCGCCACGGATTCCGTGGGATAATACAGCGTGATCGGGTGGTGGTCGTAGCCGATTTTGAGCTGTGCTTCCTGGATGACGTCGGTCAGGCTCTTTTCCAGCCGTTTATAATTCACAGAGTTCATAGGGAACACCTCGATAGTTTTTAATTCGATACGATTATAACATACGATAGGAGAACGCGCAATATCGCGTCAAATGCCGAAAAAGTGTCGAATATGCACGAATATGCTTGCATATTTTCGAGAAATTCGATATAATATAAGCCTGCGACGCTTATCCGAACAAAAATGGTGGGTAAGCGCCTTCTCTTGTCCGAAAGAGAAGAAAAGTGAGGAAGGAATCGGATACATGGAAGTATTTGTTGCATTAATGAACAAAATCGACAGCTGGATCTGGGGTCTGCCCATGCTGGTGCTGCTGTGCGGTACGCATATTTTTATGACGTTCCGCACGGGCTTCATCCAGCGCAAGACCTTCACCGGCATTCGCTTGTCGGTGACAAAGGACCCGGATTCACCGGGTGACGTCAGTCAGTTTCAGGCGCTGACGACTGCACTCGCATCGACCATCGGCACGGGCAACATCATCGGTGTCGGCACGGCCATCTATCTTGGCGGACCGGGTGCCGTGCTGTGGTGCTGGCTGACCGGCGTGTTCGGCATTGCCACCAAGTACGCGGAGAGCCTGATCGCGGTCAAGTACCGCGTGCAGACCGCGGACGGCCGCATGATGGGCGGTGCGATGTACGCGCTTGAGCGCGGCCTCAAGTGGAAGAAGTTCGGCAAGGTGATGGCGGTGCTGTTTGCATTGTTCGCCATGCTCGCCTCGTTCGGCATCGGCTGCGGCACGCAGATCAACGCGATTGCCGAGGTGCTGGAGACCAACCTTCCCATCAGCCTGCCGCGTATCGCAATCGGCATTGTTTTCGGCATTATCACCGCGATTATCATTATTGGCGGCATTGAATCCATTGCAGTTGTATGCGAAAAGCTGGTGCCGCTGATGGCGCTGTTCTATGTGGTCGGCTGCATTGTTATTCTGTGCACCAATTACGATTTTCTGCTGCCGGCTCTCAAGGCCATTTTCGTGCTGGCGTTCAAGCCGGGCGCCGTGACCGGCGGACTGGTCGGCGGCGGCATCCGTCTGGCGCTGCAGTACGGCGTGGCACGCGGCCTGTTCTCGAATGAGTCCGGCATGGGTTCTGCACCGCTGGTTGCCAGCGCGGCACAGACGCGCAATCCGGTGCGGCAGGCGCTCGTTTCTGCGACCGGCACCTTCTGGACGACGGTTGTCGTGTGCCTGATGACCGGTCTGGTGCTTGTCTCCTCGATGATGAAAAATTCGGCGGTCAATGCGGAAAATATGGCAAACGGCGGTCAGATGACCACCGCAGCATTCGCACAGATTCCGTATATCGGTCCGCTGATTTTGATGATCAGCATCATTACGTTCGCGTACTCCACCATCCTCGGATGGTCGTACTACGGCGAGCGTGCCGCTGAGTATCTGCTCGGGAAAAAGGCAATTCTGCCGTATAAGGTGCTGTTTATCGCGGTCGTGGTGTGCGCACCCGTGCTTGCGCTCGACCTTGTGTGGACCATTGCGGACGTGCTGAATGCATTCATGGCCATCCCGAACCTGATCGCTGTGCTGCTGCTCTCCGGCGTGATCGCGGCAGAGACAAAGCATTATCTGAAGCATCTGGATGAAAAGGATGAGTCTGAGATTCCGGTTGTCGATCGGTAAGTAATTGAAAATGGAGAATGAAATCATTTCATTCTCCATTTTTTCGTTTTGCGATTCGTTTTCGCCCACCATATGTACGAATGAATAACATGGACAAATGCAATTCGCAGGTGCCGTCCGTAATATCCAGATAAACGAGTTGCGCGACACGGGTATGTCGCGCCTGCGTGGAGTAGCCGATATGTGTAGCAGAATGGTATCTGACACTGCGTATAGGTAGAGAAATGGGCGCACACTGTGCGCCCCTACGGTAGAAAAGCTCCTCTGCCGTTCCCTGTTTCGAAGCGGTCGCCGGTCTCTGGTCTGCATCAGATTAAGAAATAAAGGGAAACGGGAGTCAAGAGGGTAGAAACCGTAGGTGTCTACCCTTTTGCCCCCACGCCGTGGGTACGGCGAACTCCCGCCGCCCGCAGGCGGTAACTCTTCGCTCGGAAACAACATACCGCTTGCGCGCTTCGCGTACCCAGTCTTGTGGGTGCACAAGTTTTCTTCTGAGGGCATTTCCCTTGCGTAAACGCGCAAAAAGAGGTATACTAACTCTATCTGGACTATTCCACTGGAAGGAGCATCACCGATGCGAGATGGATTTATCAAAATTGCCGCGGCAACGCCTGATCTGCACGCTGCGGACTGTGCATATAATACCTCTGAGATCGTAAAACTGGCGAAGGAGGCCGCTGCCAAAGGCGCGAAGCTCATCACGTTCCCCGAGCTGTGCCTGACCGGCTATACCTGCGGCGATCTGTTCCTGCAGGAAATGCTGCTCGAGGGTGCGCTGGAGGCGCTGAACACGGTCTGCCGCGAAACGGCAGAGCTGAAAGCCGTCATCGTGGTCGGCCTGCCGCTGCGTGTGCGCGGCAAGCTGTATAATGTGGCCGCTGTCATCAATGCCGGTGACGTGCTGGCGTTCGTGCCGAAAACCCATCTTCCGAACTACTCCGAGTTCTACGAGCAGCGCCATTTCGTATCGGCAGATGCGTTGGGTTCGATCGAGAGCGTAACGCTTACTGATACAGCCGGTGAGCCGCGCTATGTACCGATTGTGACCGACAGCATTTTTCAGTGCGATGAGCAGCCGCTGTTCACCTTCGGCGTAGAAATTTGCGAGGATCTGTGGGTGCCGAATCCGCCGTCTACTACGCTGGCGCAGATGGGCGCGCACATTATCGTCAACCTGTCCGCATCGGATGAGATCATCGGCAAGGCGGGCTATCGCCGCGACCTTGTTCGTCAGCAGTCCGGACGACTGCTGTGCGCGTACCTGTACGCGGATGCCGGTTTCGGTGAGTCCACGCAGGACCTTGTTTTCGCGGGTCACGACCTCATCGCGGAGAACGGTGCGCTGCTGGCTGAGAGCAAGATGTTCTCGCAGGGCATCATTTACGCGGATATCGACCTCCAGCGTCTGGCGCACGAGCGTCAGCGCATGAACACATTCGAGTCTATCGAGGGCAGCGTGTTCTCGTTCTCGCTCGAGCCGGTGGAGAACGACCTTGTTGACCGGACCTTCCCGCGCACGCCATTCGTTCCGGCGAACAAGGCGCTCCGCGATGAGCGCTGCGAGGAGATTCTCACGCTGCAGGCAACCGGTCTGGCGACCCGTCTGCGCCATACGCACGCCAAGACGGCAGTTGTCGGCCTGTCCGGCGGCCTGGATTCCACGCTGGCTCTCATCGTGCTCGTACATGCGTTTGATATGCTCGAACTCGACCGCAAGGGCATTCTGGCCGTCACGATGCCGTGCTTCGGCACAACCGCCCGCACCAAGGGCAACGCGGAAAAACTGGCGGAAGCCTACGGCGTTACGCTCAAGACCGTGGACATCAAGGCGGCGGTCGATCAGCATTTCATGGACATCGGTCAGTCCAAGGACGATCTTTCCGTCACCTTTGAGAACGGTCAGGCGCGTATGCGTACGCTGGTGCTGATGAACCTCGCCAACAAGAACGGCGGCATGGTTGTCGGTACGGGCGACCTGTCCGAACTGGCGCTCGGCTGGGCGACCTACAACGGCGACCACATGAGCATGTACGGCGTGAACGGCTCTATCCCGAAAACGCTGGTGCGCTACCTTGTCGCTTACGAGGCAGACCGCACCCTCGGTGAGTTGTCCGACGTGCTGCAGGATGTGCTCGATACCCCGGTATCACCCGAGCTGCTGCCGCCTAAGGACGGCGAAATCAGCCAGAAGACCGAGGATCTGGTCGGCCCGTACGAGCTGCACGACTTTTTCCTGTATTATATGCTGCGCTTCGGTTATCCGCCGCGCAAGATCTTCCGCGCCGCGCACAAGACCTTTGCAGGCGTGTATGACGATGCGACCATCAAGAAGTGGCTGACGACCTTTATGCGCCGCTTCTTTACGCAGCAGTTCAAGCGCTCCTGCCTGCCGGACGGCCCGAAGGTCGGCACCGTAACGCTTTCGCCGCGCGGCGACTGGCGTATGCCGTCGGACGCAGTGTCCGCGCTGTGGCTCAGGGAAGCGGAGAACCTGTAACAGAATTTTTGACATAGGGCGGGTACTCCCGCCCTATGATATTCCAATACAAAGGAGAATCTCCTTTTGAAGAATTTAATTCGCGGCATAGCGGTACTGCTGACAGCGGTATTTCTGTGCTTCAACATCTATTATGAGTTAGCACCCGGAATCACCGTTGCACCCGAGCAGAAATTCATGTTTGCAGCGATTTTTGCGGTGCTTTTGCGTGCTGCGCTGTTCTGCGGCGTGCCGGACAATACGCGTCCGACACGGCGGCGGCTGTACATGCTGGTGCTGTTTCTGTACTACATATGGGTGCTGCTGAATGTGCTGTTTTTCGATAACGCATTCGGCCGCGGATTTGGTCATACCTCGCTCGATATGGTGAATCTGGAGCCGCTCCGCACGGTGAAAAATTACCTGTTAGCCTACGGCTACGGCAATATCTCACTGCGGCTTGTGGTGCTCAATCTGGCAGGCAACCTGATTGCGTTTGCGCCGATGGGCGTGTTCCTGCCCGCACTGTTCCGCTGGCAGAGAAGCATTTTCTTCTTCACGGCGTCGCTCACGCTGAGCATCACGGCAGTGGAGGTGCTGCAGATCTACACCGGCACCGGCTCGTGCGATGTGGATGATCTCATCCTCAATCTGGCAGGTGCGCTGCTTGTGTTCGTTATCTGCCGGATTACGCCGTTGTGGCACCGGATTTGCAGTGTCAATCCAAGACCAAAGAAATGATGAAATAACAACCGGCTGCAAAGGCAGTCGGTTTTTCATTGACAAACCCTGTCTGCCGTTATAAACTTTAACTGAATAAAAAACAAAAGATAGGGGGAACCCATTCATGTTTGATACCGTACTCATCGCCGGTCTGGGCCTGATGGGCGGCTCGATGGCGAAAACCATCAAGGCGCGCACGCTCAGCCGCGTTTTGGGCTGGAACCGCACGCGTGCAACCGCAGAGCAGGCACTGGCTGACGGCTCGATTGACGCGATTGCGACCGAAGCGCTGTACAAGGAGGCTGACCTTGTTATCATCGGTCTGTACCCGCAGGCAACGGTAGACTGGCTGCTCGAGAACATGCCGAAGATGAAAAAGGGCTGCGTGATCGTGGATATGGTCGGCGTCAAGCAGTTTATGGTCGATCGTCTGGAGCAGGCGGCGCTCGATGCCGGTGTGCACTACGTCGGCGGCCATCCGATGGCGGGCCGTGAGTTCTCCGGTCTGGATTTTGCCCTGTCGACCCTGTTTGACGGTGCGAGCATGATCTTTGTGCCGACAAAGAGCAGCACCGAGCGTGTGCTTGAGCAGCTGGAAGCGTACTTCATGTCGCTCGGCTTCGGTCAGACCGTGCGCTGTACCGCGCAGCAGCACGATCACATGATCGCGTTTACCTCGCAGCTGGCGCATGTGGTTTCCTCGGCGTACATCAAAAGTCCGGAGGCGGACAAGCACAACGGCTATTCGGCGGGCAGCTACAAGGATCTGACGCGTGTTGCCAAGCTGAATGAGACCATGTGGAGCGAGCTGTTCCTGTGCAACGCAGAGCCGCTCGCGCAGGAGATTGACGAGGTCATCAAGCACCTTGACGAATACCGCAAGGCCATCCGTGCAGGAGACCGCGAGGAACTGACCATTCTGCTGAGAGACGGACGCGAGCGCAAGGAAAGACTGGGTTAATCAGAAATTCGAAACGATACGAAAAGGGACAATGCCTGTGTGCGTTGTTCCTTTCCTTTTGCGCGGATTCGGGAAATTGTTAAGGAAACAGGTCGCAGAACGTAAATTTTTGCGCATACCTCCAAAATCCTGCGTCTGTCTGCGCAATCCATTTACATAGGAATTTGTTTTTGTTATAATTTATTTGCATGAAATCAGAAAGTGTTTTGCTAAGGGGAATGAATGGCACGACACTTTACAGGACAACACAAAGGAGTGTGGGTATGCAAGAGAAAATTTCTATGGACGCAGCGCACGATTTTGAGGCAAAAATGCCTTTGTCGCGCAAGATTCCGCTGGGACTGCAGCACGTTTTTGCGATGTTCGTCGGCAACCTGACGCCGCTGCTCATCATCATGGGTGCGTGCGGCATTGCAGGCGGCGAGTTCGCGGACCTGCAGGTAAGCGTTCTGCAGAACGCGATGTTCGTGGCCGGCGTGGTAACGCTGGTGCAGCTGTTTTCCATCGGCCCGATCGGCGGTAAGGTGCCGATCATCATGGGTACAAGCTCGGGTTTTATCGGCGTGTTCAATAGCGTTGCGGCTACCATGGGCGGCGGTGTGATTGCGTATGGCGCGATTATGGGCGCGTCCATTCTCGGCGGCCTGTTTGAGACGGTACTTGGCTTTTTCCTCAAGCCGCTGCGCAAATTCTTTCCGGCGGTCGTTACCGGCACGGTCGTGCTGAGTATCGGTCTGTCGCTGATCTCGGTCGGCATCAATTCCTTCGGCGGCGGCAACTCTGCGAAGGATTTCGGCTCGATGGAAAATCTGCTGCTGGCGCTGTTCGTGCTGGTGGTTATTCTGGTCGTCAAGCACGGCTGCAAGGGCTTCCTTGGCTCGTCCGCGATCTTTGTCGGCATTATTGCAGGCTACATTGCGGCAATCATCATGGGTTTTGTTCTGCCGACCACCGCAGTTGACGCGGACGGTGTAGAATTCACCAAGGCATGGGTACTCAACTGGGACAAGGTAGCACAGGCCGGCTGGTTTTCCATCCCGAAGCTGATGCCGGTAAAGCCGGTGTTTGATCTGCGCGCCATCCTGCCGGTGCTGGTTATGTTTATTGTTACCGCAGTCGAGACCGTCGGCGATATTTCGGGCGTTATGGAAGGCGGCATGGGCCGTGAGGCAACCGACAAGGAGCTGTCCGGCGGCGTAGCCTGCGACGGTATCGGTTCGTCGTTTGCGGCGCTGTTCGGCGTACTGCCGAATACCTCGTTCAGCCAGAACGTAGGCCTTGTTACCATGACCAAGGTTGTCAACCGAGGCGCACTGGCCGTCGGCGCGATCTTCCTCATTCTGTGCGGTCTGATTCCGAAGCTGGGCGCGATCGTGTCCATTATGCCGCAGTCCGTGCTCGGCGGTGCGGCTGTTATGATGTTCTCGTCCATCGTTATCAGCGGTATCCAGCTGATCACCAAGGAGGAGATGACGCCGCGTAATCTGACCATCGTGTCGGTTGCTCTGGGTGTCGGCTACGGCATGGGTGCCAATATGACCATTCTGGCACAGGCGCCGCAGGCGGTTCAGCTGATTTTTGGCGGTTCCGGTATTGTACCGGCAGCGTTTGTTGCGATTCTGCTGAATATCGTGCTCCCGAAGGATAAGAAAACCGAAGCATAATGCAAAACCCCGGAAAGAAGTTCTTTCCGGGGTTTGAGACTGTCGAAAAACTAACGTTTTCCGAGCAGTCTCTCGCTCGAAACCACGCTTTCGAGCGAATTCCGAAGAAAAACCGCGCCCTGACGGGCACATTTTTTCTTCCCTTGTATAAATTCCGAGATACATGCTCCCGGAATTTATGAATTTGCTTCGCAAATTCTATTTTATGCGTGCTGCCGCACGAAGCGTAAAAATTAAAATAATACTTTTTTGACAGACTGAAACCCCGGAAAGAAGCTCTTTCCGGGGTTTTTAACTGTGAATGGAGAATTGAGAATGGAAAATGATTGTAACGGTCAACCATTCGCCATTCCGATTGAGAGAGGCGTAAAATAATACTGTAGGGTGCGACGACCTCGGCGCACCGTGTAAACCGACTGCACAAACGTAACCGTAGGGGCGCACAAGGTGCACCCGCATAACGCCACATCAAATGGTTGGCATTACCGATAAAATGAATCGTTTTGAAAAATCATTTTTAATTCTGCAAGAACGTCCGGCGTATCCGCGTCCATCAATTCCGCCGGATGCTTTACGGGAAACAGCGTAACCTGTTCCGCATGCCGTTTGACAACTACGCCGCCGCCCTTGCCTTCGGGAAGAGAACGCAATTCCTCAAAATAATCCGCGCCGAACAGCACGGGACTGCCCGGCGTACCGCTTTGCGGTTCGCATAGACGGAAAATCCGTGATCGTTTCCTCGGTTGCGCACAGAACGCCGCAGCCATACCGTCGAGCGTTTTCCTCGTCAGCAGCGGCTGATCACCCGGCAGAAACACGCAGCCGGACATGGCAGGAAACCGCGGCAGCAGGTACTCCAGTCCAAGCCGCACGGTGTCGCTGCGAAAGGGAAGGGCATGGTGCAGGACAGGAATGCCGCATTCTTCACACAATGCCTGCACCTCGGTCGAGCGGGTAACGACCACGCGGTGCAGCTCCTCTGTCACGGCGAACGCACGGCAGAGCAGCGGTTTTCGGTCGAATTCGGCAAGCAGCTTGTTGGAGCCAAACCGTTTTGCCAGTCCGGATGCCATGATCACACATCCGATTTCACGTTTCATCGGGGAAAAACTGCGGATAGAGCTGTTTTCCTGCCTGTTTGCAGGCGTCACGATACTGCTCATAGCGATAGAGAAACTCCTTTGCCTCGTCGGTGAGTACGCTGCCGCCGCCTCCTTTGCCGCCGATTTTGCGCTCGGTGAGCGCAAAACCGAGCACCTGCTCAGCATGACGAACGAGTCCGAGCGCCTTGGTGTATGCCATCTGCATAGACTGCGCGGCGGCGCGAAGCGATCCGGTCTGCTCGATGGCATGCAGCAGACGGCACGGTCCCTCACCGAAAAAGCGTTCGCCGTTCTCATCGAACAGCATCACGCGGATATTTGGCTGCATGGCGGCTCCTTTCCCACAACTTTTTCTTTTCCGTTGTATTTTGATATTCACAACGGCATTATAGCAGATTTTGTGGTAAAATAAAAGTAGTATACTGAAAAGATAACACATTCCCCTGAAAGAGAGAGGATATAACGTATGTTGACGATACGGGAATACAAAAAAGCCGAGTCGCTCGAGGAAGCGTATACGCTCAACCAGAAAAAGTCCAACCGCGTGATCGGCGGCATGATCTGGCTCAAAATGGAGACGCTGAATGTCGGCACGGCAATCGACCTGTCCGGTCTGGGACTGGACACTATCGAGGAGACCGACACCGAGTTCCGGATCGGTGCGATGGCCTCGCTGCGCGCGCTGGAGCTGCACGAAGGACTGGCAGCCTACACGAACGGTGCGATGCGCGAGTCTGTGCGCCATATTGTCGGCGTGCAGCTTCGCAATCTGGCGACCGTCGGCGGCAGCCTGTACAGTCGGTTCGGCTTTTCCGATGTGCTGACCATGTTCCTTGTGCTGGATGCACAGGTAGAGCTGTACAAGGGCGGCATTGTGCCGCTTTCCGAGTACGCCGAAAGACCCAAGGACCGCGATATTTTGGTGCGCGTGATCGTTCCCAAGCGAAAGGCGAAGTTCAATTACCAGTCTGTGCGCATCAGCCAGACCGATATTCCGGTGCTGACCTGTGCGTCCGTCAAGGACGAAAACGGCTACCGGTTCGCCATCGGTGCCCGTCCGGCACGCGCACAGATTTATGCACAGCCTGTGGATAGAACGGCAGAGCAGATGGCAGAAGTCGTTCGGGCGGAAATTAAGACCGGCAGCAGTCTGCGCGGCAGTGCGGAGTACCGCAGACACCTCGCGGGTGTGCTGGTGCGCCGTGCGGCACAGGCGCTCGATGCAGAGTAAGGGGGAACGGATATGCTGATCACAATGACATTGAATGGAAAGAAAGTAGCAGACGATGTGGCGGCGGATACGCTGCTCATCGACTTTGTGCGGGGGCATGGCTGCCTGAGCGTCAAGCGCGGCTGTGAGACTGCAAACTGCGGTCTGTGCACCGTATTTATGGACGAAAAGCCGGTGCTGTCCTGCTCGGTGCTGGCAGCGCGTGCAAGCGGACATACGATCACGACCTTGGAGGGCTTGCAGGGCGAAGCCGCCGAATTCGGCGCGTTCATCGCGGATCAGGGTGCGGAGCAGTGCGGCTTCTGCAATCCCGGCTTTATGATGAACGCGATCGCGCTGTTCCGCGAAAAGCAGGACCCGACCGATGAGGAGATCAAGGAATATCTGGCGGGCAACCTGTGCCGCTGCTCGGGGTATGAGGGACAGCTGCGCGGTATCCGCGCATATCTCGACTGGAAAAAGCAGAGAGAGGAGGACGCACAGTGAAGGTAGTCAATCAGCCGCTCCGTAAAAAGGATGCAATGCAGCTTGTGACCGGTCAGCCGGTGTATGTGGACGATGTAACGCCGCGCGACTGCCTGTGCGTCAAGCTGCTGCGCTCGCCGCACGCGAACGCCATCGTCAAGTCTATCAACAAGACCGCCGCGATGAAAGTCCCCGGCATGGAGGCCATCTTCACCTGGGAGGACGTAGACCAGAACGGCCGCCGCTATACGCAGGCCGGTCAGACTTATCCGGAGGCCAGTCCGTATGACCGCCTTGTTATCGACCGTCATGTGCGCTTTGTCGGTGATGTGGTTGCCATCCTTGCCGGTGCGGACGAAAAATGCGTGGATAAGGCAATGAAGCTGGTCAAGGTGGAGTACGAGGTGCTCGAACCGGTGCTCGATTTCCACACGGCAAAGGACAATCCGGTGCTCGTGCATCCGGAGGACAACTGGGAGAGCCTTGCGCCGGTCGGCGCGGATAACAAGCGCAACCTGTGCGCGCACGACGAGTGCGGCAACGGTGATATTGACGCGGTCCTCGCGGACTGCGATGTTGTTATCGACCGCGTGTACCATACGCAGGCATGCCAGCAGGCGATGATGGAAACCTTCCGCACCTACTGCGAGATCGACACCTACGGCCGTCTGCACATCATCAGCTCGACCCAGATCGTGTTCCACACCCGCCGAATCGTGGCGAACGCACTGCATATTCCGAAAAGCAAGGTGCGCGTCACCAAGCCGCGTATCGGCGGCGGCTTCGGCGCGAAGCAGACCGCAGTCAGCGCGGTGTATCCGGCGTTTGTCACCTGGATGACAAAGAAGCCGTCCAAGATTATCTTCAGCCGCGTGGAGAGCCAGATTGCCTCCTCGCCGCGTCACGAGATGGAAATGCACGTTCGTCTGGGCGCAAACAAGGACGGCATCGTGCGCGGCATCGACCTGCACACGCTGTCCAACACCGGCGCGTATGGCGAACACGGCCCGACAACGGTCGGTCTGTCCGGTCATAAGTCGATTCCGCTGTACGGCAAGGCCGAGGCGTTCCGCTTTACGAGTGACGTTGTGTACACCAATCACATGTCGGCGGGCGCGTACCGCGGCTACGGCGCAACGCAGGGCCTGTTCGCGGTGGAGAGCGCGGTAAACGAGCTGGCGAATATCCTCGGCATGGACCCGTTCAAAATTCGTGAGATGAATATTACGCACGAGGGTGAGATTATGCCCGCGTACTACGGTCAGCTGAATACAAGCTGTGCGCTCGACCGCTGTCTGGCGCGCGTGCACGACATGATCGACTGGGATAACAAGTATCCGTGCCGGGACATGGGAAACGGCAAGATTCGTGCGGTCGGCATGGGCATGGCGATGCAGGGCTCGGGTATCACGAGCATGGACGTCGGCAGTGCGACGCTCAAGGTCAACGATGAGGGCTTTTACACGCTGCTCATCGGCGCGGCTGACATGGGCACCGGCTGTGATACCACGCTTGCGCAGATCGCGGCAGAGGTGCTTGAGTGTCCGCTTGACAACATTACCACGCTGAGTGCGGACACCGACTGGTCGCCGTATGATTCCGGCTCGTATGCCTCGAGTACGACCTATGTCACCGGCAAGGCGACCGAGAAGTGCGCGCTTGAGCTGCGCGGCAAAATCTGTGCGCTCGGCGCAAAGCTGCTCGGCTGCGACAAGGCGCAGGTCAGCTTTGACGGAAAGGAAGTCCGCGTAGAGGAAGGCGAAAATGCAGGCAAGACCATTAACCTGAGTGATATTGCGACGGCTTCCATGAACGGCAACAGCATCGAGCTGCAGGCGACGGTTACGCATTCGTCCGAGATTTCGCCTCCGCCGTATATGGTCGGTGCGGCTGAAATCGAGGTGGATACCGAAACCGGCGAGGTAACCCTGCTGGATTACGCTGCGGCAGTGGACTGCGGTACGCCCATCAACCCGAACCTGACGCGCGTGCAGGCCGAGGGCGGCATTGCGCAGGGCATCGGCATGACGCTGACTGAGAGCGTCACCTATGATGACCGCGGCTATCCGATGGAGAATTCGCTTTTCCAGTATAAGATTCCTGCACGCGTGGATATCGGCAAGATTCGCGTGGAATTCGAGAACAGCTACGAGGGCGAAGGCCCGTTCGGCGCAAAATCCATCGGCGAGGTTGTTATCAATACACCGCTGCCGGCGATTTCGGATGCAATCCGAAATGCCGTAGGCAAGCGGTTCTATGAGCTTCCCATCACGCCGGAAAAGATTGCGATGGCAGCGATGGAGAAGAAATAAGCATGCAAAAAGAATGTATCCGATCGGATACGTTCTTTTTTACTGTAAAATTGGGGACAGAGTGGAGAGTTGAGAGTGAAGAGTGGAGATTATCCGATGGTTTGCCTTGGATGCGAATCCATCGGTTACAATATCTTCACTCTTTTTCTCACGTTAAGATATCAACCCACAAATCATTATAGTACTGGTTGATTTCCGTCGGCAGATTGGTATACGCCTCAGTCGGATACTGCGTAATATCCGGGAAATATAGCGGGTCGCTGGTGATTTCCTCGTCCAGTTCGTTATAGACCTCGGTCTGCGGACTGGAATAGCCGATGTACTCCCAGTTTGCCATCGCCGCCTCGGTCGAGCACATGAAGTTGATGAACTTTTCCGCGCCCGAAACGTTCTTCGCGTTCTTCGGGATACACATGGCATCTACAAACAGGTTGGTGCCCTCCTTCGGAACGTAGAATGCGAGATCGGGATTTTCGTCTATCATCGTGACGGCATCGCCATTATAGTACGGTGCAGCCACAATTTCCTCACTCGGCAGTTTTTCGAGAATCTGGTCCATCCAGATGCCCTGATATACCGGTTTTCCGGCGATGATAAGGTCAGCCGCCTCGCGCAGCTCGTCCTTGTCGGTGGTGTTGAGCGAATAGCCGAGGTACATCAGCGCAATGCCGAGCGCATCACGCGAGTTGTTGAACATCGCGGTGCGGTTGGTGTATTTGGGGTTCCACAGCAAATCCCACGAGCCAATATCCGCTTCATCGACGTATCTGGTGTTGTACACGATGCCGACCACGCCCCATGTATAGGGAACGGAATACTTCTGCTCCGGGTCGAAGTCCAGATGGGTGTATTTCTCATCGATGAGCTTCATATTGGGGATATGGTCGTAATTGAGCGGCTGGAGCATATCCTCGTCGATAAATCGCGAGATGGCGTAGTCGGACGGGATAATGACGTCGTAGCTCGTGGTCTGGATGCGCGAATACAGGTTTTCGTTGGAATCGAAGGTGTTGTAAATGACCTTGATGCCGGTTTCCTCTTCGAACCGGTCGATGAGGTCGGTGTCGATGTACTCGCCCCAGTTATACACATTGAGCACCTCCGCCGAGGATGCATTGCCGCAGCCGGAGAGCAGTCCGGTGCACATCGCGCCGCACAGCAGCAGGGAAAGCATGCGTTTTTTCACGGCTGCATCGCTCCTTTCCGACGGGCGGCTTCGCGGCGTTTCTCGTCGCGGGACTGGCGCATATTGATGACGATAAGCAGCACCAGCACGATCAAAAACAGAATGGTCGAGATGGCGTTGATCTTCGGTGTCATGCGGTGGCGCGTCATGGAGTAGATAACGACTGACAGCGGCTGACTGGTCGTGCCGGCGGTAAAGTAGGAGACCACAAAATCGTCAATCGACATGGTGAACGCCATGATAGCGCCCGTGACGATGCCCGGCATGATCTCCGGCAGGATGACCTTGCGGAGCGCCTGATGCGGCGTTGCGCCGAGGTCGAGCGCGGCCTCATAGGCGTTCTTATCGAGCTGGCGCAGCTTGGGCATGACGTTGAGCACGACATACGGCGTGCAGAACGTAACGTGCGCGAGGATAAGGGTCAGGTAGCCCTTGTCCAGACCGATGGCGGCGAACAGCAGCATGAACGTTACGCCCATGATGGTATCCGAGGAGGACATCGGGATGTTGTTAACGGTCAGGTAAGTCGCCTTGGCTCTGCGGCTCATGTTGTGGATGCCGATGGCGGCAATCGTGCCGAGCACGGTTGCAATCACGGCAGCAGCAACAGCCACGAGCAGCGTGACATACAGTGAATGGAGAATATCCGCATCGCGGAACAGCTCGACATACCAGCGGGTGGTAAAGCCGTTCCACAGGCGGCGCGACTTGGAATCGTTGAACGAGAAGATCATCAGCACAACGATAGGCGCGTACAGGAACAGGAAAATCAGCAGCAGATAGAAGTTTTTGAAAAACTTTTTCACAGCAGCAGACCTCCTTCCTCGGAGGAGCCGTCATCGAACTTGTTCATGATCCACATACAGATAAAGATGAGGATGATCATGACGAGCGCGATTGCTGAGCCGAGGTGCGGGTTGTACGCACCGCCCATGAACTGCAGGTCGATAAGGTCACCGACGAGCAGGTTTTTGCCGCTGCCGAGCATCTGCGAAATAACGAACGTGGACACGGACGGCACAAATACCATTGTAATGCCGGAAATCACACCGGGAATGCTCAGCGGGAAGATGACGCGGCGGAACACCAGATGGGTCGGCGCGCCGAGGTCCTGCGCGGCTTCGATCAGCTTGCGGTCGAGCTTGATGAGAACGGTATAGATGGGCAGCACCATAAATGGCAGAAAGTTGTACACCATGCCGAGCACGATAGCGCCCTGTGTGTTGATAAGCGGAATATAATCGAGCGAATAGCCGAAATGGCTCTGCAGGAAGGATATTAAGCCAATGGAACGGAAAAACTGGTTGATGAAGCCGTTGTTCTCCAGAATGGACATCCATGCGTAGGTGCGGAGCAGAAAGTTTATCCACGTCGGCAGCATAATCAGCATCATGCAAAGGCTCTGTTTGCTGGCGGACAGGCGGCTCATCAGATACGCCATCGGGTAGCCGAGCACGAGGCACACCACCGTTGAGAGAAACGCCAGCCGGAACGACCGTCCGAAAATCGGCAGATAGCCGGGCAGATAGCTGAAATTATGCAGGGTAAAGCCGCCGTCCGCATTGTGGAACGCGTAGACCACGACCATCAGAATCGGGGCAAGGATAAATACGGCGAGCCATACGCCGTAGGGATAGGCAAAGGACTTTTTCACGCTTGCGCCTCCGCACTCTTGTGCATGATGTGGATGTCAAACGGAATGACGGACAAACCGACCGTCTTGCCGACCGACTCTGCCATGGTGGAATGCACCATGAAGGTGAAGAACTGGGTGCGAACCATCATCTCGTAGTGCACGCCCTTGAATACGATGGACTCAACAACGCCCTGCAGCAGACCGTCACCGGCGTAAACGATTTTAAGATCCTCCGGACGGATAACGACATCGACCGGCGCATTCTTCTCGAAGCCCTTGTCCACGCACTCGAAGGTGCGGCCGCAGAACTCGACCTTGCAGTCCTCGAGCATCACGCCGTCAATGATATTGGATTCACCGATGAAATCCGCAACAAAGGCGTTGACCGGCTCGTTGTAGATATCAGTCGGGCTGCCGACCTGCTGGATAACGCCGTGGTTCATAACGACAACGCGGTCACTCATCGTCAGCGCTTCTTCTTGGTCGTGTGTGACGTAGATAAAGGTGATGCCGGTGCGCTGCTGAATACGCTTCAGCTCGATCTGCATATCCTTTCGCAGCTTGAGGTCGAGGGCACCGAGCGGCTCGTCGAGCAGCAGCACACGCGGCTCGCATACCAGCGCACGCGCGATGGCAACACGCTGCTGCTGACCGCCGGAAAGACTGGTCACATCGCGGTTTTCAAAGCCGCGCAGACCAACCAGCTCGAGCATTTCTGCGGTTTTGCGCTTGATGTCTGCGCGGTCCAGCTTTTTGATGTGCAGACCGAAGGCAATATTCTCCGCAACATTCAGGTGCGGGAACAGCGCATAGCGCTGGAATACGGTGTTGATCTCGCGCTGATACGGCGGAACATCGTTCAGGCGCTTGCCGTCGAAGAATACATCGCCGGAATCCGGCTGCTCAAAGCCGCCGATGATGCGCAGTGTGGTCGTTTTGCCGCAGCCGGATGGACCGAGCAGGGTCACGAACTCGCGGCGCTTGATGGACAGCGAAATGCCGCGCAGCACAGGCGTTCCATCAAATTCTTTTTTCAGGTTTTGCAGATCAACCAGATTTTGATTCAATCCTCATCACTCTCCCCAAACAGGTAGCAGCCCCAAACCGAGCGGGTCAGGCTCTGTTTGGGGTCGCTCTATATCTATATTATAGCAAATAATTTTTATCATATAAATAGTATATGGAAATGCCGTAAAAGTCAAGGTGATACGCAGATTCTGCTCGCAAAAAGCAGGGAAATTCGAGGGGAGGATGCTCGGTTTGGAGGATTTGCCAGCTTTGTTATGTAAAACGTACAAGCTGAAATAGCTTGATTTGTACACTTCGCAAACGGATACTGTTAAATATGCACAAAAAGATGGCGCTTCGATTGGTAAAGGTTCATAAAATATGGCTCTTGTAACAGAGGCGGTTATCGTGTATTATAATACCTGTGATCAGGAAATGATCCAAACACAAAAACGCAATTTAGTCATTAACTTTTAAGGAGTTGTATATATCATGATGAAGGGTTTCTTTAATGGTCTGGTAAGCGCACGCATGATGGAGCTGGATAACGGTCGTTCTTTCTCTAAGGCTCGCAAGGCAGAGCGCACTGCTAAGTAAGCGGTAATCAAACCGAATTTATAAAGGCTTCCCGGAACAGATGGCCGGGAAGCCTTTTTCTTTGTGTGACAGGATTGTGTTGGCTTTTACCGATAGAATGTGGTACACTTAAAAACATACGGTATTCAGGGGTAAAGGGGATAGGACGTTGCAGTTTATCAAACGGTTTCGGGTAGGCCAGCGCGCCATCAAGACTGCGGTATCGGTCGGTCTGGCGCTTGCACTGGCGATGGTGCTGGGTTCCAGCCTGCCTATTTTTGCAGCCATCGGTGCAATCTCGGTGATGAGCCGTACCTGGGTGGATTCACTCAAGGAGAGCCTCAATCAGATAGCGGGTACATTTCTGGGCTATCTGATCGCATGTGTGTTTGTTACCGTGCTGCCCAATCCAACGTTTTTCGTGTGGATGGCGCTCGGCGTGCTGTGTGTGATTTCGCTGTGTATCGGTCTCAAGCTGAATTTTGCGATTCCGCTGGCGAGCATCGTGTTTGCGGATGTGTGCCTGTATACCGGCGGAGATTCAATCGTGTATGGCTTCCACCGCTTCACGGATACGCTGGTCGGTCTGGTGGTGGCGCTGCTCGTCAATGTGGTGATTCGGCCGTATAACAACCGCCAGAAGATCATCAATACGATGGATGAGATTCAGAAAATGTTTCTGCCGCTGCTGCAGTCGCGTGTGCTCGAGCATCGTTATCCGGATCTGACGCCGCTGACTGAGAAAATGACCTCGCTTGCGTCCGAGCTGCGTATTTTCGAGAAGCAGCCGGTAGCGCTGTGGCAGCATGCCGTGCGTGTTGCCGCCCGACGGCAGGAGGCGGCTTATCTGCGCGGCTGTGAGCAGCTGCTTGCTAAAATGTGCGGTGAGCTGGCGGCGCTGTGCAATATGGACTCCAATCCGGCACCGGGTGAGAAAAGCATAGAGCGGCTGACCGCGCACGGCCTTACCGCACCGGAAAACCTCAAGGATTACTGCCGGTGCTCACCGGTGGATGCACAGGTTATGGATTTCCATATCGGCAATCTGCTCGATGCGTATGATTTTCTGACTGCGTTTCATCATGTGTAAAAATATACCGCAGGTGCACGAACTGTTAAAATCGTGCACGCTGCGGTGTTTTTATAGTCATACAGCGCATAGACAAAATACGCCTTAATCTGCTATGATATATACACGCTGTTTTTGTATGGCGGTCAGCCCTTTCTTTCCCCGCGGTCTGCGGTGGAAAGGAGGTGGGCGCAGATGAAGAAGAAAGCACTTCAGCTTTTTATTTGTGCGGTCATTGTACTGTACATTTTCTTCGTAAAAGCGCGATGACCGCTCGGCTGGTCCCCGAACGGTCATTAGCATAAAACTTTTGATTCGATAAAGGGCTGACTGCATAGACAGTGTCCCTGTATATCCATAGTATACCGCGGAAAGCGCTGTTCGTCAAGATGGTGCTCTCTGCGGTGTATTTAATTTTGCGGAAAGCTGTGGTCTGCACCGGTCGGCTTGACTTCTCATCACAAAATGGTTATAATAGAACCATTATAATCGTTATTTATGCGATGACGCAGGAAAAGTAACCGGCTCGCCTTGCGCGAAAGAGAGAAGCTCCTCGGCTGAAAGGGCTTTGCGCGGGAAACGGTGAAGTGCGCCTGCCGAGCAACAGGGTCAAACGCCCTGCGGAAAGTGCCCGTTACCGCACTGCACGAGCGAAAAATCGGAGTGGAACCGCGTTTGTACGCCTCCCGAGGGAAGAATATCCCTTGGGAGGCTTTTTTATTCCCGAAACTCCGCATAGCTTTCCTGAAAACCATCAAAAGGAGATAAAAATCATGAAACTCTACAACACGCTGACCCGTCAGAAGGAGGAATTCGTTCCGATCACGCCGGGCGAGGTAAAGATGTATTCCTGCGGTCCGACGGTATACAACTATTTCCATGTCGGCAACGCACGTCCGTTCATCATTTTCGATCTGCTGCGCCGTTACTTCGAGTACCGCGGCTACAAGGTTGAGTTCGTTCAGAACTTCACCGACATTGACGACAAGGTAATCAACAAGGCGAACGAGGAAGGCGTGGACTTCAACACCATCGCTGAGCGTTATATTAAGGAATATTTCGTTGATGCACAGGGGCTGGGCGTCAAGAAGGCGACCGTGCACCCGCGTGCAACCGAGACCATGGACGCTATTATCGATATTGTTGAGCGCCTGATCGAGAACGGCCACGCTTACGTTGCTGAGAACGGTGACGTATACTTCCGCACCAAGTCCTTCCCCGAGTATGGCAAGCTGTGCCACCAGCCGATGGAGGAGCTGCAGGCCGGCGCCCGCATTTCTGTCGGTGAGGTGAAGGAAGACCCGATGGACTTCGCGGTCTGGAAGGCTGCAAAGCCGGGTGAGCCGGCTTGGGATACGCCGTGGGGCAGCAAGGGCCGCCCGGGCTGGCATATTGAGTGCTCGGCTATGGCGAACAAGTACCTCGGCAAGACCATCGACATCCATTCCGGCGGTCTTGATCTGATTTTCCCGCATCACGAGAACGAGATCGCACAGTCCGAGTGTGCAAACGGCTGCACCTTTGCGCATTATTGGCTGCACAACGGCTTCCTGACCATCGACAATGAGAAAATGTCCAAGTCCAAGGGCAACTTCTTCATGGTCCGCGACGCAGCAAAGCAGTTCGGCTATGAGACCATCCGCATGTTCATGCTGAGCGCGCACTACCGCACTCCGCTTAACTACTCCGCTGAGTCGCTTGAGATGAACAAGGCCTCCCTTGCCCGTCTGTACGAGGCCCGCAATAATATGGAGTTCCGCATCGAGAAGGCATCCGGCGACACCATGACCGCCGAGGAGACCGAGAAGCTGGAGGCTCTGAAGGGTTACAAGCAGAAGTTCATCGACGCAATGGACGACGACCTGAACACCGCTGACGCACTGTCCGCTATCTTCGAGCTGACCCGTGAGATCAATGCGTACAACGGTGCACATCAGGATGCAACCAAGGCATTCCTGACCGCAGCGCATGATCTGTTCATGGAACTGACCGGTGTGCTCAATCTGGTGCAGAACCGTGACGATGCGGTTGATCCGGACGCAGAGAAGATCGAGGAGCTGATCGCGCAGCGCGCCGCAGCCAAGAAGGAGAAGAACTTCGCTGAGGCAGACCGTATCCGCGGTGTGCTGGCTGATATGGGCGTTATCATTAAGGATACCCGTCAGGGCACGCAGTGGAGCCGCAATTAAATCGCAAATCCTGACTATTTGATAGTGAAAGTCCTCTGTTCGTGTGTGGATAGAGGACTTTTTGCGTGTTTCCGCACGGGCAGAGCATCTTGCTGACGCAGCACGCGTGTGCCGGTCAACCGGTGCTAAGGCAACACTGCAGGCGACTTTTTCACTTCAAATTGATAAAAACTTTGCACGCTGCAAATAAAAATCTTGCGTGATATCAGGATAAACAAGCGGAAAACCTGCAAAAAAGCGGTTTTTGTCGGTTTATACAAGTGTCGTTGATTGACATTTTTGCAGGATTGCGGTACAATATATTCATTATCTGATTTATTGGGACGGAAAGGAGAAGGCGGAATGACGATTCAGCCTGATTATGTAAAGGAAGAACTTTTGCATGAACTGAGTGAGAGCTTTCGTATGCACAACCAGCTCCCACCCGATCTGTTTACGCGCTACCGCATCAAGCGCGGCTTGCGTAACGCGGACGGTACCGGTGTTCTGGTCGGTGCTTCTCATCTGGGCAATGTACACGGTTATATCGTCAACGAGGGCGAGCGTGAGCCGATCGAAGGCCGCCTGACCTATCGCGGATATAATGTATATGACCTGATTCACGGTCTGGAGCAAGAAAACCGCTTCGGCTTTGAGGAGATCGGTTATCTGCTTATGTGCGGCAAGCTGCCGAGCCGCCGTCAGCTGGCGGAATTTCAGCATACCATTGGTCTGGAGCGTGCCCTGCCGGACAACTTCACCGAGGATATGATCATGCGTGCGCCGAGCCGCGACATCATGAACAAGCTGGCAAGCGCAACGCTGGCACTGTATTCTTATGATACGAATCCGGATGAAACCACGGTCGAGAACATCATGCGTCAGGGTATCAGCCTGATGGCCAAGTTCCCGGTTATCATTTCGCACGCATATCAGGCAAAACGCCGCTACTTTGATAATGATTCCATGTTCCTGCATGTGCCGGATTCAAACCGTTCGACCGCAGAGAATATTCTGCACCTCATCCGTCCGACCGGCGAATTCAACGATGACGAGGCTAAGCTGCTCGACCGCTGTCTGATCCTGCACGCCGAGCATGGCGGCGGTAACAACTCGTCTTTCACCGTGCGTGTTACTTCTTCGTCCGGTACGGATACCTATTCGGCGATCGCGGCTGCGGTTTCCTCGCTGAAGGGCCCGCGCCACGGCGGTGCAAACCTGCGTGTCGTCAAGCAGTTTGAGGAGATGAAGGAGAATATCCACAACTGGAAGGATGAGACCGAGGTCGGCAATTATCTGCGTAAGATTTTGAATAAGGAAGCCGGTGACGGCTCCGGCCTGATCTACGGCATGGGCCATGCGATTTACACCTTGAGCGACCCGCGTGCCGTTGCACTGAAGAAGGCTGCTCGTCCGCTGGCGGAAAAGACCGGCTATTCGGACGAGATGGATTTGATCGAGCTGGTAGAAAAGCTGACGCCGGGTGTCTTTGCCGAAATCAAGGGCAGCGACAAGCCGATGTGCGCGAATGTCGATATGTATTCCGGCTTTGTTTACAAAATGCTCGGACTGCCCAAGTCGCTGTATACGCCGCTGTTCGCTACCGCGCGTATCGTCGGTTGGATGGCACATCGCCTTGAGGAAGTTACCACCGGCGGTAAGATCATCCGTCCGGCGTATAAGCCTGTTGCGAAGAATGTCGAGTACGTTAATATTGATGAGCGGAATGACGGTCCAATCAATGACTGATTTTTAATTTTTAGTTTTTTTGAAAAAAGTGTTGACAACCTGCTCTATATGCGTTATACTGAATGAGCTTGGTCAAAGACAGCTGGCGCCGTAAGGCTTAAATGGCGATTTGTTCGCCGCCCGCCGAGGTCAACACAGACATGTTTATTATCATATTTGATTATGTTTTCTGTGTACCCTCCCTGTGTCTTTGCACCGGGAGGGTATTTTTATTTTACAGGAGGTGAAAATGATGCCGAACGCAAAGATTCTGGAAGAGAAGAAGGCTCTGGTCGCTTCCCTGGTAGAGAAGATCAAGAATTCTCCGGCAGGTGTACTGGTCGACTACAAGGGCATCAACGTAGAGGATGATACCAAGCTCCGCAAGCAGCTCCGTGAAGCTGGCGTTGAGTATGCTGTCATCAAGAACACTCTGATCCGCTTTGCAGCTAAGGAACTGGGTTTTGACGAGCTGGATGCGTGCCTGCACGGTACCACCGCTCTGGCAATCTCCACCACCGACGACGTTGTCGCTCCGGCGAAGATCCTGGCTGACTTTGCTAAGACCCACGAGAACTTCACCCTGAAGGCTGGTTACCTGGAAGGTAAGGCCATCGGTGAGGACGAGGTCAAGAAGCTGGCTGCTATGCCGAGCAAGGAAACCCTTATCGCTCAGGTACTGTACAGCTTCAACTACCCCATTATGCAGCTCGCTATTGCTTGCGATGCTATCGTTAAGAAGGCAGAGGGCAATGAGGAAATGAAGGTTGCTGAACTGGTAGCCCCGAAGGAAGCTGCAGCAGAAGAAGCTGCTGAGTAATTTCCCCGCACTGACTGATTTATTCGGTCAGGAACACATTTTAACTTAAAAATTATCTAAAATTGGAGGTTTAATCCCATGACTGTTGCTGAGATTATGGAAGCTGTAAAAGAGCTCAAGGTTATGGAGCTCTCTGAGCTGGTAAAGGCTCTCGAGGAAGAATTTGGTGTATCCGCTACGCCGGTAGCTGTTGCAGGTGCTGTAGCAGGCGGCGACGGCGCAGCTGCTGCTGACGCTAAGACCGACTTCGACGTAGTTCTGGTTGACGCTGGCTCTTCCAAGATCAACGTTATCAAGGCTGTTCGCGAGATCACCGGCCTGGGCCTGAAGGAAGCTAAGGAGAAGGTTGACTCCGCTCCGCAGACCATCAAGGAGGCTGCTCCGGAGGCTGAGGCTAACGAGATCAAGGAGAAGCTCGAGGCTGCTGGCGCTAAGGTTGAGCTGAAGTAAGGTTTCCTTACCGAACCAACTGCTTGCAATCAAGCAATTCCAAAGACGCAGAGTGTTTGCTCTGCGTCTTTTTCTATGCCAAATTTTCCGTCAGTCAGTGGTGACAAACCCGAAATTGTGCGGTATAATAAAATAGAATAATAATGTGGACAAGAAGGAGAATCTCATGCCGAAATTAGGACTTATTTCGCTCGGCTGCGCGAAAAACCTCGTGGACAGCGAGCACATGCTGGCCCGGCTGCGGGACGCAGGCTGGGAGATCACCGAGGATATGACCGAAGCAGACGTTGGCGTTGTCAACACTTGCGGCTTCATCGAAGCCGCTAAGACCGAGGCTATCGAAACCATTCTGGAGACCGCCCAGAACAAGCAGACCGGCAATATGAAGGGGCTGGTCGTGACCGGCTGTCTGGTGCAGCGCTATGCTGACGAGATGCGCGCTGAGCTGCCCGAGATCGACGTATTCTGCGGAACGGGCAGCTATGATGACATCGTGGACGCGGCCAATGCGGCGCTCAAGGGGCAGCAGGCGGCGTATATGGCCGATATGACCTCTGCTGCACTTGATGGCAGCCGTGACCGCCTGACACCCTCGTACACCGCATACTTTAAGATTGCGGAGGGCTGCTCGAACACCTGCGCGTACTGTATCATCCCCAAGCTGCGCGGCCGTTACCGCAGCCGTGAGATGGCATCGCTGCTCGAGGAAGCGCGTGCGCTCTCTGACGCAGGCGTTAAGGAGCTGATCGTCATCGCGCAGGACATCACCAAGTACGGTATGGACCTGCCCGAGCATAAGCGTCTGCTGCCCGAGCTGCTCCGCGAGCTGTGCAAGATGGACTTTACCTGGATTCGTCTGCACTATCTCTATCCCGACCAGATTACGGACGAGCTGATCGACGTGATTGCGGATGAGCCGAAAATCGTAAAGTATCTGGATATTCCGCTGCAGCATGTCTCTAAGCGCATTCTGCGTGCCATGCACCGTCCGGGTGACGGCGCGGAATTTACCAGGCTGATCGAGGATATGCGCGAGCGTATTCCGGGTCTTGTACTGCGTACAAGCCTGATCGTCGGTCTGCCGGGCGAGACCGAGGACGAGTTTGCCGAGCTGTGTGAGTTCCTGCAGAATGTCGGCATTGAGCGTGTCGGTGTGTTTGAGTATTCGCCGGAGGAAGGCACGGAGGCCGCAGAGCTGCCCGACCAGATCGACGACGAGACCAAGCAGAACCGCCGTCTGATCGTCGAAGAGCTGCAGTCCGGTGTGCTCGACGACTACAATACCTCCCGCCATGGTGAGGTCATGCAGGTGCTCTGCGAGGGCTTTGACGAGGAGCAGGGCCTGTGGTATGGCCGTACCTACGCGGATTCGGTCGAGGTAGACGGCCACGTCTACTTTGACGCGGCGGATAACGAGCCGGCGGAAGGCGAGTTCGTGTCCGTTCTCATCACCGAAAGCCTTGGACCCGACCTACTCGGTGTCCGTCAGAAGGAGGCATAATTTCCTATGACAACCGCAAATAAAATCACGCTGACCCGCATTGCGATGATTCCGTTTTTCATCTATTTTGCGGCGCAGCCCATGCTGATCATCGATGAGACCCGGTATCTCGCCGCGTTCCCGACCAGCACGGTCATCGCGCTCGTGCTGTTCTGCGTGGCATCGTTCACGGATTTTCTGGACGGCTATGTGGCGCGAAAGTACAATCAGGTGACGGATTTCGGCAAATTTGTCGATCCGCTGGCCGATAAGCTGCTCGTAGCGTCCGCGCTCATCCTGTTCGTAGAGCAGAAGGCGATGGCAGGCTGGATGGTCTGCGTTATCCTCGCGCGTGAGCTGATCATCACGTCTCTGCGCGTGGTTGCAGCCAATAAGGGCCGCGTGCTCGCCGCAACGTGGACGGGTAAGGTCAAGACCTGTGTGCAGATTGGCGGCATCATCGTCATTTATCTGTATTATATCATCATGGGTGCGCTGGCAAACGGTATCGCCTTCGCGGACGGCGATGGTGTTACCGCTGTTATGTTCATCTCTCATGCGGATGGTATGCCGCTGCTGCTGACTATCGTCGGCTGGGTGGTAACGCTGGTTACCATTTACTCTGGCTATGATTATCTCAAGAAGAACTGGGATCTCATCAAGGACGGCGCGGTAAAGGCAAAGTAAAACCGCATACTGTTTCAGCCTCAGAGGTGCACTTCGGTGCACCTCTTTTTTATTATTTTCTCTGGTGCGGGAACAGGATAAATGTGAAAATTTTCTTATTTTGAAAGACTTTTCTACGCTAAATCGGTATTCGTTCAAGGTGTGCAAACGCACACATCCGGCTCTGTGCAAGCTGTACAAGAGGGAAAATAAAAGAGTAATTTTTGTATAGAACAGAGTTACCCAGTGCATTGTGATATAACCTATTCGCGGATATAATATAGTCAAACAAACGAAAACACCGAAAGTTAAAACAAAACAAAAACTTCTGGTAAATCGTGAAAAGAGTATGTCTAAGACTTAAATGTCAAGGAGGAAATTATCATGAAAGAAATCCGTATTGGTCTGGTAGGTTCCGGCTGGATGGGCAAGGCTCATTCCTCTGCACTGGCTGACGCTGAGATGCTGTTTGGCCCTGACTACGGCACCGCATCCTTCGAGATCGTAGCTGACGCTAACGAAGAGGCTGCAAAGTCCGCTCAGAAGAAGATCGGCTTCAAGCGCATCTCCACCGACTGGCACGATGTAGTTACCGACCCGAACGTAGACCTGGTTGATATCGCTACCCCGAACGCTTTCCACTATGTAGTTGCTAAGGCTGCTCTGGAGAACGGCAAGAACGTATACTGCGAGAAGCCGCTGTCCATCTCCGCTGAGGAGTCCAGAGAGCTGGCTGAGCTGGCTGCCAAGAAGGGCGTAGTTAACTACGTTGGCTTCAACAACACCCAGAACCCGGCAAACGCTTACGTTCGTGAATTGGTTCAGTCCGGTGCTCTCGGCAAGATCATGCGCTTCACCGGCACCTACGATCAGGACCAGCTGCTCGACGAGTCCCTCCCGATCACCTGGCGCCACATCAACAAGCTGGCTGGCTGCGGTGCTCTGGGCGACCTCGGTTCCCACCTGCTGTCCATCTCCCAGTTCATCATGGGCGACATCACCAAGGTAAACGCAGTTGCTACCACCGTATTCCCGAAGCGTCCGAAGTCTGCAGGCTCCACCGAGATGGTTGACGTTGAGAACGAGGACATCATGACCTTCATGGCTGAGTATGCTAACGGCGCTATCGGCCAGATTGCTTGCTCTCGTGTTGCTACCGGCCGTAAGAACTACCTGACCTACGAGATTCAGGGTACCAAGGGTTCTGTTCGTTACGATCTGGAGCGCATGGGCGAAGTTCAGGTTTACTTCCAGTCTGACAACGAGCGCGACCGCGGCTTCCGCACCGTACTGCTCAACCCGCTGATGAAGGGTTACTCCGCATTCCAGCCGGCAGGCGGCATCTCCATCGCTTACAACGATATGAAGATCCTCGAGGTTCACGCTCTGTTCGACGCTATCACCAATGGCGCTGACTATGTAACCGACTTCGAGTTCGGCTACAAGATCGACCGCACCGTAGCTGCTGTTATCGAGTCCTCCAAGACTCACGAGTGGGTTGACGTTAAGTAAGTTGCCCGTTTACATCAATTAAAACATAATGCCGAAACGGTCTCCGGCGGGAGCGATTCCGCCGAGACCGGAAAGGCTGACAGTTTCCTGAATAATTTGACAGGGAGGATAAAATTATGGCTATCAAGATTGGTATTGCACCGGACTCCTGGGGTGTATGGTTCCCGGCAAGCGATCCGAACAATGCAAAGCAGCCCCAGTGGTGGCGCTGCCTGGACGAAATGAAGGTCGCCGGCTATGAGGGCTGCGAGATTGGTCCGTGGGGCTATATGCCGAACGACGATCCCAAGGTGCTCAAGAACGCAATGGACGCGCGCGGCCTGACCCTCGTAGGCGCTACCGAGGGCGGCAACTTCCTTGATGACGCGGCTGTTGAAGGCATGCTCAAGGACATCGACGATATCTCCAAGCTGCTGAAGGCTTTCCCGAGCGCGAAGTATATCGTTCTGCTGCCTCCGATGTACACCAACCTCGCTACCGGTGAGCTGGAGATGAATCCGGAGCTGACCGACGAGGAGTGGTCTACTTACTGCAAGAACGTGCAGAAGTGCGCGGACCGCTGCGCAGCGAACGGCTTTATCGGTCTGTTCCACCCGCATGTTGACAGCCACGTTCAGACTGAGGAGCAGATTGAGCGCTTCCTGAACGACACGACCGTCGACCTGTGCTTCGACACCGGTCACCATGTGTACGGCGGCGGCGAGCCGATTTCCTTCTACAAGAAGTGGGCGAAGCGTATCCCGTACATCCATTTCAAGGACTGCGATCTGGCAGTCAAGGCAAAGATGGACGAAAACAAGTGGTCTTTTGCCAAGGCTGTAACCGAGGATATCATGGTTGAGCCGGGCAAGGGCAGCATCGACTTCACTGCAATGCATAAGGCACTCGACGAGTGCGGCTACGACGGCTGGTGCGTCGTAGAGCAGGATCTGTTCCCGGTCAAGTCCTTCGACGTACCGCTCGAAAAGGCGACCATCGGTCGTGAGAACCTCCGCAAGGCAGGTTTCTAATGAAATAGTAATCGCAATACCCATTTTACAATCGCATCTACACTATTCCCGTTTTCATTATTTTGTTATCCGGTCCCTCTTGAATTTCATCCAACAGAAAATCAAGAGGGACTGCTGATAAAGAGTACACGCAAGTGTGAAATACACAAGCGTAAAAGGGCGCTGAGAGAGCAGGGCCCGGAAAAGAAAGGAGAAAAATTATGAACAAGAAGAGAGTGTTAGCGATGTTGCTGGCAGGCGCGATGGCTTTGTCGATGACCGCATGCGGCGGCGGCAATTCTGCCTCGACCGATGACAGCAGTAATGACGGTGGCGCATCCGCTTCCGGCGGCAGCTACAAGGTCAGCGTTATCCTGAAGACCCTGGCTGCCGAGTACTGGCAGTATGTAAAGTCGGGCGCAGAGGACTATGCTTCCGAGCATTCGGACAAGGTTACGGTAGAGGTTAAGGGTCCAAGCTCTGAGACCGCGTTCGATGAAATGCAGAACATGATCGAGACCGACCTTAGCTCCGGCAGCTATGACGGCGTTATTATCTCTCCGCTGCAGTCGGATACCGCGGCGCAGCTCGTCAGCGGCACCAAGCTGCCGATCGTTGCGATCGACACCAACTTCACGGCACCGGAGGTTAAGTCCTTCGTAGGTACCGGTAACGAAGCTGCTGCCAAGAAGGGCGGCGAGGCTGCTGTAGAGGCTGCCAAGGCTGCCGGCTGGACCGATATCAAGTGCATTGAGATCGCAGGCGTACAGGGCGACCAGACCAACACCGCTCGCATGAACGGCTACAAGGCTGGCGTTGAAGAAGCAGGCGGCACCTTCCTGAGCGACGAAGTACAGTACGCAGACGCAACTGCTGACCGCGCTACCACCGCTATGGAAGCTATCATGCAGACACATCCGGAAGGCATCGCAATCATTTGCGCAAACAACGACGATATGGCTATGGCAGCAGCCCGTGCAGCGCAGGGCCATGACGCATACAAGAGCACCATCTTCCTCGGCTTCAATGGTGACCGCGCTGCTTGTGAAGCAATCCTGGCCGGCCAGATGACGATGTCTGTCGCCCAGATGGCTTACGAGATGGGCTACAAGGCTGTTGAGACCATGGTTCAGGTTCTGGACGGCGAGACCGTTGACGAGTTCGTTGACTCAGGTTCTGACGTAGTTACCCCGGACAACGCGCAGGAGCGCCTGGATACCCTGAAGACGCAGCTCCACTAAGAAAACTGCATTCCGCATAAACGCAGATTGTGCGATAATGTTCACGCGTAAGATCCTCTCTCCGGATCGGCAGGAAAACGCTCCAACGTTCTGCTAATCCGATATGGATATAACGCAAATTTCAAAGATCCTTTCTCTCATTCTATTTCTCTATATGGTGGTGCCCCCTGCTCCTGCCCAAGCAGGATCAGGGGGCATTGCTATGGAATGAAGTTGGATGAGATAGACAAAATTAGCAATTCTGTACAGATTATCCTGCAGGCTGCAGAGAAAAAGAGGGACACGCTGCTGCAAACACCCGTGGCAGCGTATTTACACAGCAAACAAGAGGGGTTTTAAAAAATGGTATTTACACTGGGTTCATTTGTGCAGCGGTGGCATTTGTAAGCTGGCTGAAAACCAGGGGAACGGACGAAACCAGCAAGGACGGCTACTTCCTTGGCGGACGCAGCCTGAGCGGCATGGTCATTTTCGGCTCGCTGATGATGACCAACCTGTCCGCGGAGCAGCTGGTAGGCCGCAACGGTCAGGGCTATGCAGCCGGCATGACTGCGATGGGCTGGGAGACCATGTGCCCGATCGCATTGATGCTGATGGCACTGTTCTTCATCCCGAAGTATTTCAAGCTCGGCATTTCCACTATCCCGGAATTTCTGGAAAGCCGCTTTGACCGCGCAACCCGCGTCATTGTATCGTTCATTTTCCTTGTCGCTTATATTGTAACCATGCTGCCGCTGGTGCTGTACGCAGGCTCGGTAGCGATGGAGCGTATCTTCGGCATTACCGCACTGATGGGCGGCAACCGCTTCATGGCAACCACCGTAATGTGCGTTGCACTCGGCATAATCGGCGGTATCTATGCAATCTTCGGCGGTCTGAAGGCCGTAGCCGTATCGGACTCTCTGAACGGCATTATCTTTATCATCGGCGCGGTCATCCTGATCCCGGTTCTGGCGTTTATCGCACTGGGCGACGGCAGCATCGCAGAAGGCATCCGCATTTTCGCTACATCCTCTCCGGAGCACCTGAATGCGATCCAGCCTGCTGACGCACAGCCGCCGTACATTCCGTGGCCGATGATCGTACTTGGCTGTGGTATCAACCACATCTCTTACTGGTGCACCAACCAGTCCATCATGCAGCGCGTACTCGGCGCTAAGAACCTGAAGGAAGCACAGAAGGGCTCTCTGCTGACTGGTCTTACCTGCGTATTCTGCCCGATCTTTCTGGTAGCGCCCGGCGTTATCCAGTTCATCTATTATCGCACCGTTTCTGCTGTATCTGCCGGCCGGCATCAGCACCTTCCTCAATCAGATGTGGGGTTACTACGGCGTTCCGGTTCTGGCCATCGTTGTTATGGGTATTCTGGCTCCGCGCATGCCGAGCTTCGCACCGAAGGCTGCCATCATTGTCCATATCGTATGTTATGGCCTGATGATGAACCTTCTGCCGTTCCACTTCCTGTACTTTGAAGTAGGCGCATTCGTAATTGACCTGATCCTGATGGCGATTCTGACCAAGGCTGCACCGCGCAAGGAAGCATATGTACTGCCTGACCTTGAGGTTGTTGATATGACCCCGTGGAAGTATCGCAAGCCGGTCATTGCAGTTACGTTCATCCTGCTGGCAGGCATTTATGTGCTGTTTTCTCCTCTGGGGCTGGGCGGCTAAAGGCTTCGCCTCGATTGAAACCACGGTTTCAATCGAATTTCGACGAAAAAACGCGTCTTGCGGACACATTTTTTCGTCCCTTGTATAAAAAGGCAGGCGCTATCCTTGCGCGACTTCTCGGTCGCGCTGCGCGTACACGCCCTGCCTTTTTATGAATTTGCTTCGCAAATTCGATTGAATGCGTGCTGCCGCACGAAGCACATTGCGGACAGCCGGAATTACGATTTACAAGAAGAAAAGACAGACCGTTTTGCGGTCTGTCTTTTTTGTGCGTTTAGAAGGAAATTGACCGGAACGCCGTTGGAGAGATATCGGTTTCCTGCCGGAATGCCCGCGCAAAGTGCGACGCACTGTTGAAGCCGCAGTCCTCGGCAATCTGCTCAACGGTCAGGTCACTGGACAGCAGCAGACGCTTGGACTGACGCAGACGGTATTGCAGCAGATACTCATGCGGCGTACAGCCGACGTATCGCTTGAAGCTGCGGATAAAGTGGGATTTGCTGATGCCGCACATCTCGGCAAGGTCGTTCAGCGAAATGTCATCGGCAAAATGACCGTGAATGTACGCCAGTGCCGGTGCAAGCAGCTCGCTGATGACGGTGGTTCGCACGGTCTGCGATGCCAGACCGCCCAGAATGCTGTGGACGGCAATGGAAATCTGGTGCTCGTTCATGGAGGCAAACTGCGTGCTCATGCCGTACTGCGCCGAGTGCACAACCGTGCGGAACTGGTCCTTGAGCGACAGCATCGGCTGTTTTTCGTGCACAAGGCCGAATCGCTCGGTCAGATATTCGGTGTACTGCTTGCTGCTCGCACCGTTGAAGTGAAACCAGTAGAAGTCAACCTTGTCCGGACACCAGTAGCAGTGCGGCTTGCGGCAGTCGAACAGCGCTATTTCGCCCTCATGCGCCTCAGCGGTCATACCGTCTGTGCGGATGCAGAGCGAGCCGCTGTTGATGTAGATCAGCAGGTATTGGTCAATGCCGTTTCGTTCGATCCGGTAATCGCTGTTGCAGATGAACTGACCGAACTGCGGGCAGTAATACAGCGCGCTTTTCGCAAATTCGGACGGCAGTGAGAAGTCCATGAAGGATGGGGTCAGTACGCCGGTATCTACAATTTGCATAAAATCCCTGCTTTCATTTGTTCTCGATAGCGATGAGATACAGGGGGCGGCTGCTGCACAGCCTTCCCTTCGCAGCTGTTACGCTTATTGCGCTGCCTTTGTCACAGGCGGTTTTACTCCGCCAGCTTATAAATCTCGATGATAGCCTGTTCATCAAGTGCGGAATAGCTCTTGACCGGACCCTTGACCGTGCGGACGGTATTTGCGGCCAGCTGTGCGTAATTCTCCGGCTTGATGCCAAGCTGCGACAGATGCGTCGGCATGCCGATCTCCTCAAAGAAGCGCTTCATGGTCAGGATGCCTTCGCGTGCGGTGCGCTCAGGATGGTGGAAATCCATCTCCACGCCAAATACGCGGTTCGCCAGCTGAGCAAAGCGCGGAAAGTCGTTCTTCATCTCGTACAGCGCCCAGGCCGGGAACAGCACGGACAGACCGGCACCGTGTGCAATCTCATCGCGGAACGCGGACAGCTCATGCTCGAGCTTATGCACCGGGAACAGGCGCTTGCGGCCACAGCCGGTGTAATCGTTATGTGAAACGCTGCCCGCCCACATCAGGGACGCACGCGCCTCATAATCGCGCGGATTGGCGATTGCCCGGCGGCCGGCATCGCGCACGGCAATGAGCAGACCCTCAGCAATGCGGTCGGTAATGTCGCTTTCGCCGCCTTCCGGCGTGAGGTAACGCTCGAGCGTGTGCATCATGATGTCCACAATGCCGCAGCCGGTCTGGAATTTGGACACGGTATAGGTGTTCTCCGGATCAAGAAAGCTGATGCGCGGACGGTTGGTCTCGCTCGTGATACCGCGCTTCTCCTTGGTCTCCTCATTGGTGAGTACGCAGGAGTTGCTGCTTTCCGAGCCGGAGGCTGCCAGCGTCAGTACAGTGCCGACCGGCAGGGTGGTATCCGGCTTTGTGCCGGTAGATGCAAACTGCCACGGATCGGTTTTGGTGGCAACGCCCATGGCGATGGCCTTCGCCGAGTCGATTACCGAGCCACCGCCGACTGCCAGCACAAAGTCGATGCCCTCTCGCTCTGCCAGTGCAATGCCCTTGCGAACAAGCGATACCTTCGGGTTCGGCGATACACCGCCCAGTTCAACAAAGGCAAGACCCGCCGCAAACAGGCTTTTTTCCACACGGTCCAGCAGACCGGAGGTACGGGCGCTCGAGCCGCCGAAGTGTACGAGGATGCGATGTGCGCCGAGTTCTTTCAGACGCGGGCCGATCTGTTCCTCAATATCTTTACCAAATACAATCTCAGTCGTGGTGTGCAGATTAAAATTCAGCATTAGGCGTTCCTGCCCTTCCTATTAAAATAGTATGATTCTATTATATCGTTCCCCTTGCAAAAAGTCAAAAAATTCGATAAAATAGATAAATACGAAATCCGAATCGTGAGGAGTGAGAGCGTGTATTACAGTTATTCCGCCGCCCAGTGGCTGCTGGTTTTCTACCTGTACTGTATGCTCGGCTGGTGCTTTGAGTCCACCGTGGTCTCGGTAGGACAGCGCAGACTAGTCAACCGCGGCTTCCTGCGCGGCCCCATGCTGCCGATTTACGGCTTTGGCGCCGTGATCCTGCTGCATGTTTCGCTGCCGTTAAAGCAGCATCCGGTGTGGCTGTATCTGGCGAGCATGATCGCGGCGACTGTGTTTGAATACATCGTCGGCGTGGTGATGGAGAAGATATTCAAGGTAAAATACTGGGATTACTCCAAGCAGAGATTCCAGTTTCAGGGCTATATCTGCCTGCGCTCGTCACTGTGCTGGGGCTTTCTCGGCCTGATCCTGACGAGCGTCATTCATCCGCCGATTGAAAAGCTGGTGCTCGGTCTGCCGTTTATCGGACTGATCGTGATCGACGTTCTGTTTTCGGCGGCATTTATCAGCGATGTGATCGTATCTGTACGCAGCGCACTCGATCTCGCCAAGGTGCTCGAGGAACTTGATCGTCTGCGCGAGCAGGGAGCCGAGCTGCGTCAGCAGCTGTCCGAGACTGCGCTTGTCGGTCTGACCAACCTGTCCTACCGTGTAGAGGAAGCGCACGGCGAGTTCACCGAGAAGGTGGGCGAGGCGAAGGCGCAGTTTGCCGAGCGTGTGGGCGATGCCAGGGAGCAGCTTGCCGACGCGAAAGCGCAGCTCTCCGAAAAAATGGACGATGCGAAGGAACAGCTTGCCGCCATGCATGAAATGCGCTCCGATGAGCGCAGGGCGCAGACCGAAGCTGCACGCGAGCAGCTGCAGGCTAAGCTCGACGAGCTGCAGCGCCGCTTTGACGAGCGGGCAGCCGCACTCGGCCGCACCCGCAAGAGCCTGCTGCGCGGCAACCCGACCGCCCGCTCCGAGCGTTATACCGAGGTGCTCGAACGGCTGAAAAAGCGCCTCGATACGCACACGCACCGGTAAAACAAAGCTAACCTCCTTATAAAACTACACAAAATGCACAAACTAATGCAAAATGCAGCAGGATATGCGTGCTGTTTCGTCAGTTTTTCACTTGCTAAAATACCCGTTTCGGGTGTATATTAGTAGTACCCGCTGAACCTATCATTTTGCTCGGGTTTTCGCGCGTCGAAAACCGCCTGTTCAGCTTGTGTTTAAGACAACCTTTTTGGACAAAGAAAGGCAGATATACTATGGAAAAGAGATTTGTATATGCGGATAACGCGGCGACGACCCCGATGTCCGAAACTGCGTTCAACGCTATGAAGCCGTGGCTGACCGAGAACTACGGCAACCCGTCCTCTCTGTACCGCATCGGCCGTGCGGCAAAGGAAGCGCTCAACGATGCGCGTACCGTTGTTGGCAAGTGCCTGAACGCGGCAGAGCCGGTCAACGAGAAGAACGACTATGCACCGGGTGAGATTGTATTCACCGGCGGCGGCTCGCAGGCGGACAACCTTGCGATTCGCGGCTTTATGCACGGTCCGTCCTCCAAGGGCCGCAAGCACATCATCACCTCCAAGATCGAGCATCATGCAGTGCTTTACACCTGCGAGGCGCTTGAGAAGGAGGGCTACCGCGTTACCTATCTGAATGTGGATAAGGAAGGCCGTGTAGACCTTGAACAGCTTAAAGCAGAGCTGTCCGAGGACACCGCACTGGTTTCCGTTATGGCGGCAAACAACGAGATCGGCACGATTCAGCCGATCAAGCAGATTGCCGAGCTGGCGCATTCGGTTGGCGCAAAGTTCCACACCGACGCGGTTCAGGCTGTCGGCCATATGCACATTGACGTGCAGGAGATGGGCATCGACATGCTGTCCCTGTCCGGTCATAAGTTCCGCGGTCCGCGCGGCACCGGCGTGCTGTATGTGAAGAAGGGCATCACCCTTGAGCCGCTGGTATACGGCGGCGGTCAGGAGCGCGGTTTGGTTTCCGGCACCGAGAACACCGCAGGCTGCATCGGTCTGGCAGCAGCGATGAAGGAGGCCGTTGAAGGTCTGGACGAGAAGATGGGCTACGTCAAGAAGCTGACGGACAAGCTCGTTAAGGGCATCATGGAGAACATTCCGTACTCCCACTATACCGGCGATCCGGTAAACCGTCTGCCGGGCACCGCTTCGTTCGTCTTTGAGGCGATTGAGGGCGAGGGTCTGATCCTGCGACTGGATAACGCAGGCGTATGTGGCTCCACCGGTTCGGCATGCTCCACCGGTTCGCTCGATCCGTCTCACGTTCTGATGGCGATCGGTCTGCCGCACGAGATCGCGCACGGCTCTCTGCGCCTGACCCTTGGTGAACAGAACACCGAGGAGGACGTTGATTATATCATCGAGACGGTCACCGATGTTGTTAAGACCCTGCGCTCGATGAGCCCGGTTTGGGAGAATGGTCATCCTAACCTGACCGCTGCAACCGAGCTGCACGCACATTAAGATAAGCGGAAACGTATCCCGTAGGGCGCGACGACTCGGCGCGCCGGGGTCGTCGCGCCCTACGATTGATTTTCCTGCAATATATTCATTTGATTGGACAAAAAGGAGATAGATTTTATGCAGTACAGTGAAAAGGTGCTCGACCACTTTACGCATCCGCGCAATGTTGGCGAGATTGAGGACGCAAACGGTGTCGGCGAGGTCGGCAACGCAAAGTGCGGCGATATTATGAAGATTTACCTCAAGGTGTCGGACGACGGCATCATCGAGGACGTTAAGTTCAAGACCTTCGGCTGCGGTGCAGCGATCGCAACCAGCTCGATGGCTACCGAGATGGTAAAGGGCAAGAGCCTGGAGGAAGCGCTCAAGCTGACCAACAAGGCCGTTGCTGAGGCTCTGGACGGTCTGCCGCCGGTAAAGATGCACTGCTCCGTGCTGGCAGAGGAAGCGCTGCGCTCTGCAATTTCCGACTATTACAAGCGTCTGGGCAAGGATCCGTCTGAGATTCTCGGCTGCGATGCAGACTGCGAGACCTGCCACAAGGCAGACTAACACGTATATTTCGCAGAAAATACGCATAACATTAGGGCAGATTGAGAAATCTGCCCTTTTGGTGTCTCAATAATTAAGAATGAATAATGGAGAATTGAGAATTAGCGCTATCCTTGCGCAGACTTCAGTCGCGCTGTGCTGGTATTGCGCTTTGCGCAATGATTCAAATAACCGCCTTTACAGGCGAACTCCTCCATTTTCCATTATGAAAGGGAGGTGAACCTCTTGAACGAAATTACAAAAAGTATAACTTATCTAAAAGAATACAAACAGTTAAATCAAGCCCTCGGCGAGGGCAAATCTCCTCTGCTGGCGGTCGGTCTGTCTGCCATCCATAAGGCGCACCTCGCGGCGGCTCTGGGTCTGGACACCGACCGTCCGGTGCTGGTGCTGACCGATGACGATAACGCCGCGAACCGATTTGCAGCTGATCTGCGCGGTTTTTCCGAGCGTGACGTTGTACAGCTGCCCTCCCGCGAACTGGTGATGGCGGATGTAGTCGGTGTGTCGCGCGGCTACGAGCAGCGCCGTCTGGCAGCACTGGACGAGCTGACGGAAGCGCATTTTGCGGTCGCGTCCGTGCAGGCAGCCGCGCAGCGCACCATGCCGCCGGAGGCGCTCAAGGCGGCAATCGTGTCGCTGGCCACCGGTGAAACCGCGCCGCTGGATGAGCTGGCACAGTCGCTCACGCGCGCAGGCTACGAGCGCTGCGTACAGGTCGAAGGCACCGGTCAGTTTTCCATTCGCGGCGGCATCCTCGATGTGTTTCCGCCGCAGGCGGAGCACCCGTACCGCGTGGAATTCTGGGACGATGAGATTGACTCAATCTCCACGTTCGACGTCGGCAGTCAGCGCCGGTTGGAGCAGTGCGAGTGCCTGCGCTGTCTGCCGTGCATGGAATCCATTCCGGCACTGGCGAAGGGCGGTGCGGCAGGACTGGCAAAGGCTGTTCTAGCACTCACCTCGACCCGCCGAAAGAAGCAGCACGCGGATTTGCAGACTAACCTTGAACGGGACGCAGAACGTCTGCGCGAGACCGGTTCGCTGCCCGCAGCGGACAAGTATATGCCGCTCATTTATCCCGAAATGGCGACCGCGTTCGACTATCTGCCCGAAAATGCCATCGTCATCATCGAGGACACGCCGCGTCTGCGTGACGCTGTCCGCGATTTCCACGCGCGTGTAGCCGACGACGTAACTGCTCTGCTCGAGCGCGGCGAAATGCCGCCGAATCTGGGAGAATATGCGCTCGATTTTGTCGGCGTATGCAGCATGAAACGCCAGATTCTGCGTCTGGACAGCTTTCTCAACAATGTGGCCGAGCTGACGCCGCAGCATCTGGAAAACTTTATTGCCAACCAGATGAACGCCTACGGCGGCAATCTCGACATGGCGTCTGCCGATATCCGCAGCTATACCGAGCAGGGACGCGCGGTGGCGGTCGTGTGCGGCAGTGCGCTGCGCTGTCAGAACATGCTGGACGCGCTGACCGACACCGGTCTCAACGTAAAAATCAGCGATCTGCTGCCCAAGGGCGGCTGTGTCAACATCATGGAGGGCACGCTGTCCGCCGGTTTTGAGTATCCCGATCTCGGCCTTGTTGTCATGACCGAGGGTCAGGTTCTTGCCCGGCGAAAGAAAACGCAGGTCAAGAAGTCCAACCGTGACAAGGTGAAGTCGTACACCGACCTGACACCGGGTGATCTTGTCGTGCATGAGCACCACGGTATCGGTCGGTTTATCGGTATGGAGCGCATGACGGTGGACGGTTCCGAGCGCGATTTCATCAAAATTGCGTTTGCGGGAACGGATTTTCTGTATGTTCCGGCAACCTCGCTCGATCTTATCTCTAAATACATCGGCGGCGGCGACAACGAGCGCGTGCGGCTGAACAAGCTCGGCGGCGCGGATTGGAGCAAGGCGAAAGCACGCGCCAAGGCGGCGGCAAAGGAGCTGGCCGAGGGTCTCATCAAGCTGTATGCCGAGCGCGCCAAGGTCAAGGGCTACGCCTTCCCGCCGGATGACGCGTGGCAGCGCGAGTTTGAGGAGGATTTCCCCTACGAGGAAACCGACGATCAGCTGCGCTGCATTGCCGAGATCAAGGACGATATGCAGTCCGACCGGCCGATGGACCGCCTGCTGTGCGGCGACGTTGGCTTCGGCAAGACCGAGGTCGCGCTGCGTGCCGTGATGAAGTGCATTCTCGCGGGCAAGCAGGCGGCGATCCTCGTACCGACGACCGTGCTTGCGCGGCAGCATTATCTGACCGCGATGCAGCGTTTTCAGGGTCACCCCATCACGATCGAGCTGCTCACGCGCTACAAGACCGGCTCGGAGCAGACTGCGCTGCTCAAAAAGCTGGAGGCGGGCTCGGTCGATCTGGTTATCGGCACGCACAAGCTGTTCAACAAGAAGATCAAGTTCAAGGATCTCGGTCTGCTCGTCGTGGACGAGGAACAGCGGTTCGGCGTCGGGCACAAGGAAACGCTCAAGGAAATGAGCAAAAACGTGGATGTGCTCACGCTGTCGGCAACGCCGATCCCGCGCACGCTCAACATGGCGCTGTCCGGTATCCGCGATATGTCCTCCATCGAGGAGCCGCCGCAGAACCGCCATCCGGTGCAGACGTTCGTGCTTGAGCAGAACGACGGCGTGCTGCTTGATGCCATCCGGCGTGAGCTGGGACGCGGCGGACAGGTATACTACCTGCACAACCGCGTGGAGTCCATCGAGCGATGTGCGAACATGTGGCAGCAGCGGCTTCCGGATGCGCGAATCGGCATCGTTCACGGCAAAATGGGTCAGAAAGAGATTGCAAAGGTTATGAACGAGATGGCGGACGGCGAGATCGATATTCTGGTCTGCACCACCATTATCGAGACCGGCATTGATATCCCGAACGCGAACACGCTCATTATCGAGAACGCAGACAATATGGGTCTGGCGCAGCTGCACCAGATTCGCGGCCGTGTAGGCCGCTCGTCGCGCCACGCCTACGCCTACCTGTGCTACCGGCACGGCAAGGCGCTGAGCGAGATCGCGCAGAAGCGGCTCGGTGCGATTCGTGAGTTCGCGGCGTTCGGCTCGGGCTTCAAGATTGCCATGCGTGATCTGGAAATTCGCGGTGCAGGCAATGTGCTCGGTCCCGAGCAGTCCGGCCACATGATGAGCGTCGGCTATGATCTGTACCTCAAGCTGCTCGAAGAGGCTGTGCAGGAGGAGAAGGGAGAAACACCCAAGCCGCGTGTTGATTGTGCGGCCGAGCTGCTGATTTCTGCCAATCTTCCCGCTGATTATGTTGCGGATGCGGGGCAGCGTGTCGATCTGTACCGCCGTATTGCGCTCATCCGAACGGACGAGCAGCGCAGTGATATGCTTGACGAGCTGATCGACCGCTTCGGTGAGCCGCCTGCGGAGGCCATCGCGCTGCTGGATATCGCGCTGCTGCGTGCCAAGGCCAGTGAGCAGGGGATTGCGGAGATCAAGCAGCAGGACGGACGGCTGCTGCTCACCTTTTCCGAGACCGATTTCGCGCGCCTGTCCGCGCTCTGCGGTGACAGTGAATTCAAGGGCCGCCTGCTGCTCAACGCCGGTTCGACACCGTATCTGTCGCTGCGCCTGAATAAGGGCGAGACAGCGATGGAAATGGCGCAGACGCTGGTTGATAAGTACGCTGCCACGGCAAAATAAGCAGGAGAATGATAGAAAGCGTGATTCATTGAAGTCAATTTGCTTCCCTGCGCTTGCAGAGAGGGGAGCGGCTGTATTGGCGCAAAAAAAGAGCGAAACCATACGGTTTCGCTCTTTTCTCATTCTTCGCCGGAATTCTGTTCCGGGGCACCGTTTTCGCCATTCGGCTTGCGGCGGCGCCTTCCGCCTCTGCGGCGGCGACGGCGCGGCGCACCTTCACCGTCCGAAGACAGCTCATTCTGAGCATCTTCGGGCAGTTCGTCTCCTGCAGTCTGCTGCGGGGCAGGCTTGCGCGGCGGACGCGGCTGCTGCGGCTTCTGATGCGGAGCCTCGCTCTTTTTCGGTGCATCCTTTTTAGGTGCGGGAGCGGCAACATCCTCCTGCTCCTCGCGCTTACGGCGTTCCTCGGCCATAGCGGCGGCATTCTGACGGTTGCGGCACGCACCCTTTACCATGCAGCACTGCGTGCACTGGAACTCGGTCAGCGAGTGCTCCGGACTGTCGTCCAGCTGCACCTTGCAGGTGCCGCGCAGCATCTGGGTGGAAACTACCTTGCCGCGGCCTTCCGGCGTATCGACCACGCTGCCCTGACGCGGCGTGACCTTCTGCAGCTCGGCGTAGGCCTCGTGCTCATACTTGAGACAGCACATCAGACGGCCGCACACACCGGAAATCTTCGCCGGATTGAGTGACAGGTTCTGATCCTTTGCCATATTGATGGAGACCGGATGGAAATCATCGAGATATGAGCTGCAGCACAACTCGCGGCCGCAGCAGCCCAGACCGCCGATCATCTTTGCCTCATCGCGCACGCCGATCTGGCGCAGCTCAATGCGGGTGCGGAACACGCTCGCAAGATCCTTAACCAGCTCACGGAAGTCCACACGGCCGTCTGCGGTGAAGTAAAACAGCAGCTTGTTCATGTCAAAGGTGCATTCCGCGGTGACAAGGTTCATTTCCAGACCGCGGTCCTCGATCTTCTGCTTGCAGATAATAAACGCCTCGTCGGCACGCTTTTTGTTGCGCTCGAGCGTTTTCATGTCGGCCTCGGTTGCCACACGGACCACGCGCTTGAGCGGCTGCACGACCTGCTGATCGGGCACATCGGTGTTGCCCTGCACGCAGTCGCCGTATTCCACGCCGCGTGCCGTCTCGACGATCACACCCGTACCGGGTGCGATTTCCAGACCCTGCGGGTCGAAATAATACATTTTTCCGTTCGATTTGAAACGAACTCCGATTATTGTTGTCAAAAAGTTTTCCTCCTGTATGATGGAAACGCTTAGGAAGCGTAACAGATGCGGTAAATATCGCTCGTTAATGCACAGGTGACAGCCGCAGATGCCGCGTTGCGCGACACACGGTCGATCAGTACATCAATAAAATCGTAGACCGCCAACAGACGTTCCGCACTGACGGCGCCGGCGAGTGCCTGCGTCTGCTTGCGGAGTGCAGGCTGCAGCGGCTTTTGCGGCAGAGCCTTCGAGACGAAAATCGCGTCCCGGACAGCGGCCTGCAGAATGCCGAGCACGCCTGAGAGTGCGCGGCGCGGCGTCTTTTCCAGACCCATTGCACTGAGCATCATGCGGTCCTCGCGCCGTTCGGCAACCGCAGAGAGATAGGGTGCAAGCAGGCTTGCCGCTTCCTCGTCCGACACCGCCGCCTGCGACGGCTCGAGCGCAAATTTAGTGCAGCGCGAGCGCACGGTCTGCAGCAGCGAATCCGGCTGCTCGGCGGTCAGAATGAAGAACGCATACGCAGGCGGCTCCTCCAGCTCCTTGAGCAGCGCATTCTGCGCCATGGGATTGAGATTCTGCGCATGGTGAATGACTGTCACACGGCGTTCGCCGTCGTTTGGGATAATGGCGTTTTCCGCCTTGAGCTGACGCGCCAGATCGACCTTGAGTTCGGCCTCTCCTTCGTCCACGATCATCAGATCCGGGTGCACACCCTGCTCCACCTTGCGGCACGGCAGACAGTTTCCGCACGGATGACTGCCCGTGCCTTCGCATAAAATACCGGCCGCGAGTACAGTAGCAAGGGTTTTGAGCGCCGCCGGATCGTCACCGGACAGCAGCACGGTCTGCGGAAACCGCTCGTTCAGCGCATGCTTCAGACTGTTTTTGAGCGCATTGTTGCCCGCAAGTGCGTCAAATGAAATCACAGCTTTTCAAAACGCTCGACGTTGAGTACAAATACGGTTGCGCCGCCGACTTCGACCTGCACCGGCGTGGACGGGAAAAAGCCCATGCCGAGCTCAGCGGTTGCCGGCATGATCTGCTTGCGGGAGGAGGAGTGCTCGCGGATGATGTCAAAGCACTCATCCAGCTTGCTTTCGTCCAGACCGATCAGGATCGTGACGTTGCCTGCTTTGAGGAAGCCGCCGGTGGTCGCCAGTTTGGTGATGGAAAAGCCTGCTTTCATCAGGCTGGAGATAACATCCTGCGAATCATCGTAATTGATGATAGCCAGTACCATTTTCATAATAGTAACCCCCTATACGCATTGCTGCGCGGAAACATATCGTTTGCTTGGATGAGATGCGTTATTGATGGACAACAACGGTTATTTCATCTATTGTATTGTACCATCTTTCACGGATAAGTGCAATGTGCGCTCCTGTAATTTTCTCGCCGGGCCAGAGCAGCGGCACACCGGGCGGATACGGCGTGACCGGACGGGCGCAGACCAGACCCTCGGCAGCGGCAGGCTGGACTCTGCCGGTCTGTGAGAACCATGCGTCGCGCACGCTCATCATGCGCTCGGCGGGCGGAAACGGTGCGGACAGGGACGGCAGGGGAATCAGCTCGCGCCGTCTGGAAATGCGCCGCAGACCACGTTTCAGACGGCTGATCGCACCGTTCGGGTCGGAGCCGGTGAGGATGAACACAACATTGCGGTCGTCCGCCATCTCGCACGCCACGCCGCATTCGCTCCACAGCGTATCGGCCAGCTGGTGACCGGTGATGTCGGTTCCGGCGGTGCACACCGTCAGACGGCATGGGTCAAGCGCAGGAAAATGATCCTCGGTCAGTGCGGTGAACATGGTTCGGTGCTGCACATAGGCACGCAGTTCGGCGCAGGTTTCCGCCGAGCGGCGGTACTCCGCGTGACCGGGCCCCTCGGTGTAGGCACGCGCAAGGTCAATGGACGCCATAATGGGGTAGGACGGACTGGACGTGCCGAACAGCATGGTGTTTTCGCGCAGTGCGCGGCGGTCCACGCCTGCCGCGGAGAGCAGAACGGCGCCCTGTCCCATGCACGGCAGCGTTTTGTGCATGGAGAGCACGGCCATATCCGCACCTTCCGCGACCGGTGTCGGCAGGCCGACAGCAGGGAAGTGTGCACCGTGTGCACCGTCTACGAGCAGCAGCTTGCCGTGCGCGCGGCACAGATCGGCAAACTCGGGAATCGCCCGCCGGATGCCGTAATAGGTCGGAGAGGTCAGAAGGATTGCCTTGATCTCCGGATGCGCGATCAGCTGTGCTTCCGCATCCTTGACCGGAAGCGCACCGGAAACCGCGAATGGCTCGATCAGCGGTGCAGAAAAGAAATACGGCGTAATGCCGAGCAGCGCGCAGCCGTAGCAGACGGACTTATGCACCTCGCGGTCGAGCAGGACAGCGCCGCCGCGTCCGACCGCTGTGCCGAGCATGGCGAGAATGCCCTGTGTCGAGCCGCCGGTCAGAAAAAAGCAGTCCTCCGAGCCGAAATACCGCGCGGCGGCAACCTCCGCATCGCGGATAGGGCCTTCACCGGTGTACAGGTTGCCGGTACCGTAGGTTTCGGTAAAGTCGATGGCAAAAATATCCGCGTATGTGTTGAAAACCGGCTCACCCTTGTGCCCGGGCATGTGAAACCGCGCGGAGTCGCCGGTCTCGAGCAGCTGCAGAGCATGGAACAGCGGCGCCGTCGTGAACGGCATCAGGCGGTTGATCTGTCTGTGATTGGGACGGTGGCTGTGCGGCGCAGCCGGTCGGCGGTGGTGCATAATACAGTTGACTCCTTACTATTATAACTGACTATCAGTATAGCAGAAGGGGAGTAGGTTGGCAAATTGAGAATAACACAGTATAATATTTTCTAAAGCCGTACATTTACCTATCACAAAAAATTACTGATTTTTGATTACGCATTACTAATTTTCATGGACTGTCCACAATGTGCAGACAATCAATCATTCATTGCGAATTTTTTGGGACATTTTTCGGTAGCCAACGGAAGGGGTTTGTATTATAATAAATAATACGTTCCATTCATAAAAGTAATATCACCGCGACAGACTGTGATATGTAAACCGGGAACGTCTTTACGCTTATATTTGAAAGGCAGGCTATTCACTATGGCAGACAATCGTATCTACAATTTTTCCGCAGGCCCCTCCATGCTTCCGGTTCCGGTGCTTGAGCGCTGTGCAGCCGACATGCTGAACTATCAGGGCTCCGGTATGTCAGTCATGGAGATGAGTCACCGTTCAAAGGTATATGACGGCATCATCAAGGAGACCGAGGCTACGCTGCGTCGCGTACTCTCCATTCCGGATAACTACAAGGTTCTGTTCCTGCAGGGCGGCGCTACCACCCAGTTTGCAGCGATCCCGATGAACCTGCTGAAGACCGGCAAGGCTGACTACGCGCTGACCGGCAGCTTCGCTTCCAAGGCATACAAGGAAGCACAGAAGTTCGGCGACATGCACGCTGCATTCTCCTCCAAGGAGACCAACTTCGACCACGTTCCGACGCAGGATGAGCTGGATATCCGTCCGGATGCCGACTATTTCTACATCTGCGCCAATAACACCATCTACGGCACCGAGTATCAGTACGATCCCGAGACCCCGGCAGGCGTTGAGCTGGTAGCGGATATGTCCTCCAACATCCTGTCCAAGCCGGTTGATGTTTCCAAGTACGGCGTTATCTACGCCGGCGCACAGAAGAACATGGGCCCGGCCGGTGTTACCGTTGTTATCGTCCGCGAGGATCTGCTCGGCAACTATCCGCTCGAGAAGTACCCGGTTATGCTGGACTGGAAGACCATGGCTGACAAGGATTCCATGTACAACACGCCTCCCACGTACGGCATCTATGTACTCGGTCTGGTTGCCAAGTGGGTTGAAGACATGGGCGGCGTAAAGGCTATGCAGGAGCGTGCTGAGAAGCGTTCCTCCATGCTGTACGATTACCTCGATTCTCAGGACTTCTACAAGACTGTAGCCGCAAAGGATTCCCGCAGCCACATGAACGTAACCTTCCGCACCGGCAATGACGAGCTGGACGCAAAGTTTGCCAAGGAGTCCATGGCAGCCGGCATGTCCAACCTGAAGGGTCACCGTTCGGTAGGCGGCATGCGTGCTTCCATCTATAACGCAATGCCGATCGAGGGCGTTGAGAAGCTCATCGACTTCATGAAGAAGTTCGCTGAAGAAAACAAGTAACAATAATTGAGAATTGATAATGGAGAATGGAAAATTGCGGTATCGCGCAAGGATAGCGACATTTTCCATTTTCAATTCTCCATTTTCTATTGGAGGATAATCCCATGTATAACGTAAAACTTTACAACAAGATCTCGAAGGTAGGTCTGGACGATCTCGATCCGGCAAAGTACACCTGCTCCGAGGATTTCACCGATTATGACGCCGTTCTGGTTCGTTCTGCCAAGCTGCATGACGTCGAGTTCCCGAAGAACCTGCGCTGCATCGCGCGTGCAGGCGCCGGTGTCAACAACATTCCGATCGACCGCTGCTCTGAAGAAGGCATCGTAGTATTCAACACACCGGGTGCAAACGCTAACGCCGTTAAGGAGCTGGTTATCTGCGCACTGTTGCTGGCCTCCCGCAAGGTGGTACAGGGTGCAAACTGGGTTAAGGGCCTCAAGGGCACGCCGGACATCGGTCCTGCTGCTGAGAAGGGCAAGGCCACCTATGCAGGCCCGGAAATCGCCGGCAAGAAGCTGGGCATCATCGGTCTGGGTGCGATCGGCGTTAAGGTTGCAAATGCGGCTGTTGGCCTGGATATGGAGGTCTGGGGCTATGACCCGTACCTGTCGGTTGACGGCGCACTCAAGCTCGACCGCTCGGTCAAGCACGTTACCGAGCTGGACGAGATTTTCGCAAACTGCGACTACATCACCATTCATGTTCCGCTGAACGCTGACACGAAGAACACCATCAGCGCAGAGGCGATCGAGAAGATGAAGGACGGCGTTCGCGTCATCAACCTTGCGCGCGGCGAGCTGGTTGACACCAAGGCGATGGCGAAGGCACTCGAGAGCGGCAAGGTCGCGGCTTACGTTTCCGACTTTGCGTCCGACGAGATCCTCGAGCAGGAGAATGCCATCACGCTGCCGCACCTCGGCGCTTCCACCCCGGAGAGCGAGGACAACTGCGCTAAGATGGCCGTTTACGAGATCACCGAGTACCTCGAGAAGGGCACCATCCGCAACTCTGTCAACTTCCCGAACCTTAAGGTTCCGTACGAAGGCGGCTACCGCATCTGCATGATCCACAAGAACATCCCGAACATGATCGCGTCCATCACCTCCGCTGTTCGCTGCAACATCGAGAATATGGGCAACCGTTCCAAGGGTGACTATGCGTACACCATCATCGACACCGCAGAGGCTCCGACCGAGGCGAACCTCGACGAGCTGCGCGCAATCGAAGGCATGATCTCTGTTCGCACGATCTAATTGCCATAAAACCGATAAAACCGCTCTGAATGCAGATTCGGAGCGGTTTTTTGTTGCTTTTCTGTGCAAATTGAATATTGTCGAATTTGGTCGAATTTTCGTAAAATATGGAAATGCAGGACAAGACAGCACCGCAGCTTTCATTGTGCGGTGCTGCCGAATACTGCAGGATGACTATTTTTACAGGAGGCTTCTCAATGGAGAACATACGCATTTACGAGGAGGACGGCTACATTCACTTTATTATGCGTCCGGAGGACCTGATGCGGCTGCGCTACTCGACCGAAGCGAAAACGCCGTTTGCAGACTTCATGGACCGCTGGCTGACCCAGATGAAAACGCAGGTGCGCGAAAACACGATGGACGGCTACCGCTACGCATTTGAAAAGCACATCAAGCCGTTTTTCACCGCACGAGGGACAACGCTTGCTACGGCACGGCCGATGGATTTTCAGGATTTTGTCAACCTGAAATTCGATCAGGGGCTTTCACCGACTTCGATCGTTAAGTTCCATTCCATTATGCACAAGTGCCTGAAATACGCGGTAGCACTGCAGATTATCCCGACGAATCCGACGGATAATGTCATGCTGCCCAAGCGGACGCGCTTTCGAGGACAGGTGTACGACCGGACGCAGATCAACATTTTTCTGGCAGCGGCGCTGCAGTCGCCGGCAGAGGCGGCGTTCGTGCTGGCGGCAACCTATGGTCTGCGCCGCAGCGAATGCGCCGGTCTGCGCTGGTGTGCCGTGGATTTTCGGGCACGGAGCATGATCATCAATCATACGGCGGTGCTGTCCTCCGGACGTGTGATCTACGCGGACAGTGTAAAGACAAAATCAAGCTATCGGACGCTGCCGCTGTCCGACTCGCTCCGGCGGTATCTGACCGATCTGCGCCGCAGACAGAACGCCAACCGCAAAAAGTACGGCAAAGCCTACTGCCAGAGCGATTACGTCTGCTGCCGTGAGGACGGTTCGCCGCTTCGGCCGGATTACATTTCGCGTGAGTTCGAGCGGGTGTGCCGCCGTGCGTGCCTGCCGCGCATCCGGTTTCATGATTTACGGCATTCGGTTGCAACGATTCTGCTGCAGCAGGGCTTTTCGCTCAAGCAGATTCAGGACTGGCTGGGGCATTCCGACATCTCCACCACAGCCAACGTTTACGCACATGTGCCGTATGTGGAAAAGGTATCCATCGCCAAGAGCGCAACACCGATTATCGGCAACTGATGTGCATTCTGGGAATGTAACATAATCGTAACATTCCGGCGGGTTGTTTCACCATTGTTACACTTTGCCGCCTGACCTTGTATGAGAGTGCGTGAGTGCTTATAATGTATATTGTATAAGAATAACAAGGATAGAGAACTTTACACAATATACAGGTGAAGCATATGTTCAAAAAAACACTTTCCGCGCTGGCGGTTGCGTGTGTGATGCTGGTGAGTGCGGCTGCGGCCGGCACCATTTTTCCGGCAGAGTACACCGACATTGACGGCGCGACACGCGCAGGCTATCTGGATGAGGACGGCATGACCGTTCTTCCGTTTGCCTACGCACAGGCAGGAGATTTCGCGGACTGCGGACTCGCTGCCGTAGAAAACGAGCAGTGGCAGACGGCGGTGATCGACCGCACAGGAAAGCTCGTCATTGCATACACGGATTCGCCGGTTTCGGTTGATTTTTCGGATACGATAGTTGCGTATCGTTACACTGACCACAGCGTGTATTATGCGACTGACGGCAAGCGCATTGGCTCATATCCGGGCGCGGTCGGCTTCTTTGAGGACGGACTGCTGCTGTGCAGAAATGCGGATACCGGTCTGTATTCCTATGTCAAGCAGGATGGTTCGACTGCCTTTTCGGGCAGCTACCGTAAGGCTGGCGCGTTCTCAAACGGCAGAACGCTTGTGCAGACGCAGGACGGCGATTATCAGGCAATCGACACCAAGGGCACGGTGCTGTACACTCTGCCGAATGACGTAACGCCTTCCTACATGGCGATTTACGGCGAGAGCACGGTGGTCGTCACCAACGGCACCAATCAGGCGCTGTATTCGCTTTCGGAGGACAAACTGCTGACCGAGTTTCTGTACAACACCATTTCGGAGTTTCACGATGGCGAAGCCATGGTTCGTCAGATCAACCGCTGGGGCATCATGGATACCACCGGCAAGCTGCTGACGGCGCCGACGTATTACTATCTGTCCTACATGGGCGAGGGTCTATACGCGGCCCGCAGTGAGGACGGTTCGGTTTCCGCGGTGGATGCGGGCGGCAGCCTGTCTTACCGCACGCTAAGCTACATCAGCGGCTTCTCCGAGCTGCGCTACGGTCTGTCGTGGCACAACACCGCAGACGGCACATTGATTTTCTTCCGCAAAAACGGCGGCTTTGCAGCATCCGTTAAAGAGGCGGAGAACCCGACCATTCTGACCGAAAACGTGGTCTGCGTCACGCAGGACGACACCCGCAAGTATATTGATCTGCGCAGCGGCAAAACGCTGTTCGAGCAGCCGAAGTCGTTCGACCTTGGCGGCGGCATCACCGCAAGGACTGTGCATTACGAAAAGTTCATGGGCTATCAGCAGGACGGCACGGAGCATGGATGGGATGTCGATTTTCCGGAGATCAGCGGCCTGAGCGACAAAAAGGTGCAGAACACCATCAACAGCGAAATCCGCTCGTTCTTCCTCAAGGGACCGTCCGTTACCGCCGAGTATGATGCGCTCGAGGGCAGCTACGGTGCGTCCGTGGAAGGCTCGGTGCTCGTTGTCTGGGCCAACTGCGAGAGCGGCAAAGGCGCCGGTTCGTCGGTCTGGAATAACTGTCTGGCGTTTGATCTGCACACCGGCACGCAGTACACACTGAACGACCTGCTGACCGGTGACTACATCGAGACGGTCAAGCAGCTGCTGCCGGACGATCATGCGATTTATCTGTACAGCTATCCGCGCATCAGCACGAAAGGCGTAACCTATTTTTACAACGAATACGAGAGCGCTTCCCGCAGAGCATACACAGAGGAATATCTGCTGACGTTTGAGCAGCTTTCCGATGTACTGAACCGGAACAGCGCGTGCTATAAGGCGTTGATGACGTCGTATTCGCCCAAAGTTTCGGCTGCTGCGACCGGCTACAGCGATGTAAGCAGTACCTGCTGGGCACTGCAGTATATCAATACAGTGACCGAACGCAAGCTGATGACCGGCGCGAACGGTAAATTCCGTCCGAACGATAAGATCACGGCGGCCGAAGTCTGCACGACCATCGCGCGTCAGCGCGGTCTGTCCGGCAGCGGCGCACTGCCCGCAGGCGTTCACGCAGGCGAGTGGTACTCGGATGCGGTCAGTGCGGCGTACGCAAACGGTCTGCTCGAGGGCATGAGTGATAACTTCCGGCCGACGGCTGCCATGACCCGCGAGGATGCGATGCAGCTTTTTGCAAATCTGCTGCAGGCGGACGGCACTGCGGCCATGAGTGATACCGAAACCGTACAGACGCTGGCGTCTGTCAAGGATGCGGACACGATCGCGGCAGACCGCCGAAATGCGGTTGCGCTGTGTATGCAGAAGGGTCTGGTGCAGGGCTTCAGCGACGGCACGATCAAACCGCAGGGTACGTTCACTCGTGCGGAGTTCGCAAAGCTGCTGACGACGATTTGAAGATAAGAGAAAGACCGATGAATCTTGGTTCATCGGTCTTTTTACTTTGCGTTGCATTTTGTCGAATCTTGTCGAATAAACGGCGGTATGGTATAATAAACTTGTTGCTTTACTGAGTCCCGGCAACGGGAAGGAGGTGCAGCCTGTGGATAACAATACGTTATCGTTTATCTACTCAATCTTGGCAAGTGTAGTCGCACACTACATCTGCAAGTGGTTCGATGAGTGGAGGTAAAGTGACTCACAGAACCCCGGTTTAAGCCGCCGTATAATGGAATAGAAAACCCCGGAGGATGCACCCTCCGGGGTTTTCCACGCCTATGGATAATGTGTTATCGTTTGAATATAGTATAACACCGATCTTGCGATAATGCAAGCACTCCGCCGATTATTTTACCGGAATCGTAGTATCACCGATGGTGACGGACGCCACTTCATCAAGCGGGAGAATGGTATCGAACGTGCCCTGGCGGGTGCAGACGGTCTTGCCGTCATGCGGGTCCATGCTGCCGCCGCAATCCGAGAAATCGAGCACAGTACCGTCCTTCTTGGTGACGAGCAACTTCGCGGAGTAGGACTCCCATGTGCTGCTCACGCTGGCCGGTTCGCGGCCGTTCTCCTGCGGAATCTCTTCGCCGTTCTCGTCGTACAGCGTGTCGAACGTCGCCTCGCCGTCCACCGTGTACACCACATGGTAGCCGATCGGCGAAATAACAACCTTGTCAACAGATGCGCTCAGGCCGTTGACCTCAATCGTCTGACCCGCAGGCAGCTCGACCGCGCTGTTCCCGGCCTCCAGCTGAAACTTGAGGCGCCATGCGCCCTTGGCGATAGTTGTCGGCTCACCGTTTTCACTGTTCAGCACGCACAGGTCGCCGAGCGTGATCTTAACCGTGCCGCCAGTCTGCACCGCATCGTTGTACGACATGGTTTCGACATACTGGATGGCGTTGTCGCTCGGATTTTCGTCATAGAAGTAGCTGCTGCCGGACGCACCGTCCACGCCGCGTCCGATGGTGCTGTCCGAACGCTTCCAGTACAGGTCGTACAGGCCGGTATCCGGGTTTTTCGTGCAGTCGAACGCCGAACCGTCCTCCTTTTCCAGCGTGTAGGAGATAAGGTAGTTGTAGCCATCGAACAGAATCGCATCCGCGGTGACGGTCACGCCGCCTGCTGTGTCGCTTGCGCCGATGGGATGACCGATCTGATCAATAATCTCGGTGTCCGCTGTCGGACCGAATACGCCGGCAAATGCGTCGCTCGCGGACTTGAATACGCCGGTTGCACCCGCACCGATGCTCAGCACCAGAGCGGCAGCCACGCCGACCGCCGCGATGCGCGGAAAACGGCGTACACGATGAATGGTAACCGGCTGCTCCGGCTGCTCGGCGGCGGCCATCAGGCGATCGACCATGCGGCTTTTCGCTTCTTCGGAGAAGCGCAGTTCGTTCAGTGCGGAATTATACATTTTGTTATCATTATACTCTCTGTTCATAAAGATCCCCTCCCAAGGTGGTGCGCAGGCTTTTGCGCCCGCGGCTCAGGTGTGCGGAAACGGCAGACTCGCTCTGACCGAGCAGAGATGCGATTTCGCGCACGGAATAGCCCTCGTAGTAGTGCAGATAGACCGCTTCACGGTATTTGCGCGGCAGTGCCATCACCGCATCGAGCACATCGGAATCCGGTGCGGCAGGCGCGGGTGTCGCGGCAGCGGCTTCTAGACCGACATTGCGCCGGTGCGCGGCGCGCAGGCTGTCCTTGCAGGCGTTGGCGGTCGCGCGGATGATCCACGCTTTTTCGTGCGCCGGACTGTCAAAGGTTTGACCGCCGGTCAGCAGCTTGAGGAAGATATTCTGGCAGATGTCCTCAGCATCGTGGGTGGACTTCAAATAGGTGTAAGCCAGCCGCAGGATCAGGTCAGAGTACGTCTGCACCAGACGTTCGGCGTCTGCCCTGTCAAATTGTTTCATTGGTTTCAGCTCCTTTGGAAAGCAACGTTGCTTCACCTATAATACGATTGCGGATTGCGTATCCTGACAGAGAGGATAAATTTATTATAGGTAATCCCGCATAATTGAACAAGAGCGATTTACGAATACATTTTGTGTTCTGATTGAATTGTGCTGTGTTGCCTATAACATAATTCGTTAGCGGGTACCGTTCCCGCGCGCCGCAGCGTGCATCGCCCGCTTTTCGTCAAGCGTAAAACCTTCGATTTTGCAAGGGATAGAAAGACACCTGTCCGTCTGCGCGTTGTTTTTCAACAGAATGCCCAAAAAATACAGGTAAAATTGTAACAAAGTAATTGTTAAAAAATCTACAAATACCCTTTGCAGAAAGCTCTGTTTATGGTATCCTGTTAAAAGAGCACATGCGCTCTGCCGGGAGCGCTCATAAGATAGTATAAAGGGACGACCCGCTCAACGGGTCGCAAAGGAATTTAGGAGGATAAAAGAAGCTATGGCTATGAGAGGTGTAGAAACCCGTATTCAGGAGATCCGCCACCGCATTTTCACCGAGGTTGCCCGTATGGCGTACCATACCGAGTGGCCGACCGACCGCCGCATCGAAGCACTGCCGTTCGACATCATGCCGGGCGAAGTGGGCAATATCCGCAACGATATTTTCCTCGAGCGCGCTATCGTCGGCGAACGCCTGCGTCTGGCGATGGGTCTGCCGTGCCGCAGTGCTGCCGAGCACGCGCCGCTGTCCGACAACATCGAGGCTGCCACTCGCGAGGAGACCTACTACACGCCGCCGCTCATCAACGTGATCAAGTTCGCGTGCCACGCCTGCAAGGAGAACGAGGTCATGGTCACGGACGGCTGTCAGGGCTGCATGGCGCATCCGTGCGTTGAGGTATGTCCCAAGGGCGCAGTATCGCTCGACCGCTTCAACGGCCGTTCTGTTATCGATCAGGAGAAGTGCATCAAGTGCGGACGCTGCATGGATGTCTGTCAGTATCACGCCATCATCCGCCAGGAGCGCCCGTGCGCGGCAGCCTGCGGCATGGATGCCATCCACAGCGACTGCAATGGCAGAGCCGATATTGATTACGACAAGTGCGTTTCCTGCGGTCAGTGTCTGGTAAACTGCCCGTTCGGCGCGATTGCCGATAAATCGCAGATTTTCCAGATGATCCGTGCAATTCAGGCAGGTGAGCGTGTTTATGCGGCTGTAGCACCGGCATTTGTTGGCCAGTTCGGTCCGAAAATGACCCCGGGCAAGCTGCGTGCGGCTATGAAGCGCCTCGGCTTTGCCGATATTATCGAGGTTGCCATCGGCGCTGACCTGTGTGCGGCACAGGAAGCCGAGGACTTCGTTAAGGAAGTACCGGAAAAACTGCCGTTCATGGCAACATCCTGCTGTCCGGCATGGTCCGCAATGGCGAAAAAGCTGTTCCCGGATCAGGCAAACTGCATCTCGATGGCCCTCACCCCGATGACGCTGACCGCTCGACTGGTCAAGCACCATCAGCCGGGCGCAAAGGTTGCGTTTATCGGGCCGTGCGCGGCAAAGAAGCTTGAAGCAATGCGTTCGGACGTACGAAGCGAGGTCGATTTCGTGCTGACGTTCGAGGAGATGACCGGTATTTTCGCCGCACGCCATATCGACGTGGAAAATCTCAAGGAGGACCCGCACGGCATCAACGATGCATCCACGGACGGCCGTAACTTTGCGGTATCCGGCGGTGTAGCAAATGCGGTTGTCAACGTCATCAACGAGAAGCACCCGGATCGCGAGATCAAGGTGGCAAACGCCGAGGGTCTGCGCGACTGCCGCAAGCTGCTGATGGCCGCCAAGGCCGGCAAGTACAATGGTTATCTGCTCGAAGGCATGGCATGCCCGGGCGGCTGTGTAGCCGGTGCGGGCACGATGCAGTCCATCAAGAAATCCGCTGCGGTAGTCGGCATGTATGCCAAGCAGGCGGAACACCAGACTGCAACCGGCACGCATCATGTTGCCGAGCTGGATAAGCTGGTTGATTAAAAAATAATGCTATAAAAGCCACTGTATCGACTGATATGGTGGCTTTCTCTTGAATAGAGCAGGTGAATGGTGATGAACAAGTAACTGTTCTGGACAAAAAACTGTATCCGGAGCTGCAGCAGCAGTATTGCGCCGACCCGTCCTCCGGCGTGTGCCCCCGTTACAACGCGGGAGATGAATTTGAATTCTACCGCGATGATGTGCGGGACGATTTCTGGCACATGGGTATCAACACGCTGACCAAAACCACCGGTGATGCTGATGCCGTTGCAGGCGGTCCGAAACTGCCGTTCTGCTCCGAGGTCTGGGATGCGATTTCGCGCTGTATCTATACCGTACTGCAGGGCGGCTCGATTATGAAAGGCTGGAGGAAGCGCGAAAACGAGACGATAACCTGCTGTTCGGACGAAGTGCGGCCGGTTATCTTCAACATCGAGAGAATCGACTGCGAATAAAATGCAAAAGCGGCAGAGGCTATGCCTCTGCCGCTTGTTTTTACTTATCCGGAGGCGTAATTGCCACCTTCATTACACCGTCGCGGCGCTTCTCAAACAAATCGTACGCCGCTTCGATCTCATTCAGCGGGAAAATATGCGTGATGAGCGGTGTGGTATCCAGCTGACCGTTTTCAATCAGCCGCAGGATTTCTGCGGTGTCGCAGCCATCCACGCCGCCAGTCTTGAAGATCAGGTTTTTGCCGTACATATCGGGCAGGGGAAGCACCTGCGGCTTGTCATACAGTGCAACAACGGTGACAACGGCGTTCGGACGGGCGCACTCCCATGCAAGACGGAAGCTTTCGTTCGAGCCTGCCACCTCGCAGACCACATCCGCGCCGCCGTGCGGGCTGTTCAGCTGCACGAACTCCTGCGCGTGGTCGGGCGTGATGGTGAGCACATCGGGATAGCGCTCGCGCACAAAGCGCAGCCGCGCCGGATCGGGGTCGCAGATGATGATCCTGTGTGGGTGATGCAGCATGGCGCACAGCATGGTGCAGATACCGGTCGGTCCGGCACCGAGGATAAGCACGGTGTCGCCCTGTCTGATCTCGGAAATCCTGGCGGCCCAGTAGCCGGTGGCGAGCACATCGCCGGCAAACAGCGCCTGCCGGTCGGAAACGCGATCAGGAATGACGGTCAGACCCTGATCGGCATACGGTACGCGGACGTACTCCGCCTGACCACCGTCAATCCGGCAGCCGAGTGCCCAGCCGCCGTTGGGATCGGTGCAGTTGTTGACAAAGCCGTGCTGACAGAAAAAGCAGTGTCCGCAGAACGTCTCCACGTTGACGGCTACACGGTCGCCGGGTTTGACGGTTTTGACTGCCGAACCGACCTGCTCGACTACGCCGACCATCTCATGGCCGACCGTAATACCGGGTACGGCACGCGGCACTGAGCCGTGCTTGATGTGCAGATCGCTCGTGCAGATGCTCGACATGGTAACGCGCACTACCGCGTCTCCTGCATGCGTGAGAACGGGTTCCGGCTTGTTCTGCAGGGCAAACTCACCCTGTTTTCGATAAGTGTAAGCGAGCATAGTTTACGGCTCCGTTTCGTTAAATGTTGTATCCATTATACGGGAGGGCGAAAAGAAAGTCAAACGGTGTCGATTTTATAAGGTGCCGAGAGTCGGGAAAAACCGCGCCAGAAAGAAAAACAGCACCGGCAGGAAGATCGCAGGCAGCAGATTGCCGACACGCAGCTTGCTGTTGAAGATAAGATTCAAGCTAATGGCAAAAATCAGCACGGAGCCGACACACGACATTTGACCAATCAAGACATCGGTCAGCCAGGGACGGATGAATCGTGCCATCAATGTAATGCCGCCTTGATAGAAGAAAATCGGCACAATAGACAGGTATACGCCCTTGCCGAGAGATGCGGCGAAGAGAATCGAGGCAACACCATCCAGAATAGCCTTGGCAATCAGCATGGTTGGGTCACCATTCAGACCATCGTTTAATGCACCGACAATTGCCATTGCACCGACACAAAACAGAAGAGATGCGGTAACGAAGCCTTCAACAAATCGGCTGTCCCCTTTGGCAGCAAAGTGTGATTGACAGAATGCACCGAAATCCTCCAGTCGCTGCTCGATATTCAGCGCTTCACCGATGACAGCGCCGAGTGCCAGACAGAGTATAAGCAGCATGGTATGCTGGGTGCCGATTTCGCCATCCTGTATGGTCAATACTTCGCTGAGTGTTCCGCCTATACCGATAAAGCAGGTGGTTAGTCCCAGTCCCTGCATGACCGTTTTTTCAAAGCGTTTCGGCAGACCGTTTTTTAACAGTATACCGATAGTAGTGCCGATAAGCACCGTGCCAACATTTACAATGGTTCCAAGACCAATCATAAAATCCCCTCGTTTCACTTTACAACGCTAAAGTTTATTGTAAAGCAAAATGAGAGGATTGTCAATTCAGCGCAGACAGAACGGCGTTTTGCGGAAATGCCCGCCGCCGATTCTCCGTTCGGGATCGGGAAGTGCAAGCGCAAACAGGTCGTCCGCGAAGGCATCGCGGCAGAGTGCCGCTTGCAGATTTGCGGGCAGCCGTTTTTCCGTTGCCGGTTTGACGATAACGGGCAGGGCAGCCTGCCTGAGCGCCGCACGTCCGCGCACACCGAGTGCCAGTACGCGCAGATAAGCAGGGGAGACGGGCGCGTCTGCCTCCACACCGAGCACAGCCCGCAGGAGCGCTCGCCGCACACGAGCCGCCGGAAACCGCCGCGTTCGAGCCTTTTCTACAGCATCCGAGAACGAATGTGCCGTATAGACCGCCTTGCGGAGCCGCTCGTCAAAGCCGTCTGCCGAGCCGGTATGCAGTTTTCCCTGATAGAGTGCCGTCCGCAGCAGCGCGAGCAGTGTGTCTTCCGGCAGAGCGACCGGCGCTTCACCGCAATCTGCGGCCTTCTTCCACACGGCGCGAGCCGCAGGCGGCAGGAACGGTGCGCAGAACGCGAAATCGCCGTCTCGCAAATGCGCTCTCAGCAGACTCGCTGAGGCAAAGCCGCTGTGCGGCGCGCATGCATCGTGGGCCGCGCCCTGCCGGCGCACCGCAAGCGGGCGCATCTCGAGCGGGAGCAGGAAGCGGCAGTATTCCACGGCGAGCGTGTTGTTCGGGTTATCCAAAAGAACGGCAGCCTGTTTGTTGACTTTGCTGAGTTCTTCCTGCCGTCTGGCGGCGTAGGACAGGTGCGGAGAGCCGGATTCTCCCTTCATCGGCAGGCTGTTCAGGAGTTCTGCCGCCTGTAAAAGCAAATTCGTATCCGCAGTCTCCGCGCCGAACGACACCGTGCCGCACCCGAGTGCGTGCAGCGTCTGCACCGCACCCTTGGCGAAGCCCTCCGCCGAGGACAGCGCCGCCGCAAGCGGCAGTTCAACCACGAGGTCAGCGCCGCAGCGCACGGCCATTTCGGCACGCGTGTACTTATCCAGCACGGCAAAATCGCCGCGCTGGACGAAATTGCCGCTCATCACGCACACGATCACGGCGTTTTCGCCGAGGCTGCGCCGGGTTTCGGCAATGTGGTGCAGATGCCCCGTGTGAAACGGATTATACTCGGCGGTGATGCCGCATACGGTCATGACGGTGCTCCTTTCAGTGAGATGACAGCGGTCTGCAAGGTAAAAACCTCGAAAAAGGGGTTGTACATTTGCAAAGAATCGTGTAGAATAAAAATATAGCATTATTATATAGGCTTCCGCGGCTTTATGCAAGCCGCCAAATACGGCATAAGGGAGTTTTCGCAAATGAAAGTATTGGTAATCAACGCTGGCAGTTCTTCGCTGAAGTACCAGCTGCTCGACACCGAGTCGGGCGAGGTAATGGCGAAGGGTCTGTGCGAGCGCATCGGCATCGACGGTGTGCTGACCCACACCGGCAACAAGTCCGATGAGAAGTTCAAGTTTGACATCGCAATGCCCACCCACAAGGAAGCGATCCAGTCTGTTATCAACATTCTGCTCGATCCGGAAAAGGGTGTAATCTCCTCTATGAGCGAGATCGACGCAGTAGGTCACCGCGTTGTACACGGCGGCGAGTTCTTCTCGGACAGCGTTATCATCACCGAGAAGGTCCTCAAGGCTATCGAGGACTGCGTACCGCTGGCACCGCTTCACAATCCGCCTAACCTGACCGGCATCCAGGCTTGCCGCGAGGTTATGGGCCCGGACGTTCCGATGGTTGCAGTATTCGATACTGCATTCCACCAGACCATGCCGCAGTCCCACTACATGTACGCAATTCCGTACGAGTACTACGAGAAGTACAAGATCCGTCGTTACGGCTTCCACGGCACCAGCCACAAGTATGTTTCTCAGCAGGCTGCTGAGATGCTCGGTCGTCCGCTCGAGGAGCTGCGCCTGATCACCTGCCACCTCGGCAATGGTTCTTCTATCTGCGCAATCAATGGCGGTAAGAGCTTCGATACCTCCATGGGCTTCACTCCGCTGGACGGTCTGCCGATGGGCACCCGTGCCGGCAACATCGACCCGGCTATCATCGAGTTCCTGGCTGAGCACGAGCACATGGATGCACACGAGGTCATCAATATCCTGAACAAGAAGTCCGGTATGCTGGGTATCTCCGGCGTATCCTCCGACTTCCGTGATCTGGATGCTGCTGTTGCTGACGGCAACGCGCGTGCAGCGCTGGCTAAGGATATGTTCAACCTGTCCGTTAAGAAGATCATCGGTTCCTACGTTGCCGAGATGGGCGGCGTAGATGCGATCATCTTCACCGCAGGCGTAGGTGAGAACGACCGCTCGGTTCGCTGGGATGTCTGCGAGCACCTCGAGTACCTCGGCATCAAGATCGACCCGGAGAAGAACAAGTACCGCGGCAAGCAGATGGATATCTCCATCGACTGGGCACGCGTTCGCGTTCTGGTTATTCCGACCAACGAGGAGCTTATGATCGCCAAGGATACCGAGCGTCTGGTAAACGAGGCCAAGGCTCAGTAAGCCTTTCGTCAATTAGACAAATATGGGGGCGGAGCATAGGCTCCGCCTCTGTTTTTGCCCGGAGAGGAAACTTTTATGGAGCAAATTGATATCCCGCAGGAGCGCCGCTACTGCTCGAAGCTGGGATTTTCCGCGCTGGCGATCATGCTGTGGTCGATTCTCTGGCAGTTCGGCCTGTACTGGCTGGATGGCTGGATACTGCCGTTCCGCATGCCGGAAACGCTGTATTATCTGCTGCTGCTCGTCGGACATTATGCAGTATCGCTGCCGATTGTGTTCTGTATATGGCGCAAAACACCGCCGATGCCGTTCTGCAGGGAGCGGGCAGGCGCAAAGCGCATGGGCCGGTGGTTTGTCATCGGCTGTGCGCTGATGTGGCTCGGTTCGCTCATCGGCACGAATATCAACGACATGGTCTACGCTCTGACCGGACGTGATCCGGTCGGCATGGTGGACGAGAGCTTTTCGCAGATGCCGATGGCGGCCATCGTTCTTGGTGCCTGCATCATCGGTCCGCTGTGTGAGGAGCTGGTGTTCCGCGGTCTGCTGGCCGGCCGTCTTGCGCGGTACGGGCAGAAGCCGGGCGCCTTCATTTCTGCACTGCTGTTCGGCCTGTATCACGCCAATCTGGAGCAGTTTTTCTACGCCTTTGCGCTCGGTCTGCTGCTGTCCTACGCGTACTACCGCACCGGACTGCTGCGTACCTCGGTGCTGCTGCACATGCTGTTCAACATCATCGGCTCGGTGGTGCCCATGCTGCTGCCGGATACCATAGCCGCGCAGTCGGCGCTCGGCCTGTTCTGGATGGCGATGCTGGTGATCGGCATGATCCTGCTCGTTCGCGGCAGAAAACAGCAGGTCTGGCTGCACGGACCCTGTGCGCCGTCGCTCAAAGCCGTTTTGCAGAATGCAGGCATGTTTCTGCTGATTGTCGCCTGCTTTGTGCAGACCGTGTTCAATTATCTATAAGGAGGAACGTCCATGCGGGTAGACCTGCATATGCACACCGGATATTCAGCCGATGCCCAGTATCCGCAGTCCATCGACGATAAAATTCACGCCTGCGAGCAGGCCGGGCTGGATATCATCGGCATTACCGATCATCTGGATTTTCTGCGTTCGGGCGGCACGCGCGACAACCGTGACCCGGAAGCCTGTGCGCGCGAGGTATGGGAAAAGCGCCGTCCGGCAGGGAACGGCGGTATTGAGGTTCTGGCGGGCATGGAGATCGGCCAGATGCACGCCACACCGGACGCGGACGATTTTGTCCGCACGCATCCGTTCGATATGGTCATCGGATCGCTGCATGCTATGCCGAACGATCTGGATATCTACTTTCACGACTTTCCGAATATGGACTGCGACAAGTTCCTGCACGAGTATTTCGATCAGCTGCTGCTGCTCGAGGAGCACGGCGGCTTTGATGTGCTGGCGCATATTGACTATCCGCTGCGCGTGATGAAGCACGGCGACTATATCCCGTCGTTTGACAATTATATGGACCGCGTACAGCAGGTGCTGCGCTCGTGCATCGACCATGACTATGCGCTTGAGCTGAATGCTGCCGGCATTGCGGGCTGGCAGAAAAAAGTCGGTCCACCGCAGAATATTCTGTACGAATACAAGCGCATGGGCGGCGAGCGTATCTCGATTGGCTCGGATTCGCACACGCTGGACACCGTGGCGCGCGGCGTAGACGACTGCGTGAAGAATGCACTCGACGCAGGCTTTACCCACGTTACCGTGTTCCGTGAGCGCAAACCGGTGCAGATCGCACTGAAATAAATGTAGAGGCTGAAACAACATGCTTTTTAGACGAAAACAGGAAATTACACACGCGGATACGACTGTTCGTGCCCGTGCAAAGATCAACTTGACGCTCGACGTCACCGGACGGCGGGAGGACGGCTACCACACGGTGGAGATGGTCATGCAGTCGATCGCGCTGCACGATACCGTGCGCGTTACCACCATTCACGGAGAGAAAAAGCCGCGCGGCATCGTGCTGAGCTGCAGCCTGCCGTTTCTGCCGACCGACGAGCGCAATCTGGCGTACCGTGCGGCGGAGCTGTTCTACAAGGAGACCGGCGCACTACTCGAAACCTGCGAGATTCATATCGAAAAGCGCATTCCGGTTGCGGCAGGTCTGGCAGGCGGCTCGACGGACGCGGCGGCTGTACTGCGTGCGCTTAACGCATTGCATACAGCCGGTCTGACCGACGACGAGCTGTGCGAGATGGGACTTAAACTGGGTGCCGATGTACCGTTCTGCCTGCGCGGCGGCACCATGCTGGCGCAGGGCATCGGCGAGGAGCTGAGCCTGCTGCCCGATATGCCGCACTGCTGGGTCGTGCTGTGCAAGCCGCCGTTTGCGGTGCCGACCAAGGAGGTCTATCAGGAAATCGACAGCGTGGATATCCTCGAGCATCCGGACAACAAGGGTATGATGGCCGCACTCGATCAGGGAGATTATGAGGGCGTGTGCGCGTACCTGTCCAACGTGATGGAGACCGTTACGGCGGCAAAACGCCGCCAGATCGGCGAAATCAAGTCGTTTCTCGCAGAAAACGGTGCGGACGGCACGCTGATGAGCGGCTCCGGCCCGACCGTGTACGGCCTGTTCTCGGATGAGAGCCGCGCCAAAACGGCAGCGAAAATGCTGCGTCGCCGTTTCGCAGATACATTCCTGACGGAAACCTGCAATTAAACGGGTATAGAAAGCCGCCTTTCGGGCATACTGGGTACACCGGATGCAGAAAGGCGGTTTTGTTATGCAGAAACAGGATAGAAAGGCTCTCGCGGCAGTGCTGACAGCGGTTCTTGTGCTGTTCTGGTCGGCGTTTGCGCCGCAGAGTCCTCGTGCGGCATGGTGGTGTACGGCGTTTTCCATCACCTGCGAGGAGGCGGCAGGTGAGGATGCGGGAAACAGCGAGAAAATCGAGTTCCGCTCTTTCCTTGTTGATTTGTTTCGCCACAAAGATAACACTTAACTTTTAACGCTCCTTATGGTATAATGACACAGTGAAACACGAAATCCATTTGCCAACGGAGGAAATTTATGAAGATCATTAACGAAAAGGGCAAGCTGTTCGGCATCATCAATGTTGTCGATCTGCTGGTGCTGGTCGCTGCGATCGCTGTCGTAGCCGGTGTCGGCTACAAGCTGTTTTCCAAGCAGATCAAGGAGGTTGCGTCTCCGCAGGTCTCCCTGACGATGACCGTCCGCGTACGCGGTGCAACGCCGTTCCTGGTAAACGAGGTGCAGCGCAACAGTCAGGTAGGCAAGTCGCTGGTAAACGGCAACAGCTATGTCAATGCGCAGATTACTGATATGAAGATCGAGGATTACAATCAGCAGGTTACCACCGCTGACGGCCGCATTGTAACGTCAACCGATCCGGAGAAGAAGGATCTGGTATTCACCATCACGACCAAGGTTTCCAAGGGCACACCTGCACCGGCCATCGGTACGCAGGAGGTGCGCGCAGGCCGTACATTCATTGTAAAGACCAACGATTTTGAGACGACCGGCAACATTGATTCGGTCGATATTGCGGATAATTAAAGCCTATGAAAGCGTTATTTGAAAACAGTCTGTTCGTGCGGCTGCTGATGTGTCTGCGCGCATGGTACCACGAGGGCGCTATCGCGGGATTCTTTAACCGTATCCGGCAGGCGTACCCAAGCTCGGTGTTCTGCCGTCTGTGGAATAAATTCTGCGCGGCACCGATATGTACCTCGGCGAACAGCATTTATGCGCGGATTCTGGCAGCGCTGCGCCGGTTTGTCGAAAAACTGGGCGGAATTGCGGCAAACAGCCTGATCTACCGCATCTGCCTTGCTGTCTGGCGGCCGATCGAGCGTGTCGCAGGCGGCGGCCTGATCGGCAGAGCCTGCAGGTTCGTCGGCATGCGCGGTCTGCTGCTGATTTGTCTGGCGATGTATCTGCCGCTCGATTCCGCTGTCCGCTGGGTGTCGGACGCCGGTTATCTGCCGTCGTTTGTGGCATCCGTGTGGGATGAGTGTCTGATGCTTGCTGCATTTGCGTACATCCTGTGGCACATGGCGATGAAGCGTGCGCCGCTCGGCTCGCGTGCTACGCCGGTGGACGCATATCTGCTGCTGTTCATCGCGGTCGGCTTTTTCCTGATGTGTGCGGTTTCTCCGAATACGCATATCGCGGTAGCGGGCTACCGTGCGGTTGTGGAGTACCTGTTCTGGTTCTTCCTCGTCACCCGCCTGATTGAGAACGACCGCGATTTCGCGGTATTCTACGGTGCGCTCGTCGTGATGGCGCTCTGCATTGCGACGCACGGTATTTATCAGTATATCGTAGCCGCGCCGATCCCGTCGAGTTGGGTCTCCCAGACCGAGGCCAGCGTGCGTACGCGTGTGTACTCGCTCACCGGCAGCCCGAATATCATGGGCAGTCTGCTGGTGCTGTTTGCCCCGATGGTGGCAGGACTTGCATATTACAGCAGTAAAATGTGGGTCAAGGTGCTGGCTATCTGCGCGACCGGCATGATGTGCCTGAGCTGCATTTTCACCTTTTCCAAGGGTGCTTGGGGCGGTCTGGCAGTAGCTGTTGTGATCTTCGCCATCTTTCTGGATCGTCGTTTGATCGCACTGATGGGCGTGGCCGGTGTCGGTGCACTGCTGGCAATCCCGTCTATTGCGAACCGTATTACCTATCTGTTTACCGCGGATTACCTTGCGGCAAGCCGCCGTGCAGGTCGTGTTATTCGCTGGTCCAAGGGTCTTAAACTGCTGCAGGAGAGCGATCCGGTGCTCGGCTTCGGCCTCGGCCGCTTCGGCGGCGCGGTTGCCATGCAGAACAAGGTCATCGAGGAGACCAAGGATTTCTCCTACTTCTACATGGATAACTATTATCTGAAAACGCTGGTCGAGATGGGTTATCTCGGTCTGGCGTTCTTCATCCTGCTGCTGTTCGGTCTGGTGCTGTGGAGCCTGCGCTCGATCGGCCGTACCGGCTACACCAAGGGCGACCGCACGCGCGTGCTGGCAGTTTCCATGTTCGCAGGTATGTGCGGCGTGCTGGTGCACTGCTACTTCGAGAATATCTTCGAGGTGCCGTATATGATGGCGTATTTCTGGAGCATGGCGGCAGCGGTTATGTACCTCGGGTACTTCCGAAAACGAAAAACCTGATTTTTTAGAGAACCTTCGTGAGAGGGTTCTCTTTTTTTCTCGGCACCGACTCGGCGGGGCATACGAACTGCGTTAGCGTGTTCGCCCCTGACGGGCGGGGAGTTTTTCGCTTAACCTCAGCGGGGGGGAGTACGCCGTCTGCGGCGGCGGGAACGTGCCGCGCCCCGCGGCGGGGCAAGAGGGTAGACACCTGCGGTTTCTACCCTCTTAACTCCCGTTTCCCTTTATTTCTTAGTCTGGCGCAGATTGCCGACATGTGACCGCTTCGAAAATAGGGGAACGGCAGAGGATTCTTTCTACCGTAGGGGAGCACAGTGTGCTCCCATGCCGAAACCTATACGCAGTGCCGGATACCGTTCTGCTACACATACAGGCTACTCTGCGCAGGCGCGGCATAACCGTGCCGCGCAATTCGTGAGCGCGTTATAATAGACAGGACCTGCGAGGATAAATTGTACCAAATGCTTAATTCGTAGGTGCCGTGCGGTATAACGTGTTAAGGCGTTGCGCGACACGGGTATGTTGCGCCTGCGTAGATGAAACCACATGTGTAGCAGAACGGTATCTGACACTGCGAACAGGTTGCTCAAGAGGACGAACTCCGAAGGTAGTTCGTCTGTAGCAGAGAAAAAATCCTCTGCCGTACCCCTGTTTCGGAGCGGTCACATGTCGGTAATCTGCGTCAGATTAGGAAGCAAGGGAAAGGTAGGAGTCCAAAGAGGAAGGAAAACCGCAGTTTTTCAAAAGCAGTTTCCCTTCAATTATACGAAAAGTTCAAAGGTAGAACAAAAGTATAGCATTTCCCCTTTAAAATGCTTACAGTCTGTAATTTTGAAATCAGAAGTTTCAATAATGCAGTGTAAAGGATCTACGAAAAGCACCGTTTCAGGCCGTTTCAAAATTATAGTAGCCGAAATCTCTGGTGTCATTTGTGGTGTCAAAATCCAGGTGGCAGCAGCAGCTAACATGAAATGACACTATTTTAACGAAATTGATGTCATTTTTTAGATGATCTCGTCCGTATATCTAAGATGGGGATGGGCGAGTTTGCATTAAAATAAAGATTTAAGGCTCTAGTCTCCCTGTGTAAAAATTGATTAAATTTCCAAAATATGCAAAAACTGTTTGATAAAATCCACTGCATCTTTTAACAAGGGCCACAGCTTTGGTGCGTTGACGGATATCGAGCAAATTTGTGAAACCTTTGATAGCATATCAGAGAATCGTGATTTTTTCTTGTCCGTTTTACTTTCATGTGCCAATTCTCTTAAATCGACTTCTACTTTAGATAGTAGTTCCAGAACCTCTTTTTCCTTAACTACGTTGCTACGTTTTGCCGAATTAAATCCATATTGCACTTTTTCAAAAAGCGCCTCTAACTCATCGTTTTCGCCTTCAAAATATCCATCAAATTCACCGGCAACGACTTTTTCTTTTATTTGATTTACATCTTGCTGAATAGACTGCGGATTTAATGTCGAATCGGATTCTGTATAAAATAAAATATTATTTTGGTTTGCCATTGATATTCCTTCATTATTTTGAATATTTCCAACATTCCCGTTGATAACTATTCCCATATTAGATTCCTCCGTGATTATCCCTTCACGATACCATAATAATCTTCTCAATTCATCACAAGTTGTTGAATCGCTATAATCTTTCAATATTTTGGTGATTTCCCCGCTTTCTTTTTCATGATCAATTAGAATTTGAATAAATAGTATCACCAAGGGTAACTGTTTATCATCGTTCTCATCTAATTCTAAAAATGCACTTGCTATTGGATATAACATTTCCCCTAATGGATAATGTGCACTACAAATGCCTCTTAATATACCCATTTGCACAACTTGAGGGTAAATCAGAAAGTCTTCAAGAATATTTATAATATGATCCACATTTTCTTGAATATAATTTTCATCTTTAAATAATCCTGTATAGTACCATGCTAGACTTTTAGATGGTAATTTTTTTGCATCATATGGATTGATTTCAATTACTTTTACATTGACTTTTTCTAAAGTAGAAAAGGCCCATAAAGCATATCTTTGAATGCTGGTATCTTGCAACAAAGAATTCATCACGTTAGCGTTGATCAAATTCGAATAATCTCTCTTTTTTTGTCGATTATAATTACAGCCAAAAACTTTGGTTAACCACATTTTAGACAGAAAATCTTCCCCATCAACAATATGATTGATTTCTTGAGCGTTAAGCATATTTGAATTTGAAGAAAACAAGGTAGAGCATAAAGTATATGTTTGCTGTGATATTTTTGTATCTGGACATTTTTTATATAACTCGTGAAGCATATCCGAGTTATAAGATCTTGACACAATCGCCAATATCCAACTAATATTTTCTGCATCTTTTTCGAATCCAGATTTCAAGTTATGAATGCAACGATTTACCAATGCACGATTTTGTTTGTAAACAATGAGGTGATATGCCCATTTCCTGATTTTATAATCATCGTTCTGAACAACATCATATAGTACTGCACATAAATCTTTTGAACAGACATTATTCATACGTTGACCATATTCTAACTTAGTAATAAGATTCTGTAATGCAATTTTTATCAGTTGATTGTTGTTAGATACCAGATTTTTTCGTATTGAATCATATTCGGCCTTAGTGATATAAAATCCTCGCATTCCTAGCATAATGACCTCCATCATCATATCTAAAAATACGACACCCCGATCTTCAATTTTATGGAATTTATATCATAGCTCAATGATATACCATAAAAACTTAGATTAGGGTGCCACAGATATAATAATTATGGTGATATGAATCAAGGATTTATTTCTTTCTCACGTTTTTTGAAATCTAAATATCTTTCATAGTAATGAGTGGCTACTGCACTCTTCATATCAAAAGACTCAGTTTTATTGAAATAAATCCTTGTTTCTTTTTCATTAATAACAGTTTTTAAAACTTTTATCATGCCGATGCAACCCTGTTCTTTAACGATTAATGGAATTTGGAAACCTATTGGATAAATGCGTTTTTCACTCTTTATTGTATAGAATAGGTTTTCTTGCTCTTCAAGTATTTTATTTTCATTAGCGACAACCATAAACCAATTAAACTCAATAATCATACCCATGTAGCAAATCTCCTTTGAAATATCTTTTGATGTTAGAAATTATGTTAAAATTCTGTATTCTGCTTTTTCTAATAAAAGGATATCTTAGATTGCCTTTTTTGTCAAGGTGAATCATGTGTGACAAAAATATTATGTAGAAAGAATAAGTTTATGAACAACCGAACAATCCACCGAACCGCCCTGTCCGGGCGGTTATTTTTATGCCCTGAGATCGTCACTCACCATGCCCGCCCGCCGCCGGGATCTGTGCAGGCCATCAACCAACCATCAAAAGGAGGACAGCTTATGTACTATCACACCTGCCCCTACTGCGGGGCGAATTTGGACCCGGACGAACGCTGTGACTGCTTCTCCCGCATCCGTGGGAAATCCCCAAAGTGGAACAGCATGGACGGCGTGCGGGCGCGGGGGCGCAAGAGGTCCGGCCGTGTCCGCACTTAAACTCGGCAGTCTCTTTGACGGCATCGGCGTGTTCCCTCTCGCCGCGTCCCGCTGTGGCATTGTCCCCGTGTGGGCCAGCGAGATCGCCAGAGCGCCGGTATCCATCACCAAGCGGCATTTCCCTGAAATGCTGCATCTGGGCGATATTACGCAGATAGACGGCGGCAAAATACCGCCCGTGGATGTGGTCACGTTCGGCTCGCCGTGCCAAAATCTGTCGCAGATCGGCAACCGTACCGGTCTGGCAGGCAGTAAATCCGGCCTGTTCTATCAGGCCATGCGTATTATTGAGGAAATGAGGAATGCAACAGATAACCGGTATCCAGCTTTCGCTGTCTGGGAGAACGTCGCGGGAGCTTTTGTGTCAAATGACCGGCTGGATTTTGCAGCCGTGCTCCACGCATTCACAGGTACCGAGATTCCAATGCCTGATAGTGGTATCTGGGCGCACGCCGGAATGGTGCGAGGGGGACGGGCTGATACCGCTTGGCGGCTCATGGACGCCCAGTATTGGGGAGAACCCGCTCTTTCGCAGCGTAGGCGGCGGGTGTTCGTCGTGGCGGATTTTGCAGGAGAACGTGCCGCAGAAGTATTATTTAAGCCCCGCAGTATGCTCCCGTATCCTGCGCCTTGCGGCGAAAGCAGGCTGCCCGCCGCCCGCGGAGATCGAATACCTGCTGCTCAAGCAGGGCGGCAGGTACCCGTCGTGCGTCCCTTCCAGCTCCGGCGGATGCGGTCAATGGCAAAGCAGGGCGATCAAAAAGGTTTCCGCACGTGTTTCGGCAGAAACGGCGAACCCTTCCCAACTTTGCTTGCCAGTGTAGGTCAGCCCTTCGCATTCTGGTATGAGGGAAAAGAGCAGGACGGTTTTATCCGTGACCTTACGCCCTTGGAATGTGAACGGCTCATGGGCCTGCCCGAGGGCTGGACGGCATACGGCTGCAAGGATGAACCCATCAGCAACCATGCCCGCTGCTTTGCGCTCGGCAACGCGATCGCCCTGCCCTGCGCGGAGTATATCATGGCGGGTATCGCAGAAGTAATGACAGAATAAACCATAACAGCAGTTTGGAGGTAACATTATGAATTTACTGTTTGTAGTCCCGGACAAGGAAAAAGACCTTGGCAATCTGGAATTTGGCGGGCCGGAACAGGCCAGCCGTGAAGATAAAAAGCGTGTCGGGCGGCAGGAAGTTGTTGTCCAGCGGCGGTACAAGCTGTTTTCGGATGTACAGCGTGCGGACGATATCGAAGTCGTGATCCCGGCGCAGGCGGGCGAAAAACATTTTGACTATATGGAGCCGGTGCAGCTTGTCAACCCGTGGGTGACGGCGGAAGGTTACGCGATCAACGGGAATGGTTATATAGATTTTATTATCCACGCGGATGATATCATCAAGGCGTAAGGAAGAAAGGACGGGTATTGTTTATGGCAAGATTCGGAAATGGATTTACAGGGAGACATGTCCCTACGCTGGGTGAGCTGCGCTTTTCTTCCATGCGCCGTGAGGTCTATGTGCAGAATGAGGACGGTACGCGGTCGGATGTGGTAAAAGAACGTACCTACGATCTGAAAAGCAAAACGCAGGGCCGCATGATCCAGGTGAGTATCCCGGCCAGCGTCCCGGTCCGGGACTATCCGTATAATGCGGTGGTAGACCTCGTGGGCGCGAAATTCGGCGCTGTGGCGCACGCGACGTTCGGCGACAACGCAGATGTAGACTGGTATATCAAGGCGGAGGATATCGTATTGGTCAAGCCCGAACCGGCTTCTGCGCCGAACAGCGGGCAGCCCGCCCAGCCGCGCAAGGACAACCCGCCGGAGAAGAAAGCGTAAGTGATATGAAGCTTTTCCGGTATCGCGGCAAGCGTATCCGTCCGGCAGATAGGGATTTGGTGTTCCGGTCTGCCTGTTGTGTGGTGCTTCCGGTGTTCCTTGCGGCTTTCGCTTTACTCAACTTGAAAACCATCCTGCAAACAGACTGGCGCAGGCTGTTCATGCTGGGCGTCGGCGGCTTTGGTTGGCATATGCCGTATCTGCTGCTCAGTAGTATTGTGTCGGCGGCGGTTGCTGGGACAGTGCTTGTCCTGCTGTACCGTCTATTCCCGGATGTCGTGCGGCAGCTCATGCACCGTCAAAAGCTGGCGCGCATGGTGCTCGAAAATCAGTGGTACGAGCAGGCCGAACGGACAAAGCAGGACGGCTTTTTCAAGGATTTACCCAGTCCGGATACAAAAACGAAGATAGCCCGTTTTCCACGGATGTATTACCGCATGGAAAACGGGCTTTTGCATTTTCAAGTGGAAATCACGATGGGGAAATATCAGGAACCGCTGCTTCATCTGGAAACCAAGCTGGAAAGCGGCCTGTACTGCGAGCTGGTCAGCCGCGAGCTGCGGGACGGGTATGTGGAATATACCCTGCTTTATGACATGGTGGCAAACCGTATCCCGATTGCCGAAGCGAAAGCCGAGGGCGGGCGTCTACGGCTGATGAAGAACGTCTGGTGGGAGTATGACACGCTCCCGCACATGCTGATCGCAGGCGGTACGGGCGGCGGCAAGACGTATTTCATCCTGACGATCATCCAGGCGCTTTTACAGACCGATGCTGTGCTGCATATTTTAGACCCGAAAAATGCTGATCTGGCAGACCTGTCTACTGTGATGCCGGAGGTGTATTACCGCAAGGAGGATATTGCTGCCGGTGTCAGCCGGTTTTGCGACAGGATGATGCAGCGAAGCGAAAGCATGAAATCCATGCAGGGCTATAAGACCGGCGAGAACTACGCCTATCTCAGCTTGGAACCGCACTTTTTGATATTCGACGAATACGTCGCGTTCATGGAAATGCTGAACACGCGCGAACGTGAGGACGTATTAAACAAGCTCAAGCAGATTGTCATGCTGGGACGGCAGGTGGGATTCTTCCTGATCCTCGCCTGCCAGCGCCCGGATGCAAAGTATCTCGGTGACGGTATCCGTGACCAGTTTAACTTCCGTGTCGCGCTGGGGCGTATGTCCGAGCTGGGATACAGCATGATGTTCGGTGAAGTGAAGAAAGAGTTTTTCTTCAAGAACGTCAAGGGGTGCGGCTATGCAGATACCGGTAAGGGTGTCATTACCGAGTTTTATACGCCGGTCGTACCCAAAGGGTATGACTTCCTAAGGGAGATCGGCACACTGGCGGCTGGACTAAAGCAAGTGTGTTCAGATAGGGATATAATGGAGGATTTGCAGTGAATGACAAAGTAGAACGCTTCGTTACAACAAAGGATAGGGACGAAAATATTACGGGAATGGTGCTGTTTCCATACAATGAGGACAAGATAGCAACATGGTTTCATGTAAACGAGCTGGATGAATTGCAGTTCGTAGGAGGTTCGGCATCTGATCTCACCGTACCGGAATTTAATCAGGTCATGCGGGAAGCAGACGGACGGATGCAGAAGGTCGAAAGCAGTATTGACGCTGCTGTGCGTTTCCTTGAAGCGAAGATGCGGGATAATCCGGAGCAGAAAAAAGTTTCCGAAATGGTCTGGCTGGGGTTTGAGGATGCGGCAGTGTGGGAGTTCTGTATGCAGGACAGTTACCGTCCAGCGGATGAGCATGTCGAACTTTCCTTTTCCGGCATACTCCTGCAAGTGACATACCATGTATAGCATTTCTGTCTGCACGCCCCGCCCTGCCGCGCGCGGTGTGCAGCGCGAAAGCCGCCAGCGCGGCAAGGGCGGATGGCGGGCGCGGCGAAGCCGCGCCCGCGTGCCTGAACCCCCTGTATCTAACAGGGGGGTACAAATCGCCAATGGCCAGCCGCTTTACAAAGTAGAAACCCTGATGCCGTCTGGATTTTGGGCTTTTAAGGGTTATGTCAAAAACGGGCGTCAATGTCACATGACGCAGAAAGGAGACCATCTCATGGAAAACAACGAATGGATTTGGCATTTCCGTGAAGAACGGGAACGCAACGGTATTTCGCGCAAGGCGGTTGCCGCTGTTGCAGGTATTTCGCGTGAATACCTGTGCCGTCTGGAAACCGGAAAGCTGCCGGTGACAGACAAGACAAGGAAAAGGCTCGCCGCGGCGCTCAAGACCCTGTACCCAGACCCGCTTAACCTGATGATCGACTATGTGCGGGTGCGCTTCCCTACGATGGACGCAAGGCATATTATTGAAGATGTGCTGCGGCTCAAAATGAACTATATGGCGCAGGAAGATCACGGGCTTTATTCCTATTCCAGTATGTATGTGCTGGGCGATATTGCGGTCATGACTTCACCGATGGAGGAAAAAGGTGTGCTGCTTGAGCTTAAAGGCAAGGGCTGCCGCCAATTTGAAGCCTATCTGGATGGACAGAAAAGAAGCTGGATTGAATTGTTCCGGATGTTTCTCGATGAAAAAGCGGTTTTCAAGCGGATAGACCTTGCAATCAATGATCGGGCGGGGATTTTGGATATCCCCTATCTGTGTGATAAATGCGACCGCGGGGAATGTATCTCGGTATTCCGCAGTTTCAAGGCGTACCGCACGGGCGGGCTTGCACATCTGCGGGAGGAAAACAAGGAAAGCATGGGTGCGACGCTGTATATCGGCTCGATGCAGTCTGACTTGTATTTCTGCATTTACGAAAAGGCATATGAACAGCTTGTGAAAAAAGGAATCCCCGTTGAAGATGCGGAAGTCAAAAACCGGTTTGAAATCCGGCTCAAAAACGACCGTGCTTTCTATGCGGTTTATGATCTGGTGTCTAACGAAAGCCCCGAAGATACTGCATTCGGCATCATCAACCGGTATGTCCGGTTCGTGGATAGGGATAGCCGTAAGCCGCCCGAAGATTGGCCGCTGAATCATATGTGGTCGGTGTTTATTGGGGAACATCGTGACCGGCTCAAACTGACGACTGACCCTGAGCCGTACAGCCTTGAAAAAACGCTGAACTGGCTGTCCCATCAGGTCGCGCCGTCGTGGAAGATGCTGCTGGAGTTAGACCGCAAATGCGGGACAAATATCATGGAAGAAATGCTTGCGGCAACCGAGCTGGCAGATAAGCACCGCAAGATCATTGAACAGCAGCTTCAGGAAATCGGGGATGTTGTAATTACAGAATAAAATGCAAGCAAAAGTTTAATTACAAGCGGAATGGAGGAATATTAGCCTATGAATTTCGGCGTCAACCTTTACAACTGGTTTCTTACGAACGCCCAGTCTCTTGTGCTTATGGCGATCGTGGTGATTGGTATTTATCTCGGCTTTAAGCGCGAGTTTTCCAAGCTCATTGGTTTTCTGGTCGTGTCGCTGATCGCGGTCGGCCTTGTATTCAATGCGGCAGGCGTGAAAGACGTTCTGCTCACGCTGTTCAATCAGATCATCGGCGCATAAGGAATGGGGTGTGGATGTGCGCTATCGTCAAAACCGTATCAAGATGCTGCGCAGGGCGCGTGGTATCACAGTAAAACGACTTGCGGTACTGGTAGGCGTATCACAGAGTATGCTTACAAACTATGAAAATGGAAGCAGTATACCGAGAGATCAGGAAGTATGGGACAGGCTCGCAGTGTATTTCGGTGTGTCTGTCCCTTATCTCATGGGCTTTTGAGTTTGATGTAACGGCTGGTTTCAATGTGAGACCGGCCGTTTTTATGCCTGCATGGTGGAGGTGAGAATGGATTATGGAAGAAATGCGGGTATATGTAGCGAACCTCGGCAAATACAACGAGGGCGAGCTTGTCGGCGACTGGTTTGAACCGCCCATAGACTATGACGAAATGGCGGAGCGCATCGGCCTGAACGAATTTTACGAGGAATACGCCATCCACGACTACGAGCTGCCCTTTGAGATAGACGAGTACACGCCTATTGAGGAAGTCAACCGCCTGTGTGAAATGGTGGAGGATTTGCCGGAGTATATCCAGGATAATTTACGTGAACTGCAAGGCTATTTCAGCAGTATTGAGGATTTGTGCGACCATCAGGACGACATTATCTATTACCCCGGCTGCGAAGATATGGCGGATGTAGCGCGTCAAATGGTGGAGGAAGGTTATATCTCCGTACCAGACCACCTGATATACTACTTTGACTATGAAGCGTATGGGCGCGACTTATCTATGGAGGGTACGTTTGTTGAAACGCGGAATGGTGTGTTTGAGATCGCAGTTTAACCGTTTTCTCTTTCGCCCGCCGCTGTGAGAATGGTGTGGGGGTGTGTCCGGCTGTGGGTAACTGCATGGCAGTTATCCATAACCGGGCGCAGGGGGCGAGGAAAGACGCAGGCGGCGTGGGCCTCGTTCCTCGCCCCCTTACCCATATATTTTTGGAAAACAGGAGTTAGAACAAATGAATCATACTAAAGATGCCCGCCGTATCGGCCTTGTCGATGTGGACGGGCACAACGGTTTCCCGAACCTTGCGTTGATGCGGATTTCTGCATGGCACAAGGCACTGGGTGATATGGTCGAGTGGTGGGACGGGATGCTGCCCTATGACCGCATCTATATGAGCAAGGTGTTTACCTTTTCACCGGATAACGATACGGTCATGCAGTCGGATGAGATCATCAGGGGCGGTACCGGGTACAGGGATTACGGCAGCCTGCCGGAGGAAATAGAAGCCATGCCGCCGGACTACTCGATTTACCCGCGTTACCCGTATGCTGTCGGTTTCCTTACGCGCGGCTGTATCCGTTCCTGCCCGTGGTGTATCGTCCCGCGCAAAGAGGGCGGCATCCGCCCTGCCGCGACATGGCAGGAGATCAAGCGTCCGGACAGCCGGACGATCATTTTTTTGGACAATAATGTGCTGGCGCACGAGCACGGTTTGCAACAGATAGAGGAAATGGGCCATGCGGATGTGAAAGTGGATTTCAACCAAGGGTTAGACACCCGGCTTATTACACCGGAGATCGCCGCAATGCTCGCTAAGCTGCATTGGGTGAAGTATGTGCGGCTGTCCTGTGATACGTCTGATATGCTGCCTGTGATCGCGCAGGCCGTCGCCTATCTGCGGGAAGCCGGTATCGGTACACACCGCCTGTGGTCGTATATGCTGGTGCAGGATGTAGAGGAAGCGTATCACCGCGCGCTTGTCTTGAAAGCATTAGGCATCCAGCCATTCGCACAGCCGTACCGGGACTATGACGGCGGGTGTGAGCCGACAGCAGAACAAAAGCGGTTTGCCCGCTGGGTAAACCGCAAAGAAATATTCTATACCTGCGGCTGGCATGAGTACCGCAGACGGAAATAGAAAGAGGTGCAATGATGTGAAGAAAATACGAAGTTACAGCAGTATCTGGTCTGTTGAGAAAGTCATATACGCGATCAATGATATGCGCCTGCCGTTCCCCATCACCTTTTCGCAAATGGCTTGGTTTGTCGCCTGCGAGTTTGCGGTGCTGGCGCTGGGCGGACTGCCGCCGCTCTCCATGATAGACGGTGCGCTGCTCAAGTATTTCGGTATCCCCGTCGGCGTCACATGGTTTATGAGCCAAAAAACGTGGGACGGCAAGAAGCCGTTCAGCTTTGTCAAGTCGTATACGGCCTACCTGCTGCGCCCTAAACAGACCTTTGCAGGCAAGGCAGTAAAATTCCGCAAGGAGAAAACAGGACAGCCCATTACGGCGGTTAGGAGCGTGATAATAGATGCAGTATCCGATTAAATATATCGAAAACAACCTTGTCTGGAACCATGACGGGGAATGCTTCGCATACTATGAGCTTATCCCATACAACTACTCGTTTTTAAGTGTGGAACAGAAAGAAGCGGTACACGATGCGTTCCGTCAGCTTATCGCCCAGAACAGGGACGGCAAGATACACGCCCTGCAGATCAGCACGGAATCCAGCATCCGTGCGGCGCAGGAGCGTTCCAAGGCGTATGCTTCCGGCAACCTGCGGGAAGCGGCGCTGCGCCGCATAGACGGACAGACGGAAGCCCTTGTCTCCATGATCGGGGAAAATCAGGTGGACTACCGGTTCTATATCGGCTTCAAGCTGCTGCTGAACGAGCAGGACAGCGGGAATATCGGCCGTCAGGCGGCAAATATCTTTTCCGGTTTCCTGCGGGATGTGAACCATACCCTGATGGGTGATTTCGCATCCATGCCGAATGATGAAATACTGCGCTATCAGAAGATGGAAAAGCTGCTGGAAAGCAAGATTTCGCGCCGGTTTAAGGTGCGGCGGTTGGATAAGGATGATTTCGGCTATCTGCTGGAACACCTGTACGGGAAAAGCGGCACCGCGTATGAGGACTATGAATTTCATTTGCCCAAAAAGAAATTAAAGGGTGAAACGCTTGTCAAGCGGTACGACCTGATCAAGCCCACGCGCTGCCTGATGGAAGAATACGGGCGGTACCTGCGCATATCGCATGATGACTGTGAGGCGTATACTGCTTATTTCACGATCTCGGATGTGGTCGGGGAGCTGGATTTCCCGTCGTCCGAGATTTTCTATTATCAGCAGCAGCAATTCACGTTCCCCGTCGATACCAGCATGAATGTTGAGATCATCACCAACAAGAAAGCCCTGTCCACTGTCCGCAATAAGAAAAAGGAATTAAAGGATTTGGACAACCATGCGTGGGAAAGCGGGGACGAGACCAGCACATCAATTGCGGAAGCACTGGACAGTGTGAATGAGCTGGAAACCGAACTGGGGCAAAGCAAGGAAGCCATGTACAAGCTGTCCTATGTGGTGCGCGTCACCGCGCCGGACGAGGAAGAACTCAAGCGGCGGTGCAATGCGGTACGGGATTTCTACGACGATATGAACGTCAAGCTGGTGCGCCCGGTGGGTGATATGATCGGCCTGCACCATGAGTTTATCCCGGCAAGTAAGCGGTATATGAACGACTATATCCAGTATGTTACGAGTGATTTCCTTGCGGGTCTCGGTTTCGGCGCGGCGCAGATGCTCGGGGAAAAGGACGGTATCTATCTTGCCTATGGCGTGGACACCGGCCGGAATGTGTATTTGCAGCCCGCGTTGGCCAGCCAGGGCGTGAAAGGCTCGGTCACAAACGCGCTGTCTGCGGCGTTCCTCGGCTCGCTCGGCGGCGGCAAGAGCTTTGCCAATAACCTGCTGGTGTATTACGCGGTGCTGTACGGCGCGCGGGCGCTGATCGTAGACCCGAAAGCGGAGCGCGGGAACTGGAAGCGTGATTTCCCTGAGATCGCGGACGAGATCAATATTGTCAACCTGACCTCGGACGAGCGCAACCGTGGGATGCTGGACCCCTATGTCATCATGCGCCGCCCCAAGGACGCGGAAAGTCTTGCGATAGATATTCTCACGTTTTTAACCGGCATTTCCTCGCGGGATGGCAACCACTTCCCCATCCTGCGGCGGGCGGTGCGCACGGTCACGAACAGCAAACGGCGCGGCCTGTTCTGTGTCATTGAGGAATTACGCAAAGAGGGTTCACCGCTTGCGGTGAGTATCGCAGACCATATTGAGAGCTTCACGGACTACGACTTTGCGCACCTGCTGTTTTCGGATGGGAACATCAAAAAGTCCATCAGCCTTGAAAAGCAGCTCAATATCATACAGGTGGCCGATCTGGTGCTGCCGGACAAGGGTACTTCGTTTGAGGAATTTACGACGATGGAGCTTTTGTCTGTCGCCATGCTCATTGTTATCAGCACCTTTGCGCTGGATTTCATCCATACGGACAGGAGCGTGTTCAAGATCGTGGATTTGGATGAAGCATGGTCGTTCCTGAACGTGGCGCAGGGCAAGACGCTGGCAAACAAGCTGGTACGTGCAGGCCGCGCCATGAATGCAGCGGTGTATTTCGTCACGCAGAACGCGGCAGACCTCGCGGACGAAAGTCTGAAAAACAATATCGGTCTGAAATTCGCGTTCCGCAGTACGGACATTGTGGAGATCAAAAAGACGCTGGAATTTTTCGGCCTTGACCCTGAGGACGAGGGTAACCAGAAGCGGCTGCGGAACCTCGAAAACGGACAATGTCTGATGCAGGACTTATACGGGCATGTGGGCGTCGTGCAGTTCCATCCGGTGTTTGCGGATTTCCTGCATGGGTTTGACACAAAGCCGCCGATGAAAGCCGGGGTGGCAGTATGACGTACGGGAGATATAATTTCAGACAGATAAAGCGTACAGCGGTTGCCTTGCTGATGATAACGGCAATCGCTGTTTTGCTGTTTACTGCTTTTTGCCCGTCTGCGGGCGCGGTGGGGCTGGTGGATGATAGTGTGGATGCGGCGCACGAGTACAGCCGCTACCCGCTGGAAAATTACCAGCTTGACTTCTACGTTGACAACGGGTGGGATTGGCTGCCGTGGAACTGGATAGACGGCATCGGCAAGCAGGTCATGTACGGCCTGTACTGCATCACCAACTTTATCTGGACGATCAACCTGTATCTTTCCAACGCATCCGGCTATCTGGTGCAGGAAGCATACGGGCTGGATTTTATTTCAGATGCGGCGGACGAGATCGGCCGGAACATTCAGTCTATCGCAGGCATTTCGCCCAGCGGACTTTCTTCGGATGGGTTTTATGCGGGATTCCTCCTGCTGATTATCCTGATTGTTGGCGCGTATGTGGCTTATGTTGGTCTGATAAAAAGGGAAACCACAAAGGCCGTACGCGCGGTGATGAACATGGTGATGATCTTCGTGCTGTCCGGTGCGCTGATCGCCTATGCGCCGGACTGTGTGAAGCGCCTGAACGAGTTTTCCGAGGACGTCAGCACAGCGAGCCTTTCGGTTGGGACAAAGATCGTCCTGCCGGACGCGGAGAACAGCGGCGCGGACAGTGTGGATTTGATACGGGACAGCCTGTTTTCCATCCAGGTAAAGCAGCCGTGGCTGCTTCTGCAATTCGGCGATACGGACACGGACGCGGTAGGCGAAGAACGCATTGATAACATCCTATCCGCGAGCCCCAGTGAAAACAATGGCGAGGATCGGGAAAACGCAGTCAAGGCCGAGATCGAGGACAACGGGAATACAAACCTCACGGTTACGAAAACGGTGAACCGGCTCGGCACAGTGTTTTTCCTGTTCCTGTTTAATATCGGCATTTCGGTGTTCGTGTTCCTGCTTACCGGCATGATGATCTTCTCGCAGGTGCTTTTCATCATCTATGCGATGTTCCTGCCGGTGTCGTTTGTGCTCAGCATGGCGCCGACGTTCGAGGGCAGCAGCAGGCGCGCGGTAATCAAGCTGTTCAATACGATCCTGGCGCGGGCGGGTATTACGCTTGTCATCACGGTGGCTTTCAGCATTTCCACGATGCTGTACCGCATTGCAAGCGGCTATCCGTTTTTTATCATTGCGTTTTTGCAGGTGGTCGTGTTCGCGGGGATCTATTTCAAGCTGGGCGACCTGCTCAGCATATTCTCCCTCCATGACGACGGTGCCCGCGGCATGGGCAGGTATATCATGCACCGCCCGCGGATGTTCCTGCACCATCAGCTTCACAGGCTCAACCGTACCATGCGCGCGGCGACGGCCAGCAGACCGAATGATGGCGGCAGTGCGCAGAACAGCCGTTCCAGCAGCGCATCAGGGGGAGCATACCGGTACCGCAGTAACCGGCCGAACGGTGGAAGCAGCGGGGCATCACAGCCGGGTGCTGTACACAGTTTACCGGAAACATCTGCAAAGGAGATTACGTCTGGTGGGGTATCCCATACAGAGGGCTATGCGGATAAAGCCGTTTCGGCTGATGCAGAGAACCGCAGACCGGATGCCCCTGCGGTTTATCTGCTTGGCGCAGCGCGGCAAGTATCCGGACAGTCCGAAACGGATATGCCGCGGCAGGCAGCAGATTCGGATAGTGCAGCGCCGGACAGTGCGCACAGGGCGACAGAAAGCAATGCGCGCCCGATGGCAGTCCCGGTTTCTCACAACTATGATATTTCGGATAGGAAAAATATGAAACAGGCGGAGCAGTCGTCCATACACGCAAGGCCGGCCGTAGCAGCTCCAGCGGCAAAGCCGGTGCAGGAGGAAGGGCAGCGGACAGCGGCAAAACAGCCTGCCCCGCCACAGCAGGAGCGCCCTGTCAGCCCGGTACACAGTACAGAGACACAGCCGCATGAGCGTCCGGCAGCGGTGGCAGCGCCGAAACTCGTATCATCTACAGGTAATGCGTCAAGCAATCCAGCGCCGCACAAGCGTCCGCTGGCAGCACAGCCGGTAAGTACAGTCCAACAGGCCGCGCCGCAGACAGAAGCGGCAAAGCAGCCCGTCCATGTCGGGATCCGGAGGACGGATGCAGTAAACCGTCCGGCTGTGCGGCAGGACGCAGAGGGCAAGCCTGTTATGCCTATGCAGGAAAACCATGCCGCGCGGGAACAGGACAAACCGGCGGTTTCGCGGCCTGCGGTGAAGGGTTCGGTTGTATCAAAGCGGGCTTCCGCAAAAGGGAAGGCGGGAAAGGCACAGCGGAAAAATGCTTCCTCTCCGAAAAACAGGGGGGATAGCAATACCAGCCGTACAGACAGCACGAAGGACGGGGGCGGCGGCAGATGAAACTGAAATATCTTGCGCTGCCCCTTGCAGGGCTGTTTGCCGCCTTTTTCTGCCTGCTCCTGTTGGTTGCCCTCCTGTTTGCATCAGACGAGGACGGCGGCAGGGGCGGCATTTACTATGGCGGCGCAAACCTGTCTGCCGAGGTGCTGGCGCACAGGCCGATGGTGGAGCGGTACGCGGCGCAGTACGGCATTTCCGAGTACGTCGATGTCCTGCTTGCGATCATGCAGGTGGAATCCGGCGGTACGCTGGAGGACGTGATGCAGTCGTCAGAATCTATGGGCCTGCCGCCAAATTCTCTGGATACAGAAAGCTCAATCCGGCAGGGCTGTGAGTATTTCTCGGAGCTGCTTGCCAAGGCGGACCGGCTCGGCTGCGATCTGGACAGCGTGATACAGGCGTACAACTACGGCGGCGGGTTTCTGGATTATGTAGCGTCGCACGGCGGCAAGTACAGCTTCGAACTGGCGCAGGCGTTTGCAGAGGAAAAGTCCGGCGGGGTGCGTGTTACCTACAAGAATGAAATATCCATCGCGGAAAACGGCGGCTGGCGCTACAACTACGGCAATATGTTCTATGTCCGGCTGGTATCGGAGTATTTGTATGCCGCACAGTTTGATAACGAGACCGTAAATGCGATCATGAATGAAGCACTGAAATACCAGGGCTGGGAATATGTCTACGGCGGTGCGTCCCCGACAACATCCTTTGACTGCTCCGGCCTGACGCAATGGTGTTATGGCGTGGCGGGTATCACGCTGCCGCGCACCGCACAGGCGCAGTATGACGTGACCCGGCACATCCCGTTCGGGGACGCCCAGCCCGGCGATCTGGTGTTCTTTCAGGGGACGTATAACTGCGGCGATTATATCACGCACGTTGGGATTTATGTGGGCGATAACCGGATGTACCACGCAGGAAACCCGATCGGGTTTGCAGATTTGACCAGCGCCTATTGGCAGGCGCATCTGGTCTGTGCCGGACGGGTAGGACAATGAATGACGAAAGGCAGGAAAATGATATGTTCCAGAATAGAAACAAAAGTCAGGAGAAACAGAAAAAACCGCGTGTCCTCAGCATTGGGACGCGGCGGCCGGTGGTGATCGCGCTGTGGGCGCTGCTTATCTGCGCGTTTGCTTTCGCGGTGTATAAGGATTTTACAGCGGTGGATACGCATACCGTCCATGAAACGACGGTAGTGCAGGAGGAAGTCACGGACACGAATGCAATAGAGAGCTTTGTGACCAATTTCGCCAAGGTGTATTACTCATGGGAACAGTCTGCGGCTTCAATAGAGCAGCGCACGGAAAATCTGAAATATTATCTCACGGACGAGCTGCTGACCCTGAACGTGGACACGGTGCGCAGTGATGTGCCGGTATCTTCTAAAGTGGAAGATGTGCAGATTTGGTCTGTGGAAGAAATTGGGGATAAAGTGTATAAAATTGTCTATTCTGTGTCGCAAAATGTCATAAACGGGGAGGAAAGCAGTGTTATAACGTCTGTTTATGAGGTTTCCGTGTATGTGGACGATGCGGGCGATATGGTCATCATCCAGAGCCCTACAATCACGGGCAAGCCCCAAAAGTCCGGCTACGTTCCTGAAACTGCCGAGCCGGACGGTACGGTATCCGCGGAAGAAACTACGGAGATCACAGAGTTTTTGACCACGTTTTTCACGCTGTACCCAACGGCGACGGAACAGGAGCTTTCTTATTATGTCAGCGGTGGTGCGCTGCCGGTGATTGGGAACGACAGCTATGTGTTTGCGGGGCTGGTGAATCCGGTCTTTACCAAGAACGGCGATGCTGTGACGGCGAATGTGGCGGTGCAGTATCTTGACCAGCGGACGGGTATGACGCAGGTGTCGCAGTTTACGTTGCATCTGCGGCAGGTTGAGGGGAATTGGAAAATCAGTTGTTAATATTAGAAAAACCATCCGTCCAATGGGCGGATGGTTTCCTTTTTATCAGTCATAGCTGATTTTACCGTTCTTATCACAGGTTATAGACATAGTGAGTTTTTTCCCGCCTGCATAATTGAAAGTGCAGTAGCCGGATACTTTGTTCCCCGACCGCGACGAATCGCCGGAATAACCATACGAGGAGGAAGCGGACCAGCTATCGGCCGTTGCCTTAGAAGTTACAGTATCATACTGAAATGTTCCATTCAAATAGAACGTGCCGATATAGGTGTTTCCATGATAAGCATCAGCTTTAGATGTTGCGGTTTTCTGATAAATGGCTCTGGTTGCTGCTTCGGGAACATACTCAGTTAGCGTTACTTTCAGGTAATAGCCGTCTCCACAATCAATAATTGTGGTGTTGGAAACATCAGCAGCAAAGGCTGGAATTGTAAAACATACAAGCATAAGAACTGCTAAAACTATGGAACAAATACGCTTTTTCAAAATGAAGCCTCCTAATTTTCTAACATTTCATCAGAAATAAGTTGCCCGTCGCTTTCTGTGTTAGAACGAGTAAAATAGAAATCTCCGCGTATAACTTGCTGTGCATGTATGTAATATGCAGCCAGCAATAGTAACAATACGATTAAAATGCCTATTACGAGAGTAATGACAAATCGATGCTTGCGCTTGCTAACAGCAATTTCAGTCTCGTCAACGCTTTCCAGCAGTTGTTCTGCAATCTGCTCAGGATTACCAACTTTTGCACATAGTTCGTTGTATGACAATTCCGAATAAGCCGATAATTCCTGTTTCAATCCGTTCAATAACTTGGAGCGTGTTGCTTTAGAACAGATTAGTTTGCGGGAAACTGCACGTACATATTGACGCACAATCTTATCCTCCATCATGCGTTGCCACCTCCGGTGTTTTGATGAATTTGCTGTATCGCTTTAGACATTTCAGCATAAACGGCCTCTATCTGTCGCAAATACGATATCCCATCGGAAGTGATTTCGTAATACTGGCGGACACGGTTATCGTCTGAAATCGCTTTTTGGCCTTCGCACACATACCCTTGAGATAACAGGCGTTGGATTACAGGATAGAGCAGAGAAATAGTATATCTGCCATCACTGCGTTTAGATATCTCTCGCATCATCTCATAGACATACATTGGTTGCTCAGATAGCAACAAAAGCACGAGCAAGGGATTCAATGCGCGTTTGAAGTAATCTGCAAAGGAGTGGCCAGTATCCTTGGTAGATTTGCTTTCCTTTTTCATGGCGCCACCAAACATGTTTGTTGAAATTATACTATCACATCATTTCAGTTTCGTCAATATTTAGTATTGCTTAATAATTTGCATTTATATATAATTGGATTATCAAATTACATCATATAAAACAGTTTTTTACAAAGGGGTGATAGAAGAATATACTTTAGGAAGATTTACTATCTAATCGAGAAAGAAGGGTGAAGTATGTATAGTAAATGTAAAAGAATGGTTGGTTTATTACTGATCTGTGTCCTTGCATTGGGAGTTTCAGCCGCTGCGTTTGAAACGCAGATAGAGCCTCGTGATAATTGGCATGATTATACCGGTGAGCTTCCGGCGGATACTGGTGATGTGGAAGTTTCAACAGTTAAAAAGGCATATACAAACAACTATTTTGCTGTGTCTTGCAAATCATCGCGATCCGGATTAGGTTCTGTAAATGTTTGGACTGAAACCGGTTGGGGGGTAAATGCTTCATCTCCCAATCACCCCATTACCGCAAATGGAATAATTAATAATGTGAATTATACTAACAAACCGTCTATTCAAACTGAAGTCACACTGAATATTGATAATAATAGCGTTACCTCTACCACTTATCCAATTGAGGGTAGGTGGTCTCCATACTAAGCGTATTGCTATTATGAATTTAAGTTAAACGTATTGTATAACATATTATATGAAGATACCTTGGGGAGTGCTTATATGGCGACTTCCCAAGGTTATTTATGAGGTTAATATGAGTTGCTTAAGAATAGATATCAAAAGGTTATATAATTCAATTACTGTAAGGATAGTTTTGGGTGTGCTGTTTTTTTTAGCAATTGTAGATCCCTTATATTCTCGTTTTTTAACGCTTGATTCTATGTTTGCTTCATACTATGGAATCAACGCTTACCAGTATTGGCTTTTCAACTTTCCCGGTGGCATTGGATTTAAAGTTTATCATGCACTGTTTTTACTTCTTCCTGTATTATCGACTGGTTTTATTCTATTTTATGATCAGAAAACCTCTTTCAAAATATATAACATTGTTAAACAAGGTAGAGCAATATATTTGACTTCCAAGGTTATATCTGTGTTTCTTGTTACAATGGTAAACTCAATTGTCTCTTTTTCTATAAATATTTTAATAACATTTTCCATATTTCCACAAAATTCGATCATGACAGATGTCTATCGGATGTTTATTCCTATTGAACATTCTGCAGCAAATTTTTTTTACGAAATTTCACCTGTTTTATCAGCAGTTTTTTTCGCATTTTTAAATTCCCTGGCACTGTCTGTATTGGCGGCTTTAACTGTTATTATACATATGATATTTAGATTTCCAAACATATATGTGGCTTTTTTCGTTCCCTCTATTTTATGCCTATTAATAACTTATGGAAGTGACTTTTTACTACCTAAACGTTTTGTCTTACGAAATTTTTTGCAGCCGTTGAATTCGTGTTACGAAGGAGCTGCGCAGCTTAAGGACATACTATTGGTTTTAAGTGGATATTTTATTCTCGAAATATTATTATTTACGATTGCTTATAGAAGAAATAGGGATATAATATGATTCTATTTAGTCACAAAAGTAAATATTTTATTTGGGTGGGATTCCTTTACTTTATATTCCCGTTATTATGTATTTCTTTTTTTGCTGATACGCAAGATTTGTGGTTCAAAAACATTTTCTCAGACAAAACATTTGTTATGCTTATTATGCCTGCATTTGTGCTTGGTGCTGTCATAATAGATTCTTCTATCAGTCCAGTTATTATGGTACGTACAAAAAATAAGTTACATTCATTTACTTTGTTGCGTGATCAGCAGTATTGGTTTGCAATAATTTATACCATTATTTGGATGCTTTCTATCATTTTCATTACTCAGATTATTTTCGGAAAAATTTATGCAATATCCTTTTGGGGGTTAATTAGAGAATTTGCAAGATGTATTTGTGGATTTATTATATTTATAAATATATCTTTAATTATAAAAGTAAAATGCAAGAAAAAATATATGGCAGCATCATATATTGTAGTCTATATTTTTTTTACTGCAGAAATTTTTTCGATTGTTCCACTATTAAATAAGTTTTTCCCAATTAATATATATTTGATTTTTAGCTGGTTATTTAGAGATACTATAATAAGTTATTTAGTTATCGCCGGCTGGATAAGTGTTACATATTATCTTGGAAGAAAATCGTCCAAAAATATGGATGTCCTTTAAATGATAATAGTGTTGGAAAGAGGATATTATGCTTATTAAATTACAAGATGCTACAAAAATACTTGATCACAGATTTGTAATTAATAATATAAATTTTGAGTTTAAAAGTGGAAATATTTATGGGATTGTTGGACAAAATGGTAGTGGAAAGACAATGCTTCTACGAGCTATAGCAGGGCTAATCTGTTTAAATCGTGGTACTATTACTGTAGATGGCAAAGTTTTGAATAAAGATATATCTTTCCCGCCTGATATAGGAATCATTATTGAAAAGCCTGAACTATTACCATATCTTAGCGGGTTAGAGAATTTAAAATTACTTGCAGAGATAAGAAACATAATATCTTATGATGATATTAAGCATTATATGGATAAATTCGGATTAAATTTCAACTCCAAGCAGATTGTAAAAAAATATTCTTTGGGAATGAAACAAAAATTAGGAATTATTCAAGCAATTATGGAGGATCCTTCCTTACTTCTTCTTGACGAACCATTCAATGCGCTTGATGCAGAGTCGGTAGATATTTTGCGAAGTATATTACTTCAATACAAAGAACAGGGAAAATTAATCATTTTAACTTCCCATCATCAAGAAGATATAATGTCAGTCTGTAATCAAGTTATCCATTTACAGGATGGATGCATATTAAACTGATAGCAAAAATATCATAAAGATAATGCCGCTTCAAGATGAGGCGGCATCATTTCTGTTATAAGTGGTTATAATGTATTCTACTAATTCCGGCGTTAGTCCGCATATATCGGCTATTTGATAAAGAGTATAGCCGCATTGAGCATAGTCCTGAATCTCAGTTGCTGGATGCAACAGCAGCGCCATAAAACGGTTCGCTTCTGTTTCCAGCTTGTTTACAGAATAGAGCGTGTTTGCTCTCAGAAATGGTGTATTGCTTTTCGGGTGTAAGATTGCATGTCCTAATTCGTGCGCGCATACTTGCCGCTGTCGCTCTTTTGAAAGGTCTTGATTGATATGTATGAACTTGATTCTGTGTGTGCGGCTGTAATATCCTCTGATACTTCCAAGGGGTTCGTGGAGAACTCGAATACCGAGTTTTGCAGCGATTGTGAACGGGTCTCTGGTATCACATTTTCGGCATAACATATCGACCTTATGCTTTATTGACAATATGCAGCACCTCTATTTCATTTCCGGTACTTTTTTGGAGTAAACTTTTGCTTGGCAATCCGTTTGGAAATTTCAAGCTGGTTTTGCAGGCTAATGCGCAGGAGTTCCCGCGTTTCATCGTCGATTGGCTCACCATCAAACATCAGGCTTGCTTCGGCGTCGCCAAGATCACCTAAAATCATATCCAGTCTTTTTGCTATGTCACGCTCGTCCCGCCTTGTCAGGACGGGCGTTTCTTTTTGCTCCATGTTAAGTAAAAATTCAATCGGCACATTTAGGTAATCGGCAATTTTTGAAAGGTTTTTAGTAGAAAGGTTTTTCTTTCGTCCCACTTTGAGATCGGACAGCGATGCACGGCTTATTTTACATTGCCTGCATAGCTCTGTAACTGTAATTCCTTTTTCCGCGCACAATGCAGCTATTTTGTTGTACAACTCTGACATAAAATCACCCGTCCATTTGTAGTATATGCCAAAATTACGTAAAAACGAAATTTTACACGTTGACACTTACGCGACAGAATAATATAATTCACTCATAGATTTCGCTAAAACGTAATTTATAGAACAAATATATAATATTACACTTTTATGTAAATGTCAATAGAAAGGAAGTAGTTGACCATGAAAAAAAGGGAACTTTGCTCGTTTGGTAAAAAAATTAACCATCGGCTTATTGCTCTTGAGCAAAGCAAAGGCTGGCTGATCGAAGAAGTCAAGCGGCACACAGGGTTATATTTTGACCGCTCCTATCTTCGCAAAATCGAAACCGGACAGCTTGCGACGCCGAAAATCGTGGATGCGATATGCGAAATACTTGGCATCGCTGTTCAGGGTGATTATACCAAAAGGAAAGACCAATAAAATGTACTTTTTGAAAAAGGAAAGCGGATTACATATGCACCTTGAAAATTGAATATACAGGCAGCAGATACAAAACTGTTTGCGCCGAGCTGCGGTACCCATGCGCGGGGACGCCGGACAAGTCCGGCAGAGCGGTAAACCATGACGGTACGAAATACGGGGCGGCACCCGTAAAGCGACGACACGCAGACAGATAATGAGACTTCCGCCCAGCCACAGACACAAGCAATGGGGGCGGCTGATGTGAGAACCACGCAGAGGTAAAACGGCCTATGGAATCGTTCGCCAGCGATCATCTGTCTGCTTCCCCACAAGCCGGGGCGTTGAGAACAAATAGGCTTGGCAGCAGGAAAGGATGTGTCTAAAGTGTTTTAAGGTTTTGCGGCAGACGGGAGATTACTGTCTGTCGCGCGTACATCACAACAAGCAGACAGGATGTGAATGAAATGCCAGATTGGGAAATCCAACCAAAGAAACATAAATACGAGGTTGGCGAACGTGTATTAGTGCGGCCCGCAATCATAGATTGTATCTGGGCAAAAACCAGTTGCCGTAAGACCGTACCTGCTACTGTTATCTTTGTCCATCCGGACGACCGGTTCATTGTAGCAGAATATCAGGTATGTGCTTCGTTCTTTGGCAGGACGGTATCTACGATACGGGAAAGTTTTTTAATTCCAAAAGTTCAGTGTTTGGAGTGGGAGTGAAATAAATGTATAAACGTGGTGATGTGTTTTGGGCTGATCTCAGTCCTGTTATTGGTTCAGAACAGGACGGCGTGCGTCCTGTTGTAATTTTGCAAAATGATATTGGAAACAAATACTCGCCTACGGTGATTGTAGCGCCGCTTACAAGCAATTTGCATCGGGACAAGCATCTTGTTACTCATGTGCCCGTCTGTATGCAGGGCTTGCCGCAATATTCGGTTGTGTTGTTAGAACAGATACGGACAGTAGATAAAGCACGACTGGGGAATTTTGTCGGTGTAATGGATAAAGAGACATTGAATAAGATTGATGAAAGTGTGATGTGCAGTTTGGGGCTGACGGATGGATTTAGAACATAGAGCAATCGCCCGTCTGCGGTTGGCAGCGGAAATGAGCGAAGCCTATTACGGTAAGCCATTGATTATTACAGTGAGTGGCGGGAAAGACAGCGATATATGCCTGTACCTTGCCGCCGCTTCCGGTATCCGCTATGAGGTCATGCACAACCATACCAGCGTGGATGCACCGGAGACTGTATACCACGTGCGCGAGCAGTTCCGGCGTTTGGAGCTCGCCGGTGTGAAATGTACTGTCAATTACCCGACTTACAAGGGCGTACCGGTCAATATGTGGATGCTTATACCGCAAAAGCTGATGCCGCCCACAAGAACAGTAAGATACTGCTGTTCGGTGCTGAAAGAAAGCGGCGGCGCTGGCCGCATGATTACGACGGGTGTCCGCTGGGCGGAAAGCGCCAGCCGCCGTACCAAACGCGGCATTTACGAGAGTATGCCGCACGATCTCAGCAAAAAGGTCATTATCAACAACGATAATGCAGATACCCGCCTTTTGTTCGAGAGCTGCAAATTGCAGGCGAAGCGGGTCTGCAATCCCATTGTGGATTGGTCGGACTATGATGTGTGGTCGTATATCCATGCTGAGAGAATACCGATAAATCCGCTGTATTCGTGCGGCTTCCATAGGGTCGGTTGTGTGGGTTGCCCGATGGCAGGACGTCGAATGCGTCTGTTTGAGTTCGGCCGGTATCCCACGTATCAGCGCGCCTACATCCGTGCCTTTGAGCGAATGCTCGAAGAACGTGTTGCACGCGGCAAGCTCGACAGCACATGGCGTGCTGGGACAACTGGCGAGGATATATTCCGCTGGTGGATGCAGGACCGGAATATCGAGGGACAAATGAAGATTGAGGGCTTTGACGGATAGAGCCCAGGTATGTACCGTGCGGATTCCCGCGCGGTTTTATTATATACACGCCAAATTTCAAGGGGGTGGTTCCAGTGTGCTACTCGGTGCATGGTTAATCCATGCAGTATCGGTTTGGAAATAAGTTTGAGATGGAGGGATGAGGAAATGGATTTTTTGAAGAAACGGCTCAAGCGGCTTACGTCGATGGGGCTGGCATTGCTCTTGTCTGCGTCGGCGTTTCCGGCCACGGCCTTTGCCGCGTCGGACAGCACCAGCACGCTTGCCGAAGTAACGGCAAAGTATATCGACGCGGAAAACGGCAAGGAGATTGCCGAGCAAGAGATATATAGCGTAACACATGAGGAACGGCAGCCGCAGGAAATCGAGAACTACACCTACGTCGATTACACGGAAAACGTCGAGTACGTCTACTCCCATAAGGATCTGACTTATATTGTCGGCTACCCGGACGAAAGCGTGCGGCCGGATGCTTCCATGACCCGTGCAGAAGCAACTACGGTCTTTTACCGTCTCTATGACGGCGAGTATCCAGAGTTTGAGCGCCGCATGTCAAACGGCACGTTCGAGGACGTCAAGACGGATTACTGGTTCTACAAAGAAGTCGAAACGCTGTATAACATTGGAATTGTAGACGGCACGGATGAACACAAATTCTCGCCGGATGCGCCCGTCACCCGCGCGGAGTTTGCCGTCATGGCGGCGCGGTTCGCCAATTTGGACTACGAGGGCGGCAATCTCTTTGACGACGTTCCCAACGGCCATTGGGCGTACAGCTATATCAATGCAGCCGCAAACGCTGGCTGGGTAGAGGGCTACCCGGACGGCAGTTTCCGGCCGGATGAGCCGATCAGCCGTGCCGAGGTCGTGCGGCTGGTAAACGGTATGATTAACCGTAACGTCACGCTGGACAAGCTGAAAGAGCTGGGCATCGAATGTCCGTACAATGATCTGGTTGAGAATCACTGGGGTTACTGCGATCTGATAGAAGCCAGCATTCCGCACAGCGCGGAAGAATGGCACGGCCTCAGCTACAATGACGGTATTTACAACATCATCGTTGAAAAATTCATAGACCAGAACGGCAAGGAACTTGCTGAAACTGTCACCACAGCGGGCAAGGAAGAAAGTTCACCCAAGGTCATCCCGGCATACGAGTACCGCGGCTATATCCGCACGATCGTTTATCAGTACACGAACGGTGATGCGATCCCGTCCATTGAAAAGACGGCGAACGCCAAAACCGCCAATGTAGGCGATACCCTGACCTATACGGTGAAGCTGACGAATGATGAAGCAGCTTCTTCCGCGTGGAAAGAAGTCGTCCTCACCGACGAAATTCCGGACGGCTTGACTTTCGCGGATGGCAGCGTGTACGTAGAAAGCAAGGCGGCAAAGCACTCGTTTGAAAACGGATTGCTTTCTGTCCCTCTGGGCGACATTGCCGCAGGTCAGACGGTTTCAGTCACTTTCAAAGCAACCGTGAACAGCGATATGTACAACCAGACGATCTACAACACCGCAGTCGCCGAGGGCGCAAACGGTATCGTTAAGGATGAAAGCGGTAGCGAAACCGGCAAGTATGAGGACACAGACGACGGTGTTTATATCAACAAGGGCGACACCGCGCCCTATGTGGAAAAACGTGCGGACAAGCCTTCCGCCGAGGTCGGCGATAAGATCACCTATACCGTCACGCTCGGCAACGCAGAGGGTGCCGTTTATGAAATCGAAAACGCTTCCATGACCGACATTATCCCGGCGGAACTGGATTTTGTGGACGGCAGCGTGCAGGTAGACGGTGTAAGTACAGGTTATTCATTCGATAACGAGACCCGTACCCTGACCGTGCCGCTGGACAGAATTGCACCGAATACAAAAACGACGGTTACTTTTGCAGCGACCGTCAATGAATCGGCCTACGGCAAAACAGTTTACAACACTGCGGTCATGTCCGGTGACAATATTTCGGACACCGAGGGCACAGACGACGGTGTTGCCATCGGTGACGGTAAAGCCCGCCCCAGCATTGAGAAGTCGGCGGACAAGTCCTCTGCCAAGGTCGGCGACAAGATCACCTATATTCTGACGCTCTCTAACAGCGAGACCGCGACTGTACCCGTAGAAAATGCGGCCGTTACTGATGTTATCCCTGCTGGCCTGACGTTCGAGTACGGCTCGGTCATGCTGGACGGCAGCGGCACGAGTGATTTCACCTATGATGAAAATACCCGCCTGCTGACGGTAAACGTCGGCAGCATTGAGCCGGATACCAGCCGCACGGTTTCCTTTGTGGCGACCGTCAACGAAGATGCCTACAATACGACGATTCAGAACCTTGCCACCCTGACTTCGGACAACACCGAGCCGGTACAGGACAAGGACGACGGCGTTGTCGTTGCAGACGGTATGACCGACCTGTCCATCAACAAGAGTGTTGATAAATCTTCTGCTCGTGTCGGTGATACTCTGACCTACACGGTACAAGTCTCCAATGGTGCGGGTGCAGAGGTAAATATCCGCGACACGGTGATGCGGGATGCTATCCCGGATGGCCTGACCTTCCGCGGCAACGTCACAGTGGACGGCTACTCAACGGTATATCAGTATGACAATGAAAACCGAACCCTTTCTGTTCCGCTGGATGCGATCGCCCCCGGCCAGACGAAAACTATTTCGTTTGATGTGCTGGTGAACAGTGATGCCTACGGCATGATGATTGAGAACACGGCGGTCGCTTCCGGCAGCAATGCGCCGGATACGGAGGACACGGATGACGGCGTCACCATCGAGAACGGCACGCCGGACGGCCGTGCGGGTGCAAAGTCAGCCAATAAAATGACCGCGCGCGTGGGTGATACAATCACCTACACGATCACGCTGGAAAATAGCGCAATGGCAACGGCGGACTGGACCGGCGTTACCGTGACCGATGCTCTGCCGGATGGTGTGACTTTCACAGGCAACGTCCAGAAAGACGGTCAGGCAACGACGGAATATTCCTACGATTCATCTTCACGCACGCTGACGCTCACGCCTTACGCAATCGCACCGGATACGCAGGTGGTGTACACCTTTGATGTGACGGTAGACGAGGGTATGCAGGGCGAATTTATCGTCAATACGGCTATTCTGACGGATGGCAACGAGCAAACGCCGCTTCCGGATGCAGGCGTGCAGATCAACAAGGGCGAAGCCGACCCGATTGTAACTAAGTCCGCGAGCGTGACCAAAGCTGATATTGGCGATATGTTCACCTATGAGATCACGGTCAAAAATGGCGATAAGGCTACTGCGCCGTGGAAAAACGTCGTGGCATACGACACGCTTCCGGCTGGCGTGAAGTTGATCGGCAACGTGTATCTGGATGGTAAGGTGGCGCTGCATAAGCTGAACGGTAACGCGCTGTCCGTGCTGGTGGGTGATTTTGCTGCAGGCGAAAGCGTAGTAATCTCCTTTGATGTGCAGGTACTTGACACAGCGGCCGGTACGACCCTTCAAAACAGCGTGGATGTGACCGGCGATAACGGCATCGGCACGGCAACAGATGACGGCGTAACCGTACCGGAGGTTGAGCCGCAAAACCCTAATGATGCCACCGGCTTCTATGTCACAAAAGATGTGGATAAGACGGTGGTTGATGTAAGTAAGGATGCCGACGAAGTATCCAGAACGGCAACATTTACGGTTATTGTTGGAAATCACAGTGATATAATGTGGGAAAACGTCGTGCTGAAAGATACGCTGGATACCTCTGTGGTAACGCCTGTTTTGCAAAACAATGTTTATGTGAACGGAGTCCTAAGTAATAAATGGAGTTTTTCAGGCAAGGCATTCACTCTGGAATTGGGTGACATTGCACCCGGCCAATCGCATAAAATTTTGCTTACCGTCCGCTTTAAGAACGATGCAGGCGGCAAGACCTACGTCAACTATGCGACCGGAGAGGGCGATAACGGCAATGCTATCGGAAAGTCGCCGGAAGTTGAAATTATCAGCTCAGTTGCTGATTTGATAACTGATATTCATTATCAGCTTTATAATGGTTATGACGAAAATATGTGGCGACCCGCAGACCGTATTTCACTGCAAGAAGCGTGCATCGTAGCATATCGTCTGATTTCCAACGGCGGGAACACGTGGCTGGACCGTGGCACGGTGACGGTGCCGGACTACGAGTTCAGCATCCCCGAAGAAGCAAAATATTTTGTCTCTATCGGTGTGCTGCCCGCAAGCGTATTCGACACAACGAAAATGACCGAAGATGTTGATTACGAAATCAATTATGAGGTTTCGGAAAAAGGCTATCTGCGAATCTGGGCTACCTCGGAACAGCTTAATACGCTTGTGAAGTATATCACTGGCACGAATGCAGGGCTCAGCGGTGATGTGTCCCGCCTGAATTTTGCCAAGCTGATTTGCCAGCTTACCGGACGGGATACCGACCCGGATACCTCGGCTTACAGCGGCCATATCCAATATTTCACGGATAGTGGTTCTTCTGAGGACCTGATTACTGAAGTCTCGCACGAACACGATTATGTGCTTGACACAGACGGGAATGAGTATTGGATTTAACAATTTTATAGGAAAAGGCAATCCCTCGTTTCGTTGTGAAACGAGGGATTTGCTTACCGATTATTTAATTCTGTTATTGTTAGTTTATCAAAAAGCTGCAAAGCGTACACTTTCTCACCTTGGACATAGGCAGAGACAGCAGTAGTTTTTGAACGGGTGTTGAGCATATTTTCTCGATGACCTTGTGAGCCATACCATTTGTTTAAGTTTTCCTGCGCATTGGTTGTAATTAAACCTATGAGTGCATTTTCAGCATTGCATCCATAACCAACAGATGCGAACACCGAGCCATCCGGTCTTGTATGAGAAATATCCCCGTCTCGTTCGTCAACAATCCAGATTTCGCGGGAACGAGTGTCCGCCCATTCCTGTACTTTCAACGAGTAAGTCAGACGTGGCAAACCGTTTTCTTCGCGCAGGTCGTTGATGGCGTCAAAGGTGGCATTGGACAGGTCATAATCCCAATAGCCGCCGTACTCGTCTACCGCAGATTTGCCGATAGGGCGTAGACTGATTTCATCTGTTACGGTCTGGTTATCGTCTGCGGTTTCGTTGTCGGTATCATCCGGCACAGGCTGTCCGTCTGGTGAAACCGGTGTTTCCGGCTCCGTCGGTTCATTTGCGTCCAAGATGTTTTCCGCGTTCATCAGCATTGTTGCGACTTCGGCACGAGTAGCTGTCCCGTGCGGATTTAACTTTCCGTCCGAGCCGCTGACAATGCCCTTGTTGACGCACCAGCTCATGGCGTTTGTTGCGTAACGGGAAACTGATTGATAGTCCGAGAAATCATAGTATTTATCTGGTATAAAGCCGGTATCTGTATCAAGGCCAAGGTGGTCCGCGTAGCGGTACAGGATGGCCGTAAGCTGCTCGCGGGTGATCGCATCATTCGGGCCGAACTGCGTATCGCTGTACCCGGTAACGAGGTCATTCATGCGCGCCCAGTAGACAGGCGCGCTGTAATAGGCGTTTGTATCTACGTCTGCATAGGGGTATCCCCAGTTGCTTTCGGGCATATCAGGTGAACCTGCCAGTCGGTACAGGATGGTCACGATCATGCCGCGGCTGGTAGTTGCGTTCGGGCTGAACGCCGTATCCGATGTACCATTCATCAGCCCGTTTTCGCAAACATAGTTGACCGCATCGTGATACCAGTCCGACGGACGGACGTCCGAAAAGTTTGAAACATTGGCGGCGCCTGCCGAACAGGTAATAGCTGCCGCACACAAGATAGATGTGATTTCTTTTTTCATAAAGTCATACCCCACAATAAAGAACAGAAAAGTTTATCATGGTTTCATTATATCATGTTGCTGTCCGTTCCGGTAGCGGGCATGGCGCACAAAAACCATGTGGGGATTTTGAATTGCAAACGAGATGCAGTAAATTGTTGCTGCATAGATGATAACCAATACGCAGGAGGGCTGTGGTTTATGGATTATAAAATTTTGACGCAGGACGATTTGCTTGAGTTGTTCCCTTTTGGCAAAACCAAGCTAAAATGCCTGCTGGAAGCAGGCGTATTGCCTGTGGTGAAAGTGGGACGGGATTATTTGACGAATGAACGTGAACTTGACCGGTGGTTTGAAGCAAATAAAGGGAAAGAGATATTTTACTGATTGAATTGCCTTTACAGAGGGACGGCGTTATAATATATGCGTTAGCTGTTTATGCTGCCGCCCCTGTTTATTTGATAGGAGCGATACGCATGAATACAGTAGAAAATATCAATAAAGTTAAGAGAATCCGCGGATATGGGGAGGGTAGTGTATATCAGCGGAAAGATGGCCGCTGGGTCGGCAAATATAAGGACGAAAAGATGTTGAAACCGCGTTATGTCTATGGTAAGACAGAAGCGGAAGCAAGACGGAAATTGCGTGAATTTAAGAAAACAATAGTGCATGGCATTACGGATTGTAGAAAAGTATTGCTTAGCACTTATATTGAGCGATGGTTATATACTTTCAAGGCCGCAGCCGTGGAGAATACCAGCTTTGATCGGTTGGAGTCTGTCTATTACACGCATATCAAGCCGACGCTTGGCGGCTTCCAACTTGGGAATATCAAAGCGGTTGATATTCAAACACTGTTAAACCAGAAAAGCACTGAATATTCTTATACTATCGTCAAGATGATCCGGCAGATACTTTCTGAGGTTTTCCAACATGCCTATACTGAGGGTGACATTCTTAAAAACCCAATGGCAAATGTTATCATGGCAAAACGGAGCAAGTTTAAGCCAGAGCGGAAAATGCTGATATTAGAGGATGCAGAGGTTAAACGGTTGGAGGAAGCAGCCAGAGAGAAGTATGGTACAGGCCGTCCGCTTTTTGTTCACGGAAACCTGATCGTATTTATGCTGCATACCGGCCTGCGGTGTGGTGAACTGCTTGCGCTGGAATGGTCTGATATTGACTTTGAAAGCAAGACGGTATCCATAAATAAAAATCTGGCAAAGATCAAGAACAGGGATACCGGAAAAGATACGTCCAAAAGCACCTTACAGGTAAAAGGCACTAAGACATCCAGCAGCAACCGGATTATCCCACTAAATAGTAAAGCAATCAACGCACTTAGGGAATTGCAGATGATTTACAGGCAATGCGGCATCAAAAGCAAATATGTTGCCTGTTCGCAAAAAGGCGGCTTCCTCACTAATAACCGTATGCACAATTTACTTGAGCGTATGTTGAAGCACACGGGGATAGACAAGCCGCTCACGATCCATCAGCTACGTCACACTTTTGCAAGCCGTGCGTTAAATGCTGGCGTAAGCATCAGCGTAGTAAGCAAATGGATGGGGCATGCCAGTATTTCCACCACATATAATATCTACATTCACGCTATGGAACAGGAACGGCTGACAGCGTTAGACGTTCTTGAAGCTATGTAGCGAAAAGGTGTAACATTGGTGTACGCCTCTCGAAAAAACGACTTAAAGCCCAGTAATATAGGCGTTTAAGGGTGCAAGAGGGGGAAAACCGCAGGTTGTCCTTCCTTTTTGCCCCCGCGGCGGGCGCCGCACGTTCCTGCGCTACGCAGAGCATAACTCCCTCTGAATCGCAGGCGAAAACCTCGATTTAACATAAATTTTACTCGAAAACACACACTTTACTTAAACTTAACGAACTCTCGCTTTTGCATTTTACAAAACTTCCGTAAGATAATCTTGTAACAAAAAACGAAGACGAATGTAAAAGGAGAACAAATTATGAAAAAGAGCATTTCCATGCTTCTGGCAGCACTGATGCTGACCGGTGCACTGAGCGGCTGCGGCGGCAGTTCCTCTTCCGATTCTTCGGATTCCCAGGCAAGCGGTAATGACAGCGGCGTATCCGGCGCAATCACCGTTATCTCCCGTGAGGATGGTTCCGGTACGCGCGGCGCGTTCATCGAGCTGACCGGCGTTGAGGAGAAGAACGACGCAGGCGAGAAGATCGACAATACCACCGCGGATGCCGAGATCGCCAACAAGACCGATGTTGTACTGACCAGCGTAGCAGGCAACGAGAAGGCTATTGGCTACATTTCCCTCGGTGCGCTGAACGACACCGTTAAGGCTGTCAAGGTAGACGGCGCAGAAGCTACCGTAGATAACGTCAAGGCAGGCACCTACAAGCTGTCCCGTCCGTTCAATATTGCAACCAAGGGCGAGCCGACCGGCGTAGCCAAGGATTTTATCAACTTCATCCTCTCCAAGGAAGGTCAGGCTGTTGTAACCGATAACAAGTACATCGCTGTTGACGACAATGCAGCAGTCTTTACTTCCGACGGTTCCTCCGGACAGATCGCAGTCGGCGGTTCCTCCTCGGTATCCCCGGTTATGGAGAAGCTGATCGAGGCGTACAAGGCTGTAAACCCGAACGCAAGCATCGACCTGCAGACCTCTGACTCCACCTCCGGCATGACCGGCACGATGGACGGCACCTTTGCCATCGGCATGGCATCCCGCGAGCTGAAGGACGACGAGGCTGCACAGCTTACCGGCACCGCCATCGCACTTGACGGCATCGCAGTAGTCGTAAACCCGGCGAACACCATTGACGACCTGTCTATGGATCAGATCAAGGGTATCTATGTCGGCGACATCACCGACTGGGGCGACCTCGCGTAAGCGAATTCACAGACTGATAAAACAGGGCGAAGCGATTCGCCCTGTGCCTGTATAGGAGATAGATTTATGAAAAACCTTCGGGAAAACCTGATGCACATGGTATTTTTCCTCTGTGCACTGACCTCCATCTTTGCGGTGGTGCTCATCTGTATTTTCCTGTTTGCGAACGGTGTGCCTGCCATGAAGGAGATTGGCCTGCTGGACTTCCTCACAGGCGCGAAGTGGAAGCCGGGCAACGACATTTACGGCATCCTGCCGATGATCCTCGGCAGCCTGTACATCACCGCCGGTGCGATCGTTATCGGCGTGCCGATCGGTCTGCTGACCGCGGTATTCATGGCATTCTACTGTCCGAAAAAGCTGTACGGTCTGCTCAAGCCGTGCACCGAGCTGCTGGCCGGTATTCCGTCCATCGTATACGGCTTCTTCGGCATGGTCATTATCGTACCGGCAGTCCGTGCGGTGGCAGGCGTGTTCGGCGCGGATATCTCCGGCTCATCCATTCTGGCGGCGTCCATCCTGCTCGGCATTATGATTCTGCCGACCATCATCGGTGTGTCCGAAGCGGCGCTGCGTGCGGTTCCGATGAGCTACTACGAGGGCGCCGTCGCCATGGGCGCACGGCATGAGCGTGCCATATTCACGGTTATGGTACCGGCTGCCAAGTCCGGCGTGCTGGCTGGCATCGTGCTCGGCATCGGCCGCGCCATCGGCGAGACCATGGCGGTTATCATGGTAGCGGGCAACCAGCCGCGACTGACCGGCAGTATGATCAAGGGCATCCGCACCATGACGGCAAACATCGTGCTTGAGATGGGCTACGCCACCGGCCTGCACCGTGAGGCGCTTATTGCGACCGGCGTTGTGCTGTTCGTATTCATTCTGCTCATCAATCTGGTATTCTCGGTTCTCAAAAGGAGGAAGGAAGCATGACAAGAGAAGCTGTCTCTGCTGCAAAACCGGCAGTGCGCGTACAGGCAAAGACCGGAAAGGTGCACGGCGCCGCGTCTGCGGCTGTGCTCAAGGGTCTGGTGTACGGCGCGGCTGTGCTGACCTTTGCGGTGCTGCTGTTCCTGCTCGGCTATATTCTGGTGACGGGTATCCCGCATCTCAAGCCGTCGCTGTTCCAGTGGAATTATACCTCTGAGAACGTCTCGATGATGCCTGCCATCCTTACTACGGTTGAAACGACCGCGCTGGCACTGCTGCTGGCCGTGCCGCTCGGCCTGTTCACCGCCGTGTACCTGAATGAGTACGCCAAGCGCGGCAACAAGTTGGTAAACGTCATCCGCATCACGACCGAGACGCTTTCCGGCATTCCGTCCATCGTATACGGCCTGTTCGGCATGCTGTTCTTCGTCACCAGGCTGCACTGGGGATACTCGCTGCTGGCCGGTGCGATGACGCTGGCAATCATGATCCTGCCGCTCATCATGCGTACCGCTGAGGAAGCACTGATAGCGGTTCCGGATTCCTACCGCGAAGGCTCGTTCGGTCTGGGTGCCGGACGTCTGCGCACGGTATTCCGCATCGTGCTGCCTGCTGCGGGTCCCGGCATTCTGTCCGGTGTTATCCTTGGTATCGGCCGCATCGTCGGTGAGACCGCGGCGCTCATCTTTACCGCAGGCACCATGGCACAGATTCCCGGCCTGTTCCAGTCCGGCCGTACGCTGGCCATCCACATGTATGTGCTCTCGGGTGAGGCGCTGCACATGAACGAGGCAAATGCTACCGCAGTCGTTCTGCTGCTGGTGGTCCTGCTGATGAATATGCTTTCCGCTCTGGCGGCGAAAAAGCTGACCAAGAAGTAAATGGAGAATGAACATGGAAAATAAGATCGAAATTCACAATATGAATCTGCATTACGGCGATTTTCACGCCCTGCACGATATCAATCTGGATATCAAGGAGAATGAGATCACCGCATTCATCGGACCGTCCGGCTGCGGCAAGTCTACGCTGCTGCGTTCGCTCAACCGCATGAACGATCTGGTGGAAAACTGCCGTATCACGGGCGACATCATGCTCGATGGTCAGGATATCTACAAGAACTGTGACATCAATCTGCTGCGCCGCCGTGTCGGCATGGTATTCCAGAAGCCGAATCCGTTCCCGATGTCGATTTATGATAACATCGCCTATGGTCCGCGCACGCACGGCATCAAGAGCCGTGTGCAGCTTGACGAGATCGTCGAGACTTCGCTCAAGCGTGCCGCTATCTGGGAGGAGACCAAGGATAACCTCAAAAAATCCGCGCTGTCCATGTCCGGCGGTCAGCAGCAGCGTATCTGCATCGCGCGTGCGCTTGCCGCAGACCCGGAGGTGCTGCTGATGGACGAGCCGACCTCTGCGCTTGATCCGATCTCCACCGCGAAGATCGAGGACCTTGTGCTCGAGCTCAAAAAGGATTATACTATCGTTATGGTAACGCATAATATGCAGCAGGCCACCCGTGTTTCGGATACGACCGCATTCTTCCTGCTTGGCGACATGATCGAAGTGGATGACACCGAAAAGCTGTTCTCCATGCCGTCGGACAAGCGCACGGAAGACTACATTACGGGGAGGTTCGGCTAATGAGAAACCGTTTTGACAATCAGCTTGCGGAGATGAACAATGAGCTGATCTCGATGGGAGCACTGTGCGAAAACGCAATCGCCAGTGCGGTAAAGGCTCTGCTTGAGGGCGATATCAAGCTGGCGGCGGCCGCCATCCGCATCGATCAGGAGATCGACCGCAAAGAACGCGAAATCGAGTCCATGTGTCTCAAGCTGCTGCTGCAGCAGCAGCCGGTGGCAAGCGATCTGCGTCTGATCTCTTCCGTGCTGAAAATGATCACGGATATCGAGCGTATCGGCGATCAGGCAAGCGATATTGCGGAGATTGTAACGTATCTGTCCGGTGCGTGCGGTCACAACACGCATATCGACCAGATGGCGCAGGCAACCATTAAAATGGTGACCAACAGCCTGGATGCGTTTGTCCGCCGTGACCTGACCCTTGCATGGAGCGTTATTGAATATGATGATGTGGTAGACCGCCTGTTCGATGAGTGCAAGAGCGACCTTATCGCGGAGATCGCGCAGGACCCGGAGGACGGCGAGCGCGTACTCGATGTGCTGATGATCGCCAAGTATCTGGAGCGTATCGGCGACCACGCGACCAATATTGCCGAATGGGTGGAGTTTTCCATCACCGGCTCGCATAAAAGTGCAATGCACGGCGCGGAAGCGGCGGCACGCTGACAGAAATCGGAGTGTAATATATGATATACTGTGTGGAAGATGATGCGGGTATCCGCGAACTGGTGGTGTATACACTGCGCAACACCGGTTTTGAGGCTGACGGCTTCGAGGACGGTGCGGCGCTGACGGCTGCTCTGAAAAAATGCAAGCCGCAGCTGATTCTGCTGGATATCATGCTGCCCGGCGAGGACGGCATCACTATTCTGCGTCGTCTGCGCGCAGCGCCGGATACGGCGAGGGTTCCAGTCATTCTGCTGACTGCGAAAAACACGGAGTACGACAAGGTAGTCGGCCTGGACACCGGTGCGGATGATTACATTCCCAAGCCGTTCGGCATGATGGAGCTGATTGCGCGCATTCGTGCGGTCCTGCGCCGCACCGAGGATATGCAGGGCAAGGATGAGCCGCGTCCGCTGGTAGCCGGCGGCATCTGTGTGGATGAGCGGGCCCACACCGTATTCGTGAACGAGCAGGAGGTACAGCTGACACTCAAGGAGTACCAGCTGCTGTGCCTGCTGATGAAAAACCGCGGTGCTGTGCTCACGCGCGATGTGCTGCTCGAGAATATCTGGGGCTATAATAATGAAAGCGAAACCCGCACGGTCGATGTGCATATCCGCACGCTGCGGCAAAAGCTGGGCGCGGACGGTGCGCTGATCGAGACTGTCCGCGGTGTTGGCTACCGCATGGGAGAGCACACATGAGAAAGCGCGTATTCGGCAGCATTTTCCTCACATCGCTTGTCACGCTGCTGCTGACGACCGGGCTGCTGCTGCTGGCAGTTCACGCCGGTCTGACCAATGACATGCGGCAGCGGCTGGTAACGGAGAGCAGCTACCTGTCTGCGGTGGATGACATTCGGGAGGAACTGGAGGAGTGCGGCTCGGTGTACGCCGACCGTTTGACGCTGGTCGCGCAGGATGGCACTGTGCTGTACGACAACCGCACGAATGCCTCCGAGATGGAGAACCACGCCGTCCGTCCGGAGATTGCGGCGGCAGAGAAGAACGGCACGGGCGAGGACAACCGTTTGTCCGAAACCTTCGCTGAGCAGACGTTTTATTACGCGGTGCGCCTGAAAAACGGCGATGTTCTGCGTATTTCCGCAACTGCGGACAGCGTGTTCGGCGCACTGCCGAATGCGTCACCGTGGATTGTGCTGATCATCCTGCTGGCGCTGCTGGTCGCGGCGCTGCTGGCAGGCTGGCTGACCGGTCTGTTCCTCAAGCCGATCGAAGCACTCGACCTGCATGATCCGATGAAGGGCGAAGCCTATGACGAGCTGTCGCCGCTGCTGCACCGTATGGACAAGCAGAACCGCAAAATTCAGGCGCAGATGGACGAGCTGCAGCGTCGTCAGGCTGAGTTTGACGACATTACGGCCCGCATGGACGAAGGTCTGGTGCTGTTTTCCGGCAAGGGCATGATTCTGTTCGCCAATCACGCTGCGCGGGCGCTGTTTCCGCATGACAGTGCGGAAGGCAGCTATCTGACGCTGTGCCGCGATGCGAATTACATTCAGGTGGTCGAGCAGGCGCTCGACGGCAAAGGCGCGCACGGAAAACTCGAGCGGAACGGCCGCATTTATGAACTTACGGCAAGCTCGGTGGAGGAGAACAGCGCATGGCACGCGGCCGTGCTGCTGATCGTGGATATTACCGAGCGCGAGCGTGCCGAGCAGCAGCGGCAGGAATTTACCGCCAACGTGTCGCACGAGCTGAAAACGCCGCTGACCAGCATCATGGGCTACGCGGAGATCATCGCGGGCGGCATTGCCAAGCCAGAGGACGTGGCGCCGTTTGCGGGCAAGATCCGCACGGAAGCGCAGCGGCTGCTGGCGCTCATCGAGGATATCATTCATCTGTCCCGGCTGGATGAAGGCGGAGAAACGGTGGCCTTTGAGCCGGTGGAGCTGTCCGCACTCTGTGATACTGTGCGCGACCGCCTGCAGAGCAAGGCAGCAGGCAAGGGCATTGCGCTGCACATCGAGGGAGAACCGGCTGCGGTTTCCGGTCAGCGCCGCACGCTCGAGCAGATGATCTTCAATCTAACGGATAACGCCATCAATTATAATAAGCCGCAGGGCAGTGTGACGCTTGTGACCGGCACAGAGAACGGCCGGCCGTTCGTGCAGGTGGCGGATACCGGCATCGGTATCGCGCCGGCGGACCAGCAGCGCGTGTTTGAGCGGTTCTACCGCGTGGATAAGAGCCACAGCAAGATGACCGGCGGCACCGGACTGGGGCTTTCGATTGTCAAGCATGGTGCGGCACTGCATCGTGCGGAGATTGAGCTGAAGAGTGCGCTCGGCGAGGGGACTTGCATTACTTTGCGGTTTCCTAAAGAATGATGAATGGGTGCTAACCCTTAGCTGGGGTTCCAAAAGGATAGACACCAAGGTTTCTATCCTCTTGGGACTCCAGTTTCCTTTATTTCTTAACTCGGCGAAAATCAGAGAGCGGCGACCGCTGCGAAAATAGGAGTACGGCAGAGGATTTTTTCTTCCGTGTCTTTCTCAACCGATTCGCAGTGTCAGATAACGTACTGCTACACATACGGTTCAATCTACGCAGGCGCAACATGACCGTGTTGCGCAATTCGTTAATCTGGAGTTTGCGCACGGCACCTACGGATTAGGCGTTTGGTACAAGTTATTTTCGCAGGCCCTGTCTGTAACAACGCGCTCACGAATTGTGCGGCACTATTGTGCCGCACCCAGCGTAGATTTTCTGGTCTGTGTAGCAGAATGGTATCTGATACTGCGGATATGCGGATACATGGCGCACGAAGTGCGACCATGCGGAAGAAAAGATCCTCTGCCGTTCCTTTATAGTCTCAGCTCTGCAAATTTCGCCGTGCTAAATAGGAAGAAGGATGATTCACAAGAAGGAGGGAACCTTGGTTCTCTCCTTCTTGTGCCCCTGCCGGGCAGGCAAGTTCCGTTCGCCTCGCAGGCGAAATCCCATCGAAAAAGAAATCTCAAAAAAATAAGAAATTTTGAAAAAAACACTTGCGCGATACACCCGGTGTAGTGTATACTAATTACAGTTGCGCAAATGCGTAACCGAATTGCCGCGCAAAGGAGTTTCTCCTGCGCACGCCCATCGGCCATCAACCGGATTTTCCCGGCGTGGTCCCTGGTGCGGTCCAAAAACGGCCGACCTGCCGTTATACCGGGTAATCAAGCAATTTGACTGCAAAACAGGCTAAAACTGCGTAAAAATCAGCACTTTTTCCGATTGCAGCCATTGGTTTCTCGTGCTATAATTAACGCTGGTCTGGTTGAGTACTGGACCGGCGATTTTTTATCCCCGCCGCTGTCCGTGGAAGGGCCACGAACAGTGTAAAGAAAAGTGGAGGGCAAACAGACAAATCAGAACCGGATTAACCCACCGGCGCTCGATTGCTGCACTACCCCCAAACTTCTTATATTAAAGGAGAGCATTTTATGCAGATCACTGATCCTATCGCGGATATGCTGACTCGTATCCGCAACGCTGGCAATGCTCGTCATGCCAGTGTGGATGTACCCGCATCCAAGATGAAGAAGGCTATTGCCCAGATCCTGCTCGATGAAGGCTACATCAAGTCTTTCGAGGTTGTAGAGGGCAACACCCAGGGCATTATCCGCATCGCACTGAAGTACGTTGATAACCGCCAGAAGGCTATCACCGGCATCAAGCGTGTGTCCAAGCCGGGCCTGCGTGTATACGCTGGCGCACAGGAGCTGCCGAAGGTACTCCGCGGTCTTGGTATTGCCATCGTTTCCACTTCCAGAGGCGTCATGACCGACAAGAAGGCTCGCGAGCTGAATGTCGGCGGTGAAGTTCTCGCATTTGTATGGTAAGGGAGGTATAAACAATGTCTCGTATTGGTAGAATGCCGATTGCCATCCCGGCCGGCGTTGAAGTCAAGATTGACGGCAGCGTTGTTACCGTGAAGGGCGCTAAGGCAACCCTTACCCGCGAATTTCATCCGAATATGACCATCGCGGTAGAGGGCAACGAAATCCTCGTAACCCGTCCGAACGACGACAAGCACAACCGCGCACTGCACGGCCTCACCCGCAGCCTGGTTCACAACATGGTTGTTGGTGTTACCGATGGCTTCAAGAAGGAGCTGAGCGTTCAGGGCGTTGGTTACCGTGTCGCTAAGCAGGGCAAGGATCTGGTTATGAACCTCGGCTACTCGCATCAGGTTACCATGAGCGAGGTAGAGGGCATCACGATCGACGTTCCGAACCCGAACACGATCATCATCTCCGGTCCTGACAAGCAGAAGGTTGGCCAGTTTGCAGCGGAAGTCCGCGAGAAGCGTCCGCCGGAACCCTATAAGGGCAAGGGCATTCGCTACGCTGATGAGTATGTCCGCCGCAAGGAAGGCAAGACCGGCGCTAAGAAGAAGTAAGGAAAGGAGAGGCGAAAATAAATGGTTTCGAAGAAGGATTCCAACAAGGCGCGCCTTCAGCGCCACAAGCGCGTACGCGCTAAGATCAGCGGCACCGCTGAGCGTCCCCGTCTGGACGTATTCCGTTCTGCAAAGAACATCTATGCACAGGTTATTGACGATGTAGCCGGTGTAACCCTCGTATCCGCCTCGACTGCAGAGAAGAGCTTTACCGAGTACGGCGGCAACAAGGAAGCAGCCAAGAAGATTGGTCAGATCGTTGCCGAGCGCTGCAAGGCTAAGGGCATTGAGGCTGTCGTGTTTGACCGCGGCGGCTATGTGTTCCACGGCCGCGTGAAGGAGCTCGCAGATGGCGCCCGTGAGGGCGGCCTGCAGTTTTAATCGGGAGGAGGTAAAACATGGCTCAGTTTAACAGAAACGATAAGCGTGAGGACGAGTTCTCCGAGAACGTCGTAGCGCTGAACCGCGTTGCCAAGACCGTTAAGGGCGGCCGAATCTTCAAGTTCGCAGCTCTGGTCGTAGTAGGCGACGGCAAGGGTACCGTTGGTTTCGGCCTCGGCAAGGCTTCCGAGGTTCCGGACGCTATCCGCAAGGGCATCGAGGACGCCAAGAAGAACCTCGTTAAGATTTCTCTGAAGGGCACCACCATCCCGCACGAGGTTATCGGCGAGTTCGGTGCAGGCCGCGTTCTGCTCAAGCCTGCTGCTCCCGGTACCGGCGTTATCGCCGGCGGCGCTGTTCGTGCAGTAGTTGAGGCTGCCGGCATCAAGGACATCCGTACCAAGTGCCTGCGTTCCAACAACCCGCAGAACGTTGTTACCGCAACGATGGAAGGCCTGAAGAGCCTGCGCGACGCAGCTCAGGTAGCTGCTGTACGCGGCAAAGCCGTAGAAGAACTGTAAGAAAGGGGTAACTGACAATGGCTAACATGAAGATTACCCTGAAAAAGAGCCTGGCTGGTCGCTTGGAGAAGCACATCGCAACGGCTCATTCTTTGGGGCTTAAGAAGATCAATGACGTAACCGTTCAGCCGGACAACGCGCAGACGCGTGGCAAGGTAAAGCAGATCGGTTACCTGCTCGAAATCGTAGAGGAGGCGTAACCCATGAAGCTGCATGAATTGACGCCTGCCGCAGGCGCTACCAAGCCGGCATACCGTAAGGGCCGCGGCGCTGGTTCCGGCAATGGCAAGACCGCAGGTCGCGGTCACAAGGGCCAGTGGGCCCGTTCCGGCGGCGGTGTCCGTCCGGGCTTTGAAGGCGGCCAGATGCCTCTGGCACGTCGTCTGCCGAAGCGTGGTTTCCACAACATTTTCGGCACCACTTACGCACCGGTCAATGTTTCCGCACTGGAGAAGTTTGAAGACGGCGCTGAGGTAACTGCAGAGATCCTCTGCAATGCCGGCATCGTTAAGAATGCTCTCGACGGCATCAAGATCCTCGGCACCGGCACGCTGACCAAGAAGTTGACCGTTAAGGCAGCTGCTTTCTCGGCTTCCGCAAAGGAGAAGATCGAAGCCGCAGGCGGAAAGGCCGAGGTGGTTTAAGGTGTTTCAAACCCTTAAAAACGCCTGGTCTATGCCCGAACTGCGCAAGAAGATGCTGTACACTCTGTTCATCATCCTGATCTTCCGCTTTGGTTCGTGCATTCCGGTTCCGTTTATTGATACCGCGCTCCTGTCTCAGTACTTTGAGCAGGCATCGGTAAACGGTTCGATGCTTGGTTATCTGGATATGTTCACCGGCGGTGGTCTGTCTCGTGCGACCATCTTCGCAATGTCCATCACCCCGTATATCAACGCATCCATCATCCTTCAGCTGCTGACTGTTGCCATCCCCGCTCTTGAGCGCATGGTAAAGGACGGCGGCGAGGAAGGCCGCGAGAAGATCGCAAGCTGGACCCGTTACCTCGGCGTTCTGCTTGGTCTGCTCCAGGGTCTGTCCTACTACGCACTGCTTCGCAACGGTTTCGGCGGCAAGACTATGCTGTCTAACACCGGCGCGCTTGCAGCCGTAACCATTATCGTAACTTTCACCGCAGGCACCGCGCTGATCATGTGGATGGGCGAGCATATCACCCAGAAGGGTATCGGCAACGGCATTTCGATCATCCTGTTCGCAGGTATCGTCTCCCGCGGTCCGTCGCTCATGCGTACGCTGGTTAATCTGTTCCAGACCGGCACGAGCGGCATCGTTTCCGGCATTGCAATGATTATCGTCGGTCTTGCGATCGTTGTATTCATCGTTTATATGTCGAATGCAGAGCGCCGCATCCCGGTTCAGTACGCAAAGCGCGTAGTTGGCCGCAAGATGTACGGCGGTCAGTCCACCCACCTGCCGATCAAGGTCAATGCGTCCGGCGTTATGCCGATCATCTTCGCATCGTCCATCCTGTCCCTGCCGCAGACCATTTCGATGTTCTGGCACCCGGAGAGCGGCTCGGTTGGTGCGCACATTCTTAACCTGTTCTCTCAGACCAGCGTGTTCTACATTGTACTGTACGCACTGCTGATCCTCGCATTTGCATACTTCTATGCATCCATCCAGTTCAACCCGATCGAGATCGCCAACAACCTGAAGAAGAACGGCGGCTTCATCCCGGGCTTCCGTCCCGGCAAGCCGACCAGCGACTTCATCACCAAGGCACTCGGCAAGGTCACCTTCGTTGGTGCGCTGTTCCTCGCTGTTGTAGCACTGCTCCCGCTGATCGTAGGCGCAGTAAACTCCAGCCTGAGCAACGTAGCACTGGGCGGCACCTCGGTTATCATCGTAGTAGGCGTTGCGCTTGATACGGTGAAGCAGATGGAAGCACAGATGCTGATGCGTCATCATAAGGGATTCCTGGAATAATTCTGGAGGCTGTGTTCAAATGAATTTAATTCTGCTGGGCGCTCCGGGCGCCGGTAAGGGCACGCTTGCTTCTTACCTGATCGAGCAGATGGGTGTACCGAGCATTTCCACCGGTAACATCCTGCGTGAAGCGATTAAGAACAATACTCCGCTCGGCCAGTCCGCTAAGGAGTATATGGATGCCGGCAAGCTGGTACCCGATGAAGTGGTTATCGGCATGTTGAAGGAGCGTATCGCTAAGCGCGACTGCAAGAGCGGTTTCATCCTCGATGGTTTTCCGCGTACGATTCCGCAGGCGGAAGCACTCGACGAGATTGCTCACATCGACTGCGCTCTGTCCCTTGAGGTTGCAGACGACGTCATCGAAAAGCGCATGACCGGCCGCCGTGTCTGCCTGCGCTGCGGTGCAACCTATCACGTTGAGGCAAATCCGCCGCGCGTGAAGGACGTTTGCGACATCTGCGGCGATAAGCTGGTCATCCGCAGCGATGATCAGGCTGAGGTCGTTCGTCATCGTCTTGAAACCTACCATGAGCAGACCGAGCCGCTCAAGGGCTACTATGAAGCCCAGGGCAAGCTCAAGAGCATCGATGGTGCTCAGGGCATCACCGCTACCGAAAAGTTTGCAGTAGAGGCGCTGGGTCTGTAATATGATTCATATCAAGACGGAAAAAGAGCTTGAAAAAATGCGTGTTGCTGGCCGCCTTACCGCTATTGCGCGTAAGGCGGCGGCAGACGCCGTAAAGCCGGGTGTTACCACCTGGGAGATCGACCGCATCGTCCGCAAGACGATTGAGGATGCCGGCGCCAAGCCGTCCTTCCTCGGCTACGGCGGCTTCCCGGGCAGCGCCTGCGTATCGCTGAATGACCAGGTCATCCACGGTATTCCTTCCAAGCACGCAGTTGTCAAGGAAGGCGATATCGTTAAGGTTGATGTTGGTGCATACATCGGCGGTTTCCACGGCGACTGCGCCTGCACAGTTCCGTGCGGTGAAGTAAGCGAAGAGGCGAAAAAGCTGATCGCTGTAACACGTCAGAGCTTCTTTGAAGGCATTAAATTTGCCCGTGAGGGCTACCGCGTATCGGATATCGGCGCAGCCGTTCAGGCTTACGTCGAGGCCAACGGCTTTTCTGTCGTGCGCGACTACGTCGGTCACGGCGTAGGCGCTGCGCTGCATGAGAGCCCGGAGGTTCCGAACTACGGCAAACCGGGCCACGGCATTCGCCTGCAGCGCGGTATGGTCATCGCGGTAGAGCCGATGGTCAATGTGGGTGTTTACACGGTCAAGGTCCTGCCGGATGGCTGGACGGTTAAGACCAAGGACGGCAAGCTGTCCGCTCACTACGAAAACACCATCGCTATTACGGATGGAGAGCCGGAGATTCTTACGAATATCGACGGCGAAGTGCTGTAATGGCAGAGATTCGTACCGCCGACATTGTGCTGTCGCTGACCGGAAGGGACAGAGGACAGCTGATGCTGGTCGTCGCAGAGGAGGGGGATTTTCTTCTGCTGGCGAACGGACGTGCGCGCCGGGCCGAAAACCCGAAGCGCAAGCGCCGCAAGCATGTGAGCCTGCAGGGCCCATGCGACGAGCGCACACGGCTCAAGCTGCAAAGCGAAAGCCGGCTGACAAACAGCGAGATCCGCAAGGCGCTCGCCCTCTGGACAGGGGACGAGAACGCAAATTGACCGAGGAGGATAAACCACAATGGCAAAAGATGATGTGATTGAGCTCGAGGGTACCGTCGTAGAGGCGCTGCCCAATGCAATGTTTCAGGTAGAGCTTCCCAACGGCCATAAGATTCTGGCGCATATCTCGGGCAAGCTCCGCATGAACTTTATCCGCATTCTTCCCGGCGACAAGGTCACCGTTCAGATGTCGCCTTACGACCTGACCCGCGGTCGTATCACTTGGCGTTCCAAGTAAGATAAAAAGCGGGCGGAGGTACGCATGTGACCTGCGCGCCAGTGGTCGCCGGACAGGTTTCCGGTGTCCCATCCCACCAAAAATTTGATGGAGGTAAAATAACATGAAGGTAAGACCGTCTGTAAAGCCGATCTGCGAGAAGTGCAAGATCATTCGCCGTAAGGGCAAGGTTATGGTTATCTGCCAGAACCCGAAGCACAAGCAGAAGCAGGGCTAAGAAGCACCTTCGGTGCTTATAGGGGACTTCAAAAGTCCCCTATATACAAAAACAAGTTCCTGACGAAACTTGTTTTTGATACCCGAACGACGCGATCCAAGATCGCTGAGTCAAGGTATAAAAACCCACGCACATGTCGCGGGTTTTTATGATGACTGCAAGCAGTCATCGAATAAATGCGCACCCAGGGGTGCGGATCATGGTTTACGCGAGCACGACAAGCACGCACGGCGAGTGCGGCGCTGCAGGAGCGGAGGCGGCTTCTATACTGTGTTTGCAAACACGCCTCAGTGTGTAACTATGGAGGTTATAATAGTATGGCACGTATTGCCGGTGTTGACCTTCCCCGCGAGAAGCGCGTGGAGATCGGCCTGACCTACGTTTTCGGCATTGGCCGCAAAACGTCCAACGAGATCCTTGCTAAGACCGGTATCAATCCGGATACCCGCGTTAAGGACCTGACCGAAGAAGAGGCTGCTAAGCTGCGTGAAGTCATCGAGCGCGACTACAACGTCGAGGGTGACCTGCGCCGTGAGATCGGCCTGAATATCAAGCGTCTGGTTGAGATTGGCTGCTACCGCGGCCTGCGCCATCGCCGCGGCCTGCCGGTTCGCGGTCAGCGCACCAAGACCAATGCTCGTACCCGCAAGGGCCCGAAGAAGACCATTGCGAACAAGAAGAAGTAAGGAGGGGAACGTATAAATGGCTAAGGTACAGAAGAAGGGCGCTGCGACCCGTACTCGTCGTCGTGAGCGCAAGAACATTGAAAAGGGCGCGGCACATATCCGTTCCTCTTTCAACAACACGATCGTTACCATTACCGACCTGAACGGTAACGCTATTTCCTGGGCTTCCTCCGGCGAAATGGGCTTCCGCGGTTCGCGTAAGTCCACTCCGTTCGCTGCTCAGACTGCGGCTGAAACCGCTGCTGCTGCTGCAATGGAGCACGGTCTGAAGACTGTTGAAGTATACGTTAAGGGCCCGGGTTCCGGCCGTGAGGCTGCAATCCGTGCACTGCAGGCCGCTGGCCTCGAGGTTACCATGATCAAGGACGTAACCCCGATCCCGCACAACGGCTGCCGTCCGCCCAAGCGTCGTCGAGTTTAATAGAGGAGGAACCAATAAATGGCTAAGAATACCCAGCCCGTTCTCAAGCGCTGCAAGACGCTTGGTCTTTCCCCTGCGGTACTTGGTTACTCCAAGTCCACGAAGCGTCAGCCCAAGCAGAGCCGCCGCAAGCAGTCCGAGTACGGCATGCAGCTGAACGAAAAGCAGAAGGTAAAATTCATCTACGGCGTACTCGAGAAGCAGTTCCATGCTTACTACGAGAAGGCTGAGCGCAAGCAGGGCATCACCGGTGAGATCCTGCTGCAGGAGCTCGAGCGCCGTCTGGACAACGTAGTTTTCCGCATGGGCTTTGCTAACACCCGCCGTGAGGCTCGTCAGCTGGTTAACCATGCACACTTCACCGTAAACGGCAAGCGCGTTAACATTCCGTCTTACCAGGTTAAGCCGGGCGACGTAGTTGCAGTTTCCGAGAAGTCCCGTTCTACCACCAAGTTCAAGTCTCTGCTGGAAGAGAACGGCAAGAAGGCTTGCCCGAAGTGGATCGAGAAGGCTAACGATTCCTTCGAGGGCAAGATCGTTGCGATGCCTGCACGTGACGACATCGACTATGATGTTGCCGAGCACCTCATCGTCGAGCTGTACTCGAAATAATAGACCCTCGCTTTTGGAACAGGCGCGGCGTCTGCTTCGCCTGTTCTATCTTAAGTTTCCAACCAACGTGAAGGAGGGTACCACATGATCGAAATCGAAAAACCGCGTATTGACTGTGAACAGCTCGCGGAGGACGGTTCCTACGGCAAGTTCGTCGTAGAGCCTCTTGAGCGCGGCTACGGCACCACGCTGGGCAACTCTCTGCGCCGCATCCTGCTGTCGTCTCTGCCTGGCACGGCAGCGTCCAGCATCAAGATCGCTGGTGTGCAGCATGAGTTTTCTACGATTCCGGGCGTTAAGGAAGACGTTACCGAAATCGTGCTGAATGTTAAGGGCATTATTGCCAAGCTGCATTGTGATGGTCCCAAGACGGTCTACATCGAGGCCGCCGGCGAGGGCGAGGTCAAGGCTGGCGATATCCACGCAGACGGCGAGGTTGAGATCCTCAACCCGGATCTGCACATCGCTACCCTGATGAGCGACGCGCGTCTGTCTATGGAGATCACGATGACTTCCGGCCGCGGCTATGTTCCGGCTGAGAAGAACAAGCAGCATCAGACCTCCATCGGCGTCATTCCGGTGGATTCGATCTACACGCCGGTTTACAAGGTAAACTACACGGTTGAAAACACCCGTGTACGCGACCTGACCGACTATGACAAGCTGACGCTCGAGGTATGGACCGATGCAACCATCAACGCACGCGACGCGGTTTCGCTCGGTGCAAAGGTTCTGCGCGACCACCTCGATCTGTTCGTAGACCTGTCCGAGGAAATCGGCTCCAAGTCCACCGTTGTTGAAAAGGCTGAAGCGCAGCACGATAAGGTGCTTGAAATGACCATTGAGGAGCTTGACTTCTCCGTGCGTTCGTTCAACTGCCTCAAGCGCGCAGGCATCAACACGGTTGAGGACCTCATCAACACCTCTGAGGAGGACATGATGAAGGTTCGTAACCTGGGCCGCAAGTCCCTGGAAGAGGTTATCGGCAAGCTGGAGGCAATGGGTCTCCACCTCGCCAAGTCCGAAGAATAATCTGCGTCTTTCCGCCCGCAGCTTCGTCAGAAGCACGATTGCGTACCTTTGTACGCGGCACGCGCTTCTTCCTTGCTGTGAACGAAAATACTTGATTATTTCAAAGAGGAATTACTTGAACTGTTGCGGCGGTACGATTACCGCGCCGCCGCTTTACTTTAATTTGGAGGTAAACTCACATGGCTAACAATCGCAAGCTCGGCCGTGCTACGGATCACCGTATGGCTATGCTGCGTGCGCTGGTAACCTACCTGCTGGAGAACGGCAAGGTTGAGACCACGCTCGCTCGTGCCAAGGAAGTAGGCCCGCTGACTGAGAAGATGATCACCCTGGGCAAGAAGAACACCCTGGCATCCCGCCGTCAGGCTATGGCTTTCGTAACCAAGGAAGCTGTTGTTGCTAAGCTGTTCTCTGAGATCGCTCCGGAGTACGCTAACCGCAACGGTGGCTACACCCGCATCATCAAGACCGGCCCGCGTCGTGGCGACGCAGCTGAAATGGCGATCATCGAGCTGGTTAAGTAAGTTAAATTTTAACTTCTGACGACTCGATCTGTTCCAAAACAGAAAAATGATCCTAAAAAGGTTATCCAGTAGCGTGCTTATTGGATAACCTTTTTCTTTTTGCCTTTTTGGAATACCTATGATACTATGTAGGTAGAACGTAAATTGTCCGATCGAAAATTGGAACGCCGAAGGAGGGCCGGAAGATGTTTGTAATGTTTGATATATTGAGCTTCATCGTCCCCATCATGTTTATTGTCGTATTTGGCATCATCATTTTTTCAATCATACAGGGGATAAGCACATGGCATAAGAACAATAATTCGCCCAGATTGACCGTACCGGCGGTGATCGTTGCAAAGCGGACAGATGTATCACATCACCGGCATGCCAATGCAGGCGACATGAGCGGAGCGCACGGCTTCCACACAACGTCGAGCACGACCTATTATGTCACGTTTCAGGTGGAAAGTGGGGACCGGATGGAGTTCCATGTTTCCGGCTCGGAATATGGTATGCTTGCAGAGGGTGATACCGGCAGACTGACCTTCCAAGGGACGCGGTATCTGTCGTTTGAGCGATAGTTTTTATTCGAGAGGGGCTTGCGTATGCCGGAAAATATTCAAATAATCTGTTTGGTGCGGCTGTCTGCGGTCTGCTGATCGGTGTGGAGCGGCGCGAAAAAATGCAGGTGACCGAGCTTGCGGTCGGTCTGACAGACGGCAAAGGCGATCTTGTGCGCCTGTATGACTGGCTGGCACAGAGGAAAATCACCGTACGCGAGATCGATCTCAAGCGGCAGGAAGGCAATTCGGTAAAATCGTGCTGTACATTGCCATGCCGCGGCATTTCGATAAAGCGGATTTCCTGCGGCTGGAGGTGGATATCCCGGGTGTGCGGTCGGTTGAGATATAAACGGGATAGTAAAGCCGTTCGGCAGAAATGCCGGACGGCTTTTGTGATAGATGAATAATATCATGTTGAAAAAACAGGATTTGTTTGGTATACTGTAACAAACAAATAAAGGGAGGTCCCGCTATGAAAAAGAGAATCCCCGCAATCATCCTGATGTTTGCCCTGTTCTTGACCACATCCTATGCGGCGAACACCTATCGTAAGACGATTGCCGTCACGTCCGGCGTCAATGTGGAATTCAACAACGAAGCAATCGACATGACAGACGCCAACGGTAAAGCGGTCGAGGCGTTTATCTACAACGGCACGACTTATGTGCCGATTCGTGCGGTGTCCAATGCGTTCGGCGCGGATATCGGCTACGACCGCAATACGCAGACGATTTCGATTTATGATGATTTCACAGAAATTGTTACAGCAGCGTATAAGTTGGAGCGTACAATTACCATATGCAGAGGAGAACTTGATCTTTATAATGAATCAATCAACGCGAATTTATTTACAATAAATCCAGCAACAAGAAATCCGGATAGTGAAGCTCTTATTAGCCGGAACGAGAAAATGTTACAGACATTGCAAAAGGAAAATATCAACTATTCGCTTTTGGAAGAAGAACTATTGCCGCTTTATAATGAGTTTATTCCGGCATATAGAAATGCTGTAAAGAATTATACAGCAATGTATAATCAAAAGAGTTATTCTAATATGAATTTGTGGAGTGCTTTTTCTCGTAGTGAAAGCGAAGCAAATGTAAATGGTATTAGTTATAGTGTTGAGTTGGAATCTTTTTATGATTCGTTCAACTGGCGTGAATTTAAGTAATTGACAGTTGGAATATATAAAAGGAGATAGAGATTATGTACCTGAAAGCAACTTTAGTCACCATTGCAGGCTGGTTTATTGGAATGGTGTTAGATGCAAACATCGACTTCGGAGACCCGATGGGTTTCCTCAGTCTGCGCATCCTGTTTCCCATCTTGGCCATGGGACTGTGCATCCTGCATGAGCTGAGACACGGCAGCAGCCGCTAATCTGCAAAATTTGCGGCTCACACGCCTAAATTTGTGCATTTTCACGGTAAAAACGGATATTTTTATTGCAAAAACGCTTGCAATGTACGGCAATGCGTGATATACTATCAGTGTAAGATGATAAGTAACCGTAAGGAGTGGCCAAGTGCCACTCCTTACGCTTTGCTCGGAGAAAATTTTTCAGTAAGGAGGGACGGCTTTGCAGGCAAAGCAGATCGTAGCCCGCGTAGAGGAACTGGTAAAGCCTTTGTGTGAACAGGCTGGTGTTTCCCTGTGGGATGTGGAGTTTGAAAAAGAGGGCGGACAGTACATGCTGACCGTCACCGTGGATCGTCCGGAAGGCGTTAATATCGACCAGTGCGAGCAGGTTTCGCGCGCACTCGATCCCATGCTGGATGAAAAGGAATTTGACGATATGCCGTCCTACACGCTGTGTGTTTCCTCGGCCGGTATGTCGCGCCGCCTCAAGCGCCCGGAGCATTTCCAGGCGTTCATGGGTCAGACCGTCGAAGTCGGCTTCTACAAGCCGATGAACGGTATGAAGCAGATCGAGGGCACACTCGCCGGCTATGACAACGGCGCCGTAACGCTGGAAGTGAACGGCGAGCAGACCGTATACGAACCCAAAGACATTGCCGCAGTTCGACTGGCGGTAGAGATATAAGAAGGAGCTGAATAGGAAAAAATGGTTAACGCAGAATTTTTTGACGCGCTGGAACAGCTGGAAAAGGAAAAAGGCATTCCGGTAGACTATATGCTTGACCGTGTAGGTCAGGCGCTGATCACCGCCTACAAGCGTGATAACGACGGCATGACCGACAATGTTTACGTTGAGCCGGACCGCGACAAGAAGACCATTCACATGTTTGTCCGCAAGACGGTTGTCAAGGCGGAGGATCTGTACGAGCCGTACGAGGAGATCACTCTCGAGGAGGCTGCCGAGTACAAGAATAACCCGATGGTAGGCGATATCATTGATATCGACATCCCGACCAAGTCCTTCGGCCGCATTGCTGCCCAGACTGCAAAGCAGGTTATCATTCAGGGCATCCGCGAGGCAGAGCGCGGCATGGTTATCTCCGAGTTCGAGAGCAAGGAGCACGAGATCCTGAACGGCGTGGTTGCCCGCATCGATCCGCGCTCCGGCACTGCTTATCTGGATGTTGTTTCCGGCGGTGAGAAGAGCGAGGCTGTTCTGGCCGCTTCCGAGCAGGTGCGCGGTGAGGTTCTGACTGAGGGTCAGCGCCTGAAGGTTTACCTCATCGAGGTTCGCCGCGGCACCCGCGGCCCGCAGGTCGTTGTTTCCCGCACCCACCCGGGTCTGGTTAAGCGCCTGTTTGAGCTGGAGGTGCCGGAGATCCACTCCGGTATCGTCGAGGTCAAGTCCATCGCGCGTGAGGCAGGCAACCGCACCAAGATCGCTGTTGTTTCTCACGATGAGAACGTCGATCCGATCGGTGCATGCGTTGGTACCCGCGGTGCGCGTGTTGCCAACATCACCGGCGAGCTGAACGGCGAGAAGATCGATATCATCAAGTGGAACGAGGATATGGCGCAGTTCGTTTCTGCGGCACTCGCTCCGGCTGATGTTATCAATGCCACCATGCAGGCGGATAACAAGTCCTGCCGCGTCATCGTTCCGGACGATCAGCTGTCGCTTGCTATCGGCAAGGAAGGCCAGAACGCGCGTCTGGCTGCCAAGCTGACCGGCTGCAAGATCGATATCGCTCCTGAGTCTCAGGGCGAATAAGCAAGCGGAGGTGCGGCAGAATATGGTACAGAAGAAGATTCCCATGCGGCAGTGCCTCGGCTGCCGTGAAATGTTCCCGAAACGGGAGCTGATCCGCGTGGTGCGTTCGCCGGAAGGCGAGCTTTCGCTGGATTTCAAGGGCAAGGCACCCGGCCGCGGCGCATATCTGTGCGGCAAGCCGGAATGTCTGAAAAAGGCCCGCAAAAGCCGTGCGATCGAGCGTGCGCTCAGTGTAGAGGTGCCCGAGTCGGTTTACGATCAGCTTGAGCAGCAGATGGAACAGGAGGGTGCAAATGGCAACTGATCCGGTTCTGAGAATGCTCGGTCTGGCACGCCGTGCCGGCAAGCTGGCCTACGGCGACGAGCTGGTGCGTGAAGCGTGCTTTGACCACAAGACCCGCTGTGTGTTCATCGCGGGCGATGCAGGCGCAAATGCAGCGAAAAAGGCCGCATTTTACGCCGATAAGGCCAATGTTCCGTGCGTGACGCTGCCGCACGGCAAGCTTGAACTCGGCAGCGCGATCGGCAAGGCAGGCTGCGCGATGTGCGCGGTAGCAGACATCGGTATGGCGGCGGCAGCTGTAAACAAGCTGGCGGAGCAGGATCCTGCATACACCGAAGTGGCGCAGCAGCTTAGCGAAAAAAACGCAAAGATCCAGTCCCGCAGGGGCGTCAAAAAGCATAAGGATAAGGCGGAAAAGACCGAGGAAGCGCCGGTCAAGACCGAAAAATCGGCAGAGGAGAAGCCGAAGCGCACCTACCGCAAGCCGTCCGGCGAGAAGCGTCCGTTCCGCAAGGAAGGTGACCGTCCGTATCGCAAGAACGACGGCGAGAAGCGTCCGTTCCGCAAGGAAGACGAATATCGTCCGTATCGCAAGAACGACGGCGAGAAGCGCCCGTTCCGCAAGGAAGACGAATATCGTCCGTATCGCAAGAACGACGGCGAGAAGCGCCCGTTCCGTAAGGATGGCGAATATCGTCCGTATCGTAAGAACGATGGCGAGAAGCGCCCGTTCCGCAAGGACGGCGAATATCATCCGTATCGCAAGAACGACGGCGAGAAGCGCCCGTTCCGCAAGGAAGGCGACCGTCCGTATCGTAAGAACGACGGAGAGAAGCGCCCGTTCCGCAAGGATGGCGACCGTCCGTTCCGCAAAAGCAGCACAGGCAAGCCGAGCTTCAACAGCGGCAAGCGCAGCTTCCGCAATAAAACCTGATTCCCGCGCGAAGCGCGTATATAAATAGCAAAGCGCAGCTTTGCATCAAATGTGCGAGCTTTGCCCGTGCATTTGATACCAGAGCGGAGAAAAGTTTCGACACAGGAGGAACTTTTCGCAGCTTTGGACGTATCCGAACATTGTTCGGTACGTCCTCTCTCGTTCAAAACCGTGGTTTTGAACGAAGTGTGTAAGGAGGTTATTGCCCATGGCATTAGACAATAAATATCGGGTACACGAGGTCGCAAAGGACTTCGGCGTATCCACCAAGGAGATCACCGAAATCCTGACGAAGTATCGCTCTGCACCGAAGAACCACATGCAGGTGCTTGACGATACCGACCTGTCGGTCATTTTCGAGTATCTCACCCAGCATAATCAAGTAAGTGACATGGAAGGTACGCTGAACGCACAGGGCGCATCCCGCAAGAAGCCGGAGCAGTCCAAGGCGGAAACCAAACAGCAGACCGAGTCCAAGAGAGAGGAGCCTATCGTGCAGCAGCAGCCGACTCAGAGCAAGGTAAAGCAGGTACACCGTATCGATACCCGCGGTACCGGCGACGTAAATCTCGCCAAGTATGACGATCATGTAGATAAGCTGGTAGACGCAAAGGCCGAGCGCATGGAGTCCAAGGGCGCCAAGAAGCAGAAGCTGACCAAGAAGTCCGACCAGCGCTCCAAGCCGTTCGGCAACAAGCGCCGTCAGGAGGAGCAGGAGAAGATGAAGCGCCTCCAGCGCCAGCAGCAGATGGCAGCGCTCAAGAAGATCCCGGTAAAGGTTATGATCCCGGATGAGATCTCTGTTGGCGAGCTCGCTTCCCGCATGAAGCGCACCGCAGCGGATGTTATCAAGGGCCTTATCAAGCTGGGCGTTATGGCTTCTATCTCTGAGGTCATCGATTACGATACCGCAGCCATCGTTGCAGAGGAAATGGGCTGCAAGGTTGAGAAGGAAGTACACGTTACCATCGAGGAGCAGCTGTTCGATGAGCACGAGGACAAGGAAGAGGAACTGCAGCCGCGCGATCCGGTCGTTGTTGTTATGGGTCACGTTGACCACGGCAAGACCTCTCTGCTCGACGCGATCCGCAAGACCAAGGTCATCGAGGGCGAGGCCGGCGGCATTACCCAGCACATCGGCGCATACCGCGTTGAGGTTGGCGGCAAGCCGATCACCTTCCTCGATACCCCGGGTCACGCTGCGTTTACCTCCATGCGTGCACGCGGTGCGCAGGTAACCGATATCGCCATTCTGGTCGTAGCAGCCGATGACGGCGTTATGCCGCAGACCATCGAGGCGATCAACCACGCCAAGGCGGCAAACGTGCCGATCATCGTTGCTGTAAATAAGATCGACAAGCAGGGTGCAAACCCGGATCGTGTGCTCCAGCAGCTCACCGAGTACGAGCTGGTACCGGAGGAGTGGGGCGGTCAGACCATCGTCTGCAACATCTCCGCAAAGTTCGGTCAGGGCATTGACAACCTGCTCGAAATGGTACTGCTGACCGCTGAAATGGCTGACCTCAAGGCAAACCCGAACCGCAAGGCGCACGGTACCGTCATCGAGGCAAAGCTGGATAAGGGCCGTGGTCCGGTTGCAACCCTTCTGGTACAGAACGGCACCCTGCATGCAGGCGATACCGTTATCGCGGGTACCTCTGTCGGCCGCGTTCGCGCAATGACCAACGACGACGGCAAGAAGATTGAGTCCGCAGGCCCGTCTGTTCCGGTCGAGATCATCGGTCTGGCTGAGGTTCCGGGTGCAGGCGACATCTTTGACGCTGTAGACGACGAGAAGATGGCTCGTGAGCTGGTTGAGCAGCGCAAGGACAAGGAGAAGGAAGAGCGCAACAAGCTGTTCCACAAGGTAACGCTCGATAACCTGTTCGATTCCATCCAGCAGGGCGAGATGAAGGAGCTGAATATCATCGTCAAGGCAGACGTTCAGGGCTCTGTCGAGGCGGTTCGTTCCTCTCTCGAGAAGCTGACCAACGAAGAGGTTCGCGTGCGCGTTATCCACGGTGCCGTTGGCGCCATCAACGAGTCCGACGTTATGCTGGCTGCTGCTTCCGGCGCGATCATTGTTGGCTTTAACGTTCGTCCGGACCGCACCGCTACCGACTCTGCTGCACAGCAGGGCGTTGATATGCGTATGTACCGCGTTATTTATGATGCCATCGAGGAGATGGAGCAGGCCATGAAGGGCATGCTCGAGCCGAAGTTCAAGGAAGTTGTTCTCGGCCACGCAGAGGTTCGTCAGGTGTTCAAGATCACCGGCGCAGGCGCGGTTGCAGGCTGCTATGTACAGGACGGCAAGATTCAGCGTAACGCTGAGGTTCGCGTAGTCCGTGACGGCATCGTATTCCACGAGGGCCACCTGAATACCCTCAAGCGCTTCAAGGACGATGTGAAGGAAGTTGCAACCTCTTATGAGTGCGGCATGAGCATCGAGAACTACAATGATATCAAGGAAGGCGATATCATTGAGTGCTTTGTTATGGAAGAAGTGAAGCGGTAAAACCGCTTCTTCTAAGGGGGACGCTGTCCCCCTTAGATACCGCCAAAGTTCCCGAGGAAACTTTGGCGGATATCCCCCTCGCCTTTGCACGTCAAAGGCGGTTCTGGACACGCGTCCAGAAGCAGTGGTATAAAAGTCCGGCGGAGCCGGACTTTTATGGGGGATTGAATCACGCACTGCGGTGCGTGTGAAAATGCGTATCGCATTTTCTGTACAAGCAGATTTTAATCAATCCTCAAAGGAGGAAAGTTATGTCTACTCGAATTGATCGTATTTCCGAAGAAGTGATGAAGGCTCTGGCAGAGGCGATGCGCTCTGTCAAGGACCCGCGTGTACAGGAGGCTATGGTTTCCGTGGTACACTGCGATGTTACCAACGATCTGCGCTATGCGAAGTGCTATATTTCCGTACTCGGCAGTGAGCAGCAGACCAGGGACGTGATGAAGGGCCTGAAGTCCGCTGCAGGCTGGCTGCGCCGCGAGGTTGGCCACAAGGTACAGCTGCGCTATGCGCCGGAGCTGGTATTTGAACTGGATCAGTCCATCACCCACGGTGCACACATCTCCGAGGTGCTGCACGAGCTGAAAAATGAAGGCAAGCTGGGCGAGGAGGACGCAGAATGATCGTTGACGTTGCTGGCGCTGCTGCTGCGCTGCAGGCAGCGGACGACATTCTCATCCTGACTCACCGCAGACCGGACGGCGACACGGCAGGCTGTGCCGGTGCGCTCTGCCGCGGTCTGCAGCAGATTGGCAAGCGCGCATATATTCTGGAAAATCCGGAGATCACCAGGCGTTATGCGCCGCTGATCGTGCCGTATTATTCGCCGGAGGATTTCGTTCCGGCGTATGTGGTTTCGACTGATATCGCTGAGGAGAAGCTGTTTCCGGACACGGCCGAGCCGTACAAGGGCAAGGTCGATTTGGTCATTGACCATCACGGCTCGAACGACGGCTTCGGCAAAAAAAACCTCATCCGGCCGGATGCAGGCGGCTGTGCCGAGGTGCTGTACGATGTGCTGACGGCGCTCGGTGTTAAGTTCACGGCCGACATTGCAGAGTGCATTTATATCGGTGTTTCGACCGATACGGGCTGCTTTAAGTTCTCGAATACGACCGCGCATTCGCATGCGGTAGCGGCGGCCTGCCTGACTGCCGGTATCGACGGCGGTGAGATCAACCGCGTGCTGTTTGAGACCAAATCGCGTCCGCGGTTTGAGATGGAGCGCATTGTATTTGATACGATGGAGTTCCACGAGAACGGTGCGATTGCGGTTGCCGTGCTCTGGCGCAGGGATATCGACCATGCAGGCGCGGATATGGACGATCTGGACTCGATTGCATCGCTCACGCGCCAGATTGAGGGCGTACAGATCGGCATCACGCTGACCGAGAAGCCGGACGGTACGGTTCGCGTTTCCGTCCGCACCACCAAGGAGATGGACGCGGCTGCTATCTGCAAGAAGGTCGGCGGCGGCGGTCATGTCCGTGCGGCAGGTGCAAGCTTCACCTGCGGCATGGCGGAGGCCAAGGCTGCTATGCTGAAGGCGGCAGAGGAGCAGTTTCATGCAGCAAAGTGACCTGAACGGCATTCTGCTGATGAACAAGCCGCAGGGCTTTACCTCACATGACGTGGTAGCCAAGCTGCGCGGTATTCTGCACACGCGCAGGATCGGTCACGGCGGCACACTGGACCCGATGGCGACCGGTGTTCTGCCGGTATTTGTCGGCGGTGCGACCAAGGCGGCAGATTTTGCCGCGGCGCAGGATAAGGAATACGTTGCCGGGTTTACGCTCGGCTACTGCACAGATACGCAGGATGTCACCGGCGAAATGCTCCAGACCAGCGAACGCTACGCTGCGGAATACGCAGTAAAGCAGGTGGTGCGGCGCTTTATCGGTCCGCAGCAGCAGGTGCCGCCCATGTACTCGGCGGTCAAGGTGAACGGCCAGAAGCTGTACGACCTCGCCCGCAAGGGCAGGGAAGTGGAGCGTCCGGCGCGCGATATCATTGTGCACGAAATGGAGCTGCTCGACTTCGATGAGAATGCCCAGAAGGGCACGCTGCGGTGTAAGGTCAGCAAGGGCACCTACGTCCGCACACTGGTCAATGACCTTGGCGAAAAGCTGGGTACGCTGGCCGTGCTGCACAGTCTGGAGCGCACCCGTTCGGGCGCGTATGAACTGGCGCAGTGCCATACCTTTGCCGAGTGTGAGCAGGCGATGGCAGAGGGTACCATGCAGCAGCTTCTGCTGCCGACCGACAGCCTGTTTACCGATAGACCCGCCGTTTCGCTCACCGACGAGGGCGCGGAGCGCATTGCGAGAGGTGCAGTTGTGTTTCCGCGCCAGACCGACAGTCTGCCGGAGACCGCAGATACCATCTGCCGTGTGTACCATCAGGACAGGTTCCTTATGCTCGGTCAGGTGAGAGAGCTGGATAAGGGCGGTTTAGGTCTGTTTGTATACAAAAACTTCCGATAAGTTTTTGTATACAAACAGAAATGGAGAATTGAAAATGGAAAATGGATAATGAGGGTATCGCGCCTTGCGCGATGATTTAATAAGCGCAAAGCGCCGCATTCATTCTCAATTCTCAATTTTCAATTATCAATTTTTTTCAGGGGGATTCCCTTATGATAGAAGTTACAAAGCCGCGTGCCATCGCGCTCGGCTACTTTGACGGCGTGCATCTGGGCCATCGGGCGCTCATGCAGCGTGCGGTCGAGCGGGCCAAGCAAATCGGCGGCACGAGTGCGGTTTTTACGTTTGATGTGCATCCGGATTCGGTCGTTATGGGCCGTCAGGTGCCGCTGCTGACCGCAAATGCATATCGCACCGAGGAGATCAAAAAGCTCGGCGGTGTGGACGAGGTTATTTTCGGCCACTTTGACCATGAAATGCAGCACATGGACTGGCGCGACTTTATCCACAAGCTGCTCATCGGCCGCTTTAACGCGGGCTGGATCATCTCGGGGCGCAATAACCGTTTCGGCTATAAGGGGCAGGGCAACGCAGAAGGCATGGCTATCGAGTGTGAAAAGGCCGGCATCGGCTATGACTGCATTGAGGATGTCAAGATTGGCGGCATTGTGGTGTCCTCCACCTATATTCGTCAGCTGATTTCGCAGGGCGATATGGAAGGTGCGGCTAAGTTTCTCGGTCATCCGTATACGGTTTCCGGCATTGTGGAGCACGGACGGCGTGTGGGAACCAGCGTTCTGCAGGTGCCGACGGTCAATCTGCGTCTGCCGACCGAAATGGCGCTGCCGCCGTACGGTGTGTACGCAACCCGCGTTCTGGTGGACGGACAGAGCTATATCGCAGCGACCAATATCGGTGTAAAGCCGACATTTTTAGACGGCGGTGCACCGACCATCGAGCCGCATCTGCTCGACTTTGCGGGCGATCTGTACGGCAAGATGATCCATGTGGAGCTGCATAAGTTCCTGCGTCCGGAAATGCAGTTTGAATCGGTGGAGGCGCTCAAGACCGCCATCGAGGAAAATGTGCAGCAGACCAGAGAATTTTTCAAAGAGAAATAAGAAAAGGCGGTATCGCTGCATAGCGATACCGCCTTTCTGTATCTCAGGGAACAATTTGGTTGACAATCAAGGGATCGTTCGGTATCATCAAGGTACAAGAATAAGGATAGAGAATCGGGAGGGAGACAATATGAAGAAATCGGTCAAATGTGCAGTGACAGCGGCGCTGCTCCTTCTGCTTTGTGCGGTTGGGATCTATGGCATATTCTTTGCACCACGGAAGATCGGCTGTGCAGTCGATGATTCGTTTTCGTGGAAGGCGTACAGCTATACGCCGGTGACGAGCAAAACGATTTATAACTATGCGTTCCCGTCCGAAGAAATTACACTTTCTGCGGAAAATCGGGAGACGATCGTGCAGCTGCTTGCAGACAGTAAGGGCAAGCGGCGCTTTCCGGGCAGATGGACACCGTACGGCACGAATATCAGGATTCCGTGCGTCGTTGCAGTGCAAATAGACAGCGCGGAAGCAGATTATATGCTCTTTCTGTGCAGGAATGATTCGGAAGAGTTGCTGCTGCTGAAAACAGAACTACATGGCAAGGACAGATGGTATACGCTGGAGAGTCCGGCGCTTGCGGCGGCTCTGAATACCCTGTATCCGTATGATACCACAGGCAGCACGGTAACGCATACTGTCGGAACAAACTAAAAAAGCTGCGGTTAAACCGCAGCTTTTTTGCCGCAAGGCAGAAAAAAGCCGCCTGATGAATCAGACGGCGATTTTCCCTCAAAGAGCAGGTAAAGAGTAAAGAAAGAAAAAAGAAAAAAAGAGAGCAAATGAAATATAAAAACCAATGTGGTTGTTGGTTATTGTCGATTTGTTGTGTTCCTTAGAACAATTATTATTATAGTCGTTTTAGATAAAAATGCAATAGATTTTTTGTTTAATGTTCCAGAGAAAATGCGAAAGTTTTTGTGCATATATCACAAGAATAACCTCTGTAAATTGTAGGTAAACACAAAGCAAAGGGAAAATAAGCCGAAATCTCAAAAAATCCGGCGGCAGCGGGAACGATTTGCCGCTGCAAAACGTGTTGGTGGTGAAAGGAGGAGAGAGCAATGCAGACAAAACTCAGGTCGGACGCATTTCTGCAGCAGGCGATGGTCACCTGCGGCGACGCGGTCTATCGCCTAGCTTTGTGCAGACTGAACAGCCGCGCGGACGCAGAGGACGTCTATCAGGAAGTCTTTCTCCGGCTGCTGCGGGACGACACCGATTTCCGCGACACCGAGCATCTGAAAGCATGGCTGCTGCGCGTAACGCTCAGCCGATGCGCCGATCTTCGCCGGTCGGCGTGGTTTAAGCGCACCGCACCGATGGAAGCTGCCGCGGATGCTGCCGCTCCGGAACCGGAAAGCAGCAGCGAGCTGTGGCAGGCGGTACACGCACTGCCGGACGATCAGCGAATCGCGGTGTGGCTGCACTATGTGGAGGGCTACCGCACAGAGGAGATCGCGGAAATGGTCGGCTGCCGTCCGGCAACGGTACGCACGCGGCTGCATCGCGCAAGAAAGCAATTAAAGCTGGATTTGGAGGGATCTTACGATGAAGAACAACTGGAACGAACTGAAGGACATCAAGGCTCCGCAGGAGCTCAAGGAGCGCACGCTGGCAGCAGCTCGTGAAGCGCGTAAGCTGACGAACGAACCGCTGCATGCGGTGCCGCGCCATCCGTGGGGAATGGCAAAGCGCCTTCTGGCGGCAGCCTGCGCGTTCGGTATTGTGCTGGGCGGTACGGCGGTTTATCGCACGCATAATGGCACCGCGCAGACCGGCAGTGCAGTCGTAGCGGATGCCATCAGTCACACATTCGGCTTTGCAGCCTATGCTGCCGATACCGGCGAGCTGCGTCAGCCGAAGGACAGCAAGATCGTGTTCGATACCGGCAGCGGCGCAGACGATCCGGAAAAGGGTTTCTACTCCGGCTGTCTGTTCAAAGTCACCGGTGAGAATATCAAAACCATATCCGCGACCATTGACAAGGGCGCGGTCTACCGCACGAAAACCGTCAAGGATACATCAGCCGACCGTGACGAGTGGGTGCGCTCGATGCATCAGGGCACGAACCCCGAACTCGACGGTGCCGACACCGTGATGGTCTGGGGAAACGGTCCGGAGGAGGGCGCAGAGCAGATGTACGCCGACCTGTGCTGGAAGCTGGACAACGGCTTCACCGATGCGTACGACCCGGACGCCAGCTACGGTCTGTGGCTGTCGAGCATGCCGGAAACCACGGACGATGATCTGCAGGATTCGTGGCACGCGGCCGTGGACGGCTTTGAGGGCGCAAAGCTGACCGTTACCATCACCTTTACTGACGGCTCGGAGCAGACCCGCTCGATGACGCTGCACACCGGCAAGTTGGGCGTGGAATACAAGGACGATACGTCCGGTCCGAGCCTTACCGGCGAAGTGCTGACCGATGAGCAGGCCGCAGCGGAAGGCTATATCTATGGCGTCTATGCGGATATTGAGTAATTGAAGATATGTGCCGTTCGTCCAAAATCATCAAAAATTAGTATAGTGCATGAAAATTTCCTCTGAATCTTGTGTTCAGAGGAAACTTTTTTGCGGAAAAATGGGAATATACCTTGAAAAATACGGTGTTATCGCATAAAATAGAAGAAGTTTAGTTCGTAAATGAGGCGAAAGTATGCTCAACATTGTTTTGGTCGAGCCGGAGATTCCGCAGAACACCGGCAACATTGCCCGCACCTGTGCGGCGACAGGCTGTGTGCTGCATCTGGTCGAGCCGCTCGGCTTTGCTATCGATGACAAGCGCATGAAGCGGGCCGGTTTGGATTACTGGCACCTGCTCGATGTGCGTATGTATAAAAATCTGGATGAATTTTTTGAGAAAAATCCGGACGGCCGCTACTTCTATGCGACAACAAAGGCGCCGCACGCCTATCATGAGGTGGAATACCGCGACGGCGACTACCTGATGTTCGGCAAAGAGACCCGCGGTCTGCCGGAAGCGCTGCTCATCGAGCACCCGGAACGCTGCGTTCGCATTCCCATGAGAGAGGGCGCGCGCAGCCTTAATCTGTCTAACTCGGTCGCTGTTATCGTGTTTGAGGCACTGCGGCAGACCGGCTTTGAAAATCTGAGACTTGCGGGACCGTTCCCACAGGCATAAAGGAGTAAAGAATGGAAAAGATTCATATTTTGACCGATTCCTCATCGGATATTCCGCACGATCTGGTAGAGGCGCACGGCATTGAGATCGTTCCGATCATGCTGACGCATGAGGGACGCAGCTTCCGCGAATATTACGACATCACATCCGAGGACTACTGCAGGCTGCTCGAGACCAGCAGCGAGATTCCCGGCACGGCCATGACTACGCCGACCGTATTCCTCGAGTCCTACAACCGTGCATTTGAGCGCGGCTGCACGCATCTGCTGGCAGTGCTCATCAACGGCGGCGGCTCGGGTACCTATCAGGCGGCGTGCCTTGCAAAATCCATGTTCGAGGAGGAGCAGGGCGAGGGAAAAATGACCATCGAGGTCATCGACTCCAAGACCTACACCTATATTTACGGACACATTGTTGTCAAGGCTGCCGAAATGCGCGAGCAGGGCGAGAGCTTTGACGCGATCGTCAGCGTGGTAAAGAGCCGTCTTAACCGCGTGGAAGCCTACCTCGGCGTGTACAGCCTCAAGTTCCTCAAGAAGTCCGGCCGTATTTCGGGCGGCGCGGCTTTCGTGGGTGAGGCGCTCGGTCTCAAGCCCATCAGCCATGTGTATGACGGTGCGGTAAAGGTGTGTGACAAGGTGCGCGGTGAGAAGGCACTCGTTGCCGGAATGAGCAAAAAAGTCTCCGCCCGTGTGGTGCAGCCGGATAAGCAGACGGCTATCCTGCTCTACGGCGACGTACCCGCCGAGCGTCTGGATGAAATGGAAAAGCGTCTGCGTACCGAAATTGGATTCCACGATGTGGAACGCGTAGTGATCGGTCCCTCGGTTCTGACAAATACTGGTCCGCTGGCGATGGCTGTAGCGTATTATGGAACGCCGCGGGATTGATGCAAAAATTGTGAATGTTGTTTAATATTTCGCAACTTTTTGGCGAAAAACGCAAAAATCCTCTAAAAGCGAGTTGGAATGTGATGATTTTCACAATTTTGCTTGCGAATGACACGAATTACGAGTATAATTCTGTATTGGAAACGGAATTATTGTAGTAATAACAACCGTGCTTTTGTTCCTTATCGTAACTTTATAATACATCTTAAAGGAGAGGGATATTTATGCAGTATAACAAGAAGAGCGTTGAGGATATCGACGTATCCGGCAAGAAGGTAATTGCCCGCTGCGATTTTAACGTACCGCAGGACGAGAACGGCAACATCACCGACGACAAGCGCATCCGTGCTTCGCTGGAGACCATCAACTACCTGCTGGATCACAACGCTGCTGTAATCCTGTGCTCGCACCTCGGCCGTCCGAAGGGCGAAGTAAACATGAAGTATTCGCTGGCTCCGGTCGCTAAGCGCCTGAGCGAGCTGCTTGGCAAGGAAGTCAAGCTGGCAAAGGACGTTGTAGGCGAGGATGCTAAGAAGCTGGCCGCTGAGGTTAAGCCGGGCGAGGTCGTTCTGCTTGAGAATGTTCGCTTTGAAAAGGGCGAGACCAAGAACGACGCTGCGCTGGCAAAGGCTATGGCTGACATGGCTGACATTTACGTCAACGACGCATTCGGCACCGCACACCGTGCACACGCTTCCACCGCAGGCATCGCAGATTACCTGCCGGCTGTATGCGGTTTCCTGATCAAGAAGGAAATCTCTATCATGGGCAAGGCCCTGAGCGATCCGGCTCGTCCGTTCGTTGCAATCCTGGGCGGCGCTAAGGTTTCCGACAAGATCGGCGTTATCGAAAACCTGATCGACAAGTGCGACACCATCATCATCGGCGGCGGCATGGCCTACACCTTCTCCAAGGCAAAGGGCGGTGAGATCGGCACCTCTCTCTGCGAGGAAGACAAGATCGAGCTGGCACTCGGCCTGCTCAAGAAGGCTGCTGACAAGGGCGTTAAGCTGCTCCTGCCGGTTGACACCGTTTGTGCAGATCACTTCGGCGCGGACGCTGCTCCGGTCGTATACGAGGCTGGCAAGATCCCGGCTGACATGATGGGCATGGACATCGGCCCGAAGACCGTAGAGCTGTTCTCCGAGGCTGTCAAGGACGCAGGCACTGTTGTTTGGAACGGTCCGATGGGCGTATTCGAGTTTGACACCTTTGCAGTCGGCACCAAGGCTGTTGCCAAGGCAATCGCTGAGAGCAAGGCTGTTTCCATCATCGGCGGCGGCGACTCCGCAGCTGCTGTTGAGAAGCTGGGCTTTGCTGACAAGATGACCCACATCTCCACCGGCGGCGGCGCTTCTCTGGAGTTCCTCGAGGGTCTGGAGCTGCCGGGCATCGCATGCCTGCAGGACAAGTAAGTCTATTAGGAACGCTTTATATCGGAGCGCGTTCTGTTGAGCGCTCCGTATAAATACATAAAGATTTAAGACGGAAATGTCCGTCCGAATGTTTGAAAGGGGTAAAACCAACATGAATCGCAGATATCGTAAGACCATTATCGCCGGCAACTGGAAGATGAACAAGACTCCGGCAGAGGCAAAGGCTCTGATCGAAGAGATGAAGCCGCTCCTGTCCAAGACCAAGTGGTGCGAGATGGTTCTTTGCGTACCGTTTACCGATATTCAGGCTGCTGTAAAGGCTGCTAAGGGCTCCAAGATTGCAATCGGCGCTGAGAACATGCACTTCGAGAAGTCCGGCGCTTTCACCGGCGAGATCTCCGCTGACATGCTCAAGGAGCTGGGCGTTAAGTACGTTATCATCGGCCACTCTGAGCGCCGTCAGTACTTCAACGAGACCGACGAGGCTTGCGGCAAGAAGGTTCAGGTCGCTCTCGAGAACGGTCTGCGCCCGATCCTGTGCGTAGGCGAGTCTCTGACCGAGCGCGAGCAGGACGTTACCATGGAAGTTATCCGCAAGCAGATCAAGATCGCTCTGCAGAACGTAGCTGTTGAGGACATCAAGAAGGTCGTTATCGCTTACGAGCCGATCTGGGCAATCGGTACCGGCAAGACCGCTACCGCAGAGCAGGCTAACGAGGTTTGCTCCGCTATCCGTGACTGCCTGCGCGAGAAGTATGGCGCACGCGCTGCACGCGGCATCACCATCCAGTACGGCGGTTCTATGAACGCGAAGAACGCTTCCGAGCTGCTGGCTCAGCCGGACGTTGACGGCGGCCTGATCGGCGGTGCCTCCCTGAAGAGCGCTGACTTCGCTACCATCGTAGAAGCAGCTAACCAGTAAGATAAGGATACGGGAAAGGGAAACGCTCCCTCACCGTTTTGCGGAGGGGGACATGGTGCATATCGTGTCCCCTTTTATTCTCTTATCGTTCGCTTCTGTAAAGGAGTTTTATCAGTATGAAAAAAACCACTATGCCGGGCATGCCGGAGGTAGAGGTAGTCGAGATCAAGACTTCCGCACCGGTTAATGTTCTGGCAGATCCGGCTCCTGCAAAAAAGCCGGCGGCAAAGCGTACTCGCAAGACCGCTGCTAAGACTGCCGAGGAGAAAAAGCCGGCAGCAAAGCGCGGCCGCAAGCCCAAGGCAGCCACCGCTGCTGCCAAGAAGGCAGAGGGCCCGAAGAAGCCGACCGCTCTGATCATCATGGACGGCTTCGGCCACCGCGAGGAGACCAAGGGCAACGCCATCGAGGCTGCTAAAAAGCCGAATCTCGATAAGATTTTCGCAGAGAACCCGCTCACCTATATCGGCGCATCCGGTCTGGACGTTGGTCTGCCGGACGGCCAGATGGGCAACTCCGAGGTTGGCCACACCAACATCGGTGCAGGCCGCATTGTATATCAGGAGCTGACCCGCATCACCAAGGCCATCCAGGACGGCGATTTCTTCGAGAATCCGGCTCTGATGAGCGCTATCAACCAGTGCAAGTGGTTCGATTCCACCCTGCACATTTTCGGTCTGCTGTCTGACGGCGGTGTGCATTCCCACATTGACCACATGTTCGCGCTGCTCGAGCTGGCACGCCGCAATGGTCTGCGCAAGGTTTGCTTCCACTGCTTTATGGACGGCCGTGACACGCCGCCGCAGTCCGGTATTGAGTATATCGACCGCCTGCAGGCCAAGATCGACGCTGTCGAGGTCGGCTGCATCGCAACCGTATCCGGCCGTTACTACGCAATGGATCGTGATAACCGCTGGGATCGCGTACAGAAGGCGTACAACGCTATCGCACTCGGCGAAGGCGAGCACGCAGCTACCGCACACGAGGCTATGGAGCAGTCCTACGTAAACGGCGTAACCGACGAGTTCGTTGTTCCGGTTATCGTTACCGAGGGCGCGACCGTCAAGGATGACGACGCGATCATCTTCGCAAACTTCCGTCCCGACCGTGCGCGTGAGATCACCCGTGCATTCGTTGATCCGGAGTTCACCGGCTTTGAGCGCGTACAGCCTAAGATTCACTACGTCTGCATGACGCAGTACGATGCTACTATTCCGGGCGTGGAAATCGCCTTCAAGCCGCAGAGCCTGAAGAACACGTTCGGCGAATATATCTCCGATCTGGGTATGACCCAGCTCCGCATTGCCGAGACCGAGAAGTACGCACACGTTACGTTCTTCTTCAACGGCGGCGTTGAGAAGGAGTATCCGGGCGAGGATCGTGCTCTGATCCCGTCCCCGAAGGTTGCAACCTATGATCTCCAGCCGGAGATGAGCGAGCCTGCCGTTACCGAGGAGTGCGTAAAGCGCATCCTGTCCGGCAAGTACGACGTTGTTATCCTCAACTTCGCAAACTGCGATATGGTAGGTCACACCGGCGTATTCGAGGCTGCAGTCAAGGCTATCGAGGCCACCGATGACGGCGTAGGCAAGGTCGTTGACGCCATCCTCAAGATGGGCGGCCAGTGCCTGATCACCGCCGACCACGGCAACGTCGATCAGATGCTCGACGCTGATGGTGTGACTCCGTTCACCGCACACTCCACTAACCCAGTGCCGCTTGTAATGGTCGGTCACGAGGGCAAGCTGGCAGACGGCGGCGTACTGGCTGATCTGGCTCCCACCATGCTGGATATGATGGGCATTCCGCAGCCTGCAGAGATGACGGGTCACAGTCTGCTTGTTAAGTAAGTCTCCAAGGGGGACGCTGTCCCCCTTAGATACCGAAAAAGTTCCCAAGGAAACTTTTTCGGATATCCCCCTCATCTTTGCACGGCAAAGACGGTTCGGGACACGTGTCCCGAAGCAGTGGTATAAAAGTCCGGCAGAGCTGGACTTTTATGGGGAATTTTATCGCCGCGTGCGCGCGGCGCAGCAAAAATGTGATTTTTGCTGTTTCGTTAGCCAACCATTTTATTTTATAATAAGAAGGAGAAAGAATTATGAAGGGCTACATTGAAATTGTTGATGTAATCGGCCGCGAAGTTATGGACTCCCGCGGCAACCCGACCGTTGAGGTTGAGGTTTACGTTGAGGGCGACACCGGCGCATACATGGGCCGCGCTGCTGTTCCGTCCGGTGCTTCCACCGGTATCTTCGAGGCTTGCGAGCTGCGTGACGGCGACAAGTCCCGCTACAACGGCAAGGGCGTACTCAAGGCTGTTGACGCTGTAAACGGCGAGATCGCTGAGGTTGTTATCGGCATGAACGCTCTCGACCAGCAGGCAATCGACAAGGCTATGATCGAGGCTGACGGCACCCCGAACAAGACCAAGTTCGGCGCAAACGCTATCCTCGGTGTATCCCTGGCTGTTGCCAAGGCTGCTGCAGAGGCTCTGAGCCTGCCGCTGTACAACTACATCGGCGGCTGCAACGCTAAGACCCTGCCGATGCCGATGATGAACATCCTCAACGGCGGCGCACACGCTACCAACAACGTTGAGATTCAGGAATTCATGATCATGCCGGTTTCCGCTCCGTCCTTCCGCGAGGCTCTGCGCCGCTGTGCAGAGGTATTCCATCAGCTGAAGACCACCCTGAAGGAGAACGGCACTCCGGCAGCAGGTGTAGGCGATGAGGGCGGCTACGCTCCGAACCTGAAGAAGGACGAGGATGCTCTGAAGGTTATCGTTCAGGCAATCGAAGAAGCTGGCTACAAGCCGGGCGAGGACTTCATGATCGCGATCGACGCTGCTTCCTCCGAGTGGTGGAACGACGAGGAGAAGTGCTATATCCAGCCGAAGTCCGGCAAGAAGCTGACTCAGCAGCAGCTGGTTAAGATGTGGAAGAACTTCGCTGAGAAGTACCCGATCATCTCCCTCGAGGACGGCATGGCTGAGGAAGACTGGGAAGGCTGGGCTATGCTGACCAAGGCTCTGGGCGACAAGATCCAGCTGGTTGGCGATGACCTGTTCGTTACCAACACCTCTCGTCTGTCCAAGGGCATCGAGCTGGGCGTTGCTAACTCCATCCTGATCAAGGTTAACCAGATCGGCTCCCTGACCGAGACCCTGGATGCTATCCAGATGGCCAACCGCGCCGGCTACACTGCAGTTGTATCCCACCGTTCCGGCGAGACCGAGGATGCTACCATTGCTGACATCGCTGTTGCACTGAACGCTGGCCAGATTAAGACCGGTGCTCCGTCTCGTACCGACCGCGTTGCAAAGTACAATCAGCTGCTCCGCATCGAGGAAGAGCTGGGCGAGGATGTTGCACAGTTCCTGGGCAAGAAGGCTTTCTTCAACCTGAAGAACAAGTAAGTCTCCGTCCTTACCGTTACTGCAATATGAGAAAACCGCACGCTTTTGCGTGCGGTTTTTTTATGGCTCAATCATAAAAGCTGTGGGATGAAGGATTTCTGATGTAATGATTGAGCCTTTTTATATAGAAATTTCTTGCGAATATATAGTAAATTCTTGCGCTTGGGTTGACGGACGGACAAACTTGTGCTATCATAACTGCAGTAACATAGCGAATTCTCTGTGCTGAAACAGAGAATCTGGCTTTTTTGGATAAAATTGCTCACATTTTCATTTCTTTATCATAAATCACCTCTGCGCCTTGTGCGCAGAGGTGATTTATTTTTTCGGATAGACGCGACTTGAGAAAATCAGCCGCCGTAGCCGTTCTTCCATCGCTGCAGCGCAAGTGCTGCGTTCTTGTAGCTGACATCGGCGGTCGGCGTTCCGGCGGGCACACCGAGGATAGCCGCGTCACCCTGACGAACGTATCCGCTGGTTTTCCAGCGCTCAAGCGCCTGCTCGTAGGCACGGGTCTGTGCATTCGCGGCCGCACTGCTGACATTCAGCTGATAATTGCGCCAGTTCAGCGTCGGCGTGCCGTTCAGGAAGCCGGTCAGACCGGCTACGGACAAGCCGTAATCGCGGTCGGCGTTAAACTGGCTCAGTGCCGCCTGCGCCTGCTGGAGCGCCGCATTTTCCGATGCGGTATAGTAGCTGCTCTCGGCGGCTGCGGTCTGTTCATCGGCGGCATTCTGCGCTGCCGCACGCGCGGACAGACGCGCCTGCCCAAGCGAATTCAGGTCGCTGCGGTACCGGTTGTCCACCGCAATGCGGCTGGTCTCCGCCATGCCGCTGGTGGCTGCCTGCCCGCGTGCGCCCATGTTAAGTCCGAGTGCCGCCAGCTTTTCCTCGTTGTTCACCGCGGACTGTCGGGCATTGATGTCGGTCTGACGCATACCGGCGGCGTAGTCGTTCTCGATGGATGCGAGATTGCTCTCGAGCTGTTTTGCAATACGGCTGCGGGCGGTCTCAAATCGCTTGAAACGGGCATTTTCCGCCGCATCATACAGGCTGCTGACGCGGTTTGCACCGGTTGTTGTGCTTGAAACCGAGTACGGACGGTAGCTGCCGTTCCATGTCGAAACCGCGTCGTTGGACGCAACCTTGCCGCCGAGACCGAGCGAGTCAATCTTGTTCTGGCGTTCGCTCAGCAGCTGCTGGCGTTTCGCTGAATCAGTCGTGCCGGCAATCGCCGCCGAGTAGTCAAAATTGTCGCGGTAGCCATTGGAATTGAGCGTGCCGGAGGACTTGCTCGACGTCGATTTGCTTGCCGCCGTCTTAGTCGAAGTGGACTTGGATGTGGTTGACTTTATCGTTGATGTTCGGCGTGTGGAAGTTGATTTGATGATTGCCAAAGGGGAATCCTCCTTTCTAAATTACGGTCTGACCCTGTGTCCAGCGGATGGTGAGCGCGAGCAGACCAAACGGCTCATCCGGCCGGTCGTTGCCGATGCGCACGGCAAACAGAGGACTGCGGTGCTGTTTCCATCGGGTACGGTACGTCACGGCGCCTGGAATGCACCGGAAGGAGAACCGTGAAAAGTCCAGTGTGCGGAAGGAAAACAGGTCCATATTGCGGGAAAGCGCAAGCTGGACACCGTTTTCGTTCTCGTACTGCACGGTCGCGCCCGAGCGGGAATGCGGCATGAGCGTCGGAATCACGTCCCGCACGGTCTTGAAGCGGCTCCAGTCGGAGAGCGGCAGGGTAGGCGTGCGCCAGTACGCGGCAATCGCCGCCGTGTCATCAAGATAGGCGTGCTCCTCCTCGCTTTTGGCAAAGCGGCACAGCCGACCGTCTGCCGTGCCGAACCACAGCAGACCGTTCAGCACCGCCAGACACTGTGCAGGCACATTGACCCAGAAAAACCACGCCGGATCGCCGTTTTCCTCGGTCAGAGAGCCGTCCGCGACATAAATGTGTCCGTTTACTGCCAGATAATATTTGCCCTCGAATACCACCGCACAGGCGTTTTTGAGGTCGGCCTCCTGCGATAATTTCGGCACAATGGCATCGGATACCGAGCGGATCGTTCGCTGTTCGGCAACGGCGGTGCCGTACACGCCCTGCACACCTCTTGCCGAGAGATACAGCGGCAGGTCGTTCAGCACGGCGAAGCAGCGGCTTGAAATCGCGCCTTCACCTTGCGCACCTTGCTTGAGCGGATACAGCGCAGAACCGTCATCCGCCATCATGTAGGTGCGCAGATAGCTGGTCGCCTCCTGTGCGCCGCCGGACTTGACCACGACCTGACTTTCGTACTGCTTGAGATAGCCGACGATCGCAGATGCATCCGTACCTATGCGGGTGTAGCCGGTGTCCGGAAAGTAGGTCGGGTCGTATAGGCCGCTCTGCCAGTCGCAGTCCGGCTCATCCGGGTTGCCGGAAAGGAACACGCGCGTGTCGTTTTTGCCGCCGTACAGCCCGGCAAAGCGGCATTTATTGATCTTGTCCGCGTGTCCGCTGACGGTTTTGGCAAACGCGATGGACACATTTGCCAGACCGTTTCCGTTTGCCGGAGCAGCGGCCAGCGTTACCAGACCGGTCGAGCGATTGACCGCCGAAACGGTAACCGCCGAGCCGTTGACCTCAGCTGTAACAGCTGTTTCGTCGAGGTCGGTCGCGTCTACCTTGAACTGGGTCGCTGTGCCGTCACCGATAAAGGTGTTGATGCGCTTAGGCGTCAAGAGATTTACCGCCTCGTAGCTGGTGCCGCCGCCGGTCGGCGCCGCAGAGATGGTCGTGGTCGGCACATAGGCGGTGCCGGATACCGGAACGGCTTCCCAGACCGTGTTTTTGCTGCTTTTGCGCACCGCACGATAGGTTTTGCCGTCCATCAGGTAGAGTACACCCTTCACCGTGAACGACTGAGAAAACGCCTCGTTCATGTCCGCGCACAGCTCGGTCTGCGTGCCGTCCGGTGTCCGAAAATACAGCTTTGCACCTGCGTGAACGGCACAGCCAATGCCATCCGGCATAGCGAATAACCCATAGATGGGTGCGTTAAACTGCGCCTGTGTGCGCCATCCGGTGCGCTTTACAAGAAAATCGTTCTGGTCGCAGATCATGTTCTGCATATCCGGCGAGCGGGAGAGAGACACCTTAGTCGGATGCGTGCGGCAGTCGATGCCACCGAACCGGCTGACCACAGTCTGCTGCTCGGCCTCCGGATAGGGAAATTCGTAGCTTTGCATTAAATCATCTCCTGCACGGCGGTAAACTGCGCGGGACAGTGACTCAGCAGGCGTTCGCTGTACTCGGTTGCCGCCCAGTTAAACTTGGCCTTGTCGTCATCCGCGACAAGCAGCGCCGCCAGTCCGTACGGAAAACATTCGCGCGCCAGCCAGTCGCCGGCGGGCAGCTCCTCGGTCAGCGTCGTCATGCGCGGCGGCACAAGCAGCACGTCTTTGCCGTCAGACGCACGTTCTGCGTTCATCTCGCGCAGGCTGTTCGCTAACAGCTGGTTGAGCGCACCGAGCGCAAACTGCTCGTAATACACACCGCTGTCCGGTGTTTCGGATAAAATATTCAGCGCTGCACGAAAGCATTCGGTTCCGGTCATAGGGTTACCTCCTTTGTGATGGGTTCATTGGATACAGTGAGGAGTTAGAAGGCAGGAGTGGGGAGTAAACGAAGAAAACCTCCTGCCTCCTCACTCCTAACTCTTATCTGCTATTTGAATTTAGCCTTCCGCTACCTCGGACGGATACGCGCCGGACTGCACACAGTATGCGCGGATCTTGCAGCCGGTTTCAGGCGTCAGCACGGTGCCGGCAACATAATCCTTCGCGGAATCCGAGTAGCGCGGATCCGAGCCGTCCAGGGTGTAGCGCACCTTGCCGAACGCGGTGATCTTGCCCTGGCTGATAGTCGGTGCGCTCGAGCGGCAGTCCTCATCGACCAGTGCATACACGCCGCCGCACTTTGCGCCGAGCACATACGCGTCGTAGTAGTGACGGCCCTCGATCAGCGCACCGGACACGCCGACCGGGTCCTCGTGCACCTTGGCATCCGCGATCTTGTACGGCATGAGCACGGCATCCTTGTGTGCAACGAGGAAGTACACGTCCTCCGGCAGATAGCTCTTGGGAACGCGGACGACATTCATGCCGAATACCTCGCCGCACACACCCTTGGCGATGGACTGACGCGCCAGCACGTCCACACCGGCAAACTCGTCCGAGGTGCACACTAGCTTGTACATTTCGCTGGTCAGGTACAGATAGCGGTTGTCGTCCGGCACAAGCGCATCGTCGAGCGCCTGCGATGCATCCGCGATCTTGCTGATGATATTCGCCTTGGTCGGCTTTGCACTTTCCACAATGCTGCCCGCCATGGTGACGAAGCGCTTGAATGCGTACTTGTCTGCCGCCGGCGTGGACTTCTCATTCAGCTGCAGGCGCAGCATGTCGGCGGCGTTCTTGACCAGATTCTGATCGAGGTTGTTGCCCTTGTCGATGGTCAGGGTAAACGCCTTGTCCTGCGTCATGGTCAGTTCCTGCACCACGTCCTGCATTTCAGTCACATCGCCGTAGCGCTTGAGACCGCCGTCACGGTCGTAATCGACCTCTTCGACGGTGATCGGGGTGTAAACCTTGAGCGTTTTCACGCCGGTCAGGTCATACGTCTCGGCGGTCTTGCCCTTGATGAAGGACGCACGGGTGAATACCTCCGCAATTTGGTCGGAATACTTGCTTGCGAGATTGATAGCCATAAAAATTTACCTCCTATATAAATGTTAAATCGTGAAGTAATGAGAATGTTACTTGCCGAGCAAAGCGAGGGTAACCGGGTCTACCCCCACGGGTTCCCCGTCCGACTGCGCCGGACCGACAGCCGCACGGCGGTTCTTCTGGTTCATCTCGAGCGCTGCCAGTTCGTCTCTCAATTCGGCAATCTCCCACTTGCGGTACGCGGACACGAGCGAGCCTTCCTGCTGCGCCCACTCCCATACCTGCTGCGGAATGTCCTCGGGACGGACATCGGGATATTCCTCGACGAAAGCGGCGTAGATCTGGCCGTTCGGCATCGCGTTTGCCGCGCGGTTGCGGCGGATGTAGGCGTTACGCTTGGAAAGTCCCTGTGCGGCTGCGTCAATCAGCTCTTCGAGCGTCAGCTCGACGATATCGCCGTCCACCTCGACCGGATAGGTCTGTGCATTTTCCTGCGGGTGGGTTTCTGCCGCCTGTTCCTGTGCGAACGGATTGACCGCCATTTCCTGCTCGGGATTAGGATTCATTGCTGTTTTCTGCATTACTGTTTGCCTCCTTTTGCTGCTGTTGCTGTACGCGGAGCGCGTGCAGCAGGTCATGTTTGCCGCGTACCTGATAATCCGGTACGTTTTCCAGATATACGAGCGGGTCAGAGATAACGCCGCTCTCCAGCAGATGATCGTTTGTCATCGTCTGCATGGTTTCGGACCAGTAGCTTGCCGCGCCGACATCCACCTGCAGGCGCATGTCCTGTCCGGCGAGTGCAGAGAAGTCGAACGTGCATTTTTCGGGTTCGCCGCCGTCCTCATTCGGCAGAACGAGCGTGCGCACGCCGTAGTGCGCGCCCATCAGATCGAGAAACACGCGCGCCCAGTCCTCGGTGAAGCGGTAAAACTCCATTTTGGTCAGCTCGAGCGGAGCCGCCGTTGCGTTCTGCACCGCGATAATTGCCGAGGTGTTGTCTGGATTGACCGTGCCGAGTGCGGCTTCGCTTGCGCCCATGAGCTCCGCGGTATCGGTCATCATTTGCTTGAGCAGCTGCAGCACCTGTGCCGAGATATCCGGTGCGCGGAATGCGGCCGCGATGGCATCGTTCGGGTTGCCGCGCATGCCGATTGCTTTGCCGACGTCGTTCGACCAGCCGTTCGGAAACCGCGTCATGTCGTACACGATCTTAGGGAACGCCACCTGCTTGATGCACTGGACGTACATCGAGTACAGCTTGTTGATGGCAATCTGGTTCGGAATGGCCTCGGTCAGCGGACTTTCGCCGTGGCACGAGCCGCGCACGCGGTTCCAACACAGATGCGTCACCGGATACAGCCGATAGGGAAGCACCTTTTCGGGCATGACAACGGCATTCCGCGTGGTCTTGCAGAAGGCAATGCCGTTCTCGGTCCTGCGCATGTGCAGCAGTACGGTCACGCGCTCGCCGTCTGCCGAGGTGCGGTAACGGTGGTATTCGCCGCTGTCATCCGGCCGAATGGCTTCCGCGTCACTCGCGGAGATGCCGTTGACACGCGCTTCGCGGCGCACCTCGTCCGCGTCGCGCCGCATGGCAATGATAATGTACGGCTGGCGCTGTACCTCATCGCAGGCGGCGTTGCCGAAGCAGATGTTCGTGGAATCAATCAGCTCCACCGCAATATCGCCCTTGACCGCCTGACCGGTCTCAAGCGCCGGATCAAAGTGCATGTAGAAGCAAGCATCACCGTCCACACAGGCGTTTTTCAGCAGCGGGCGGCCGAGTGCCTTGACACCCGAACGCTCGATCGCGGATGCAAACGCGCGTTCGAGCACATGCGCGGTCTGCCGCCCGTCCTCATCCATGTCAAACGGCTGGGCGCGTACCGCCACATCGTCGGAGACCAGCATGGCCACAAACAGGTTGACGCAGCGGCGCAGCACGTTGAAGATCAGCGGGTCGAGCGACTGCACGCGCAGACCCTCCCACTGCCTGCCGAGGTAAAACGCCTCGTTGCGCCGAACACGGTCGTATAAACCGATCGAGCGCTTGTAGTCGCGGTCGCGCTCATATTTCTTCCAGATTGCCGTCGGTGACGGATCAAATTTCATCGTTGTCCTCCTCTCGTCCGTAGTTCATCAGCGCCGCCAGATCGCGGCTGAGCGTATCCTCCGGCGTAGATTCTGCCGTGTGCTCCTTCGGCAAACGCCGCGGCAGAACCACACCGCCGGAGATGATTGCACCGGTCAGGACCAGTATCGCCGCAGACAGCGTGTAACATAAAATTTCCATCAAATCCTCCTTTGCTGTGCTAAAACCTGAGAAATTCGCCTACCTCGCAGTCATACGCCGACTGCGGCATAGCCTTAACCGGCTCATAAACGGTCGCGGCGTACCCGCGGAGCGCATCCGGCGCATGGGTCAGCTCGTGCGGCGTGTTCGCTGTGTCGGACGGATTGCGCTTGTCGTGCTGCAGCGCAGGCAGCGTGCGGATCAGATTGCGGCAAGTGTCGAAAATCGTCAGCCGAGGTCGAACGGCGCCGTCCGTATCCTTGCGCGGCATAAGCAGTTCGTGCAGCGCCAGCCATCCGGCGACGCGTTCATTGCTGCTTTTGACAAAATCCAGTCCGCTGTCCGCGAACAGCTCTACCGCGCTTCTGCCGGTTTCCTGCCGTCGGTTCCACAGATCGGGCGGCGCGAGACGGCAGTCAATGCGTTCTCCGGCCGTCTCACAGGCAAGTATCTGCGCCGCTGCATCCGAAATGATGAGCCCCGGACGGTAGAGTTCGCGGTAGACCACGCTGTGTCCGTCCGGACTTTGCGCAATCCATAGCGCTGCCAGCATGTCCAGACCGTAGTCAATGGTCAGGCAGCGCCGCCAGTCATGCGGGATGGCATACGGCTTTACAACATGCAGGTCGCGCGAAAATTCGCTGAAATACTGTCCCTCGTTCAGTTCCCACACGCCGTCGAGCAGTGCTTTCCGATCGGTGGGAGAGAGCAGCTTCAACCGTTTCTCGTAGCCTGCATCCGCCTTGCGGAGAAACGGGTTGTCACCCAGTCTTGCGGGCAGAAACAGCCGCGTGCCGCCGTCGAACTCGCGCACGGTGTCCGGCGGCATGGAGTCGATAAAACGGCTCTTCACCCACTGGTGACCGACACCGCCGGGATTGGTCGTCGCCTTGACCTGCTTGGGGAATCCGTTCGTGCCGCGGATACGCGACAGCAGATAGGTGAACTGGCTTTCGGTGAAATGTGTCAGCTCATCGAACCGGATGACATCGTATTCCGCGCTTTGGTACCTGGTCACGTCGCTTTCCGCGTCGCAGTACCCGAATTCCAGCGCCGAACCGTTTGCAAAATCCCACCGGTGCTCACTCACCTTGTACTTTGCAATGCACTGCGGATACAGCCGCAAAGCCGCCGGTACAAGCGAGCGCTCCAGCTCCGGCATGGTCCGTCGCAGCATGAGCTGCCGCGAACCCGGATAGCACACCGCAAACCGCAGGGCATCGAGCAGCTGACCGTGGCTTTTGCCGCCGCCTGCCGCGCCGCCGAACAGTGTTTCGAGCGTGTCCGACTGCATGAACGCCGCCTGCCGCCGTGTTACGGGGAATTCGTATCGTCTACGATCCGAAACACGATCTCCACCGGCTGGACTTCGGTCTGCTCGCCGCCCAGCATTACGCCTTTGCCGACCGTCCGGTCGAGAATTTCCTTGATCGCGCTGAGCCGGCTGTTCGCCGGTGCTTCCGCATCGTCCGCGATGTCGTACAGCATGCGGATCAGCCGATCCGGCTTTTCGTTTTCGCTGCACATGGCCTCACCTCCTTTCGATGAGCCATAGAATAGGAGCAAAATCCGAATTTGTCAAGAACAAATGTTCGATTTTTTATTTGCTTGCAATTTTTGCCCAGCTGCGGTATGCTGAATAAGATGGAAAATATGCGGCGCAGCAGCGCCAGTATCAGGAGGAAAGAAGATGAAAAAAATCGACCTTATCGCGCTCGATTTAGACGGAACTGCACTCAATCCGCAGAATCAGGTCTCTCCGGCGACCGCCGATGCCGTGCGCCGTGCCCGCGAGAGCGGTATTCATGTTGTGGTCTCCACCGGACGAATCTGCGGTGAGGCACGCGACTTTGCACTCATGCTCGGCACGGATGACCAGATGGTCACCTCGGGCGGCGCGACGCTGTCGAGCGTGTCACAGGAGCGCTGCACCATGCGCATGTCCATGCCGTGGGAAGCTGCTGTGCGTGCGTCTGCCGTGGTGGAGCGCATCGGCATGATCACAATGGTGTATGCAGGAGAGACGCTGCTCATTACCCCATATGATGATATCGAATTCGGCAAATATAAGTCGAATGAAGGCTATTTAAGCTCGAAAAAAGTTGTGCCGTCTGTCGCGGAATATATTGCCACAAACCATGTTTCGGTCGATAAAATGTTCATCCGCAGCCATGACCCGGTCATGCTCGTGCGCGCTCGTGCACAGCTGGAACAGATCCCGGGTATCCGCGTGATGAGCAGCGCGGCTGACAACCTCGAGGTCATCACGCCGGCCGCGGACAAGGGCGTTGCCCTGGGTATGCTGTGCCGTGAGCTGGGCACCGACCTCGATCACGCCGCCGCCATCGGTGACAGCGAAAACGACCTTGAAATGCTGAACGCCGTAGCCCTCCCGATTGCGATGGGAAACGCAAGCGCAGCCGTTAAAAATCTGTGCCTGCGCGAGACGCTCACCAACGCCCAGGACGGCGTAGCAGCCGCCATCGACCGCATCATCGCAGAGAACGGCTAAACGAGCAGACCGGCCGCTGTTTTCCGGAAAAACAGTGGTAAAAATCGGATTTCTATGCTATAATATACTTGCAGAGTATCCGCAGAAAGCGGAAAAACGGCGCAGAACGCCGTCAGATTGAATCACAAAGAAAGTTGAAGGATAAAAGTTTTGGCTGCAAGGAAAACCACAACTAAAAAATCGACGAAAAGCGCACCCAAGGGCAAGCGTGCGGCACAGCCGCAGCCGGAGGAACTCGGTCCGATCCTGTCCCGTCCGGTATGGGGCGCAATCTGGGGCATTGTCGGTCTGCTGTGCCTGCTGTCGATCCTGCCGATCGACGGCGTGCTGCTCAAGTGGCTGCACCGCGGCATCGGTGCGCTCATCGGCAAGGGTGCGTATGTCATGCCGTTTGCGCTGATCGGCATCGCCGTGCTGCTGTTTGCGCGTCCCAAGGGTCCTGTGCGCCTGCGCGGAACGTGTATCGCGCTCATGCCGCTGCTGATCGGCAGTATCATTCACGCCTTTTCGTGTGCAAATGAGTACGACCTGTCCATGAGCACGCTCAGCGGTCTGCTCTCTACCGGTATGGAAGGCTCGTCCGGCGGTCTGCTGGGCGGCGGTCTGTACATCCTGCTCGAGTGGGCGCTCTCGTCCATCGGCGCACTGCTCATCCTGCTGGTGCTGTTCATCGTGTCGCTGTTGGTGGCCTGCCGGATTACGCCGCAGGCGCTGTACGACATGGTTCGTCCGCCCGAGTACGAATACGAGGACGAGGAGGAGCGTGAGCGCTACGAAGCGCCTGTTCAGCTGCCGAACATCCACGAAGCGGCAGCTGCGCATGCACAGCGCCGAGAAGAGCGCCGTGCGCACCGTAAATCCGACTTTGACATCCCGATCGACGCCGATCCGCCCGGAGAGGATAAGCCGGGCGAGGAACTGATCGACCCGAACAAGCGCCACGGCAAGGCAATCGCGCCGGACGAATATCTGCGCTCACTGCGTGATAACGTGAAGAAAAAGGCCGGAAGCATTATGGATCTGGTCGAAAACAAGCAGCCGGAGGAAGAACCGGCGCACGTTTCCGAGTCGGAGCCCGAGCATGAGGCGGCTCCTGCACCGGCATCCAAGCCGAAAAAGACCGAGAACATCTCGGAAATCGAGCAGGCGGCCATGAACGAGCAGATCGATGAGAGCCAGAAGGCTCCCGCGCCGGTGTACGACTACCCGCCGATCGACCTGCTGACGCAGGGCAAGCACGCTTCGGTAGCCGGTGCGGAGACCGAGCTGCGCGAAAGCTCGGCGTGCCTGCTCGATACGCTCGACTCGTTCAACATCGAGGCACAGATCATCGGCATCGTGCGCGGCCCGTCCGTCACCCGCTTTGAACTGACCATCCCGCGCGGCATCAAAATCTCGCGCATCACCGCACTGGCGGACGACATTGCACTGTCGCTCGGCGCGGCAAACGTGCGTATCGCGCCTATCCCGGATAAGGTCGCGGTCGGCATCGAGGTGCCGAACAAAACCGTCAATACGGTCTTTATCCGCGAGTGTATCGGCTCGCCTGCGTTTGCCAACGCGAAAAGCCGCCTGTCCTTTGCCGTCGGCAAGGACATCACCGGCAAGCCGGTCATCGGTGACATTGCCAAGATGCCGCACATGCTGATTGCCGGTACCACCGGCTCCGGTAAGTCGGTGTGCATCAACTCCATGCTGATCTCGCTGCTGTACAAGTCCACGCCGGAGGAAGTCCGCCTCATCATGGTGGACCCGAAGATGGTTGAGCTGGGCAACTATAACGGCATTCCGCACCTGCTGATTCCGGTTGTTACCGATCCGAAAAAGGCCGCCGGTGCGCTCAACTGGGCGGTTGGTGAGATGGAACGCCGCTACAAGCTGTTCGCAGACCATCAGGTGCGCAATCTGGTCGGCTATAACGACCTCATGCGTTCCGAAAAGGCCAAAGCCGAGCAGACCGAGGACGGTCATCCCGAGCAGTATCAGGTGCTGCCGCAGATCGTCATCGTTATCGACGAGCTGGCTGACCTGATGATGGTCGCCGCCAAGGAAGTCGAGAACTCCATCTGCCGTATCGCACAGAAGGCACGAGCCGCAGGCATGCACCTTGTTGTAGCAACGCAGCGTCCGTCGGCTGACGTTATCACCGGTATCATGAAGGCAAATATCCCGTCGCGTATCGCGTTTGCGGTAGCCAGCCAGATCGAGTCGCGTATCATTCTGGACACGACCGGCGCAGAAAAGCTGATCGGCAAGGGTGATATGCTGTATGCACCGCTCGGTGAGGGCAAGCCGACCCGTGTACAGGGCTGCTTCATCTCCAACGAGGAGATCGAAGCTGTTATTGCCCGCATCAAGGAGACCAGCACCGCCGAGTACAGCGAGGAAATCCTTGAGCACATCGAGCAGCAGGCCGAGCAGGTAGGCAATAACAAGGGCGGCGGCAGCAGCGGCACGAACGATTTGGGCGACGATGAGGATGAACTCATCGAGGAAGCCATTGAGGTCATCATGGACTGCCGTCAGGCGTCCACATCCATGCTGCAGCGCCGTCTGAAGCTGGGTTATTCGCGTGCCGCGCGTATCATCGACCAAATCGAGGACCGCGGTATCATCGGCCCGTCCGAAGGCTCCAAGCCGCGCCAGATCCTCATCTCGCGTGAGGACTGGCAGGAGATGAAACTGCGCCGCACAATGCCGCTCGACAAGCAGCAGTAATGGAAAATAAACGCTATCTTTGTGTCGTTCTATAATTCTCCATTCTCCATTTTCAATTCTCAATTTGCTAAACAAATCTCTTAGGAGGTAACATATTATGAAGAAGATCAACATTGCCGAAAAGTCTTTCAATCCGTTCGAACTGATCGGTCAGAAGTGGATGCTGATTTCCGCAGGCACCGAGGACAAGTGGAATACCATGACCGCAAGCTGGGGTGCTGTAGGCGTTATGTGGGGCAAGCCGAGTGCGACCTGCTATATCCGCAAGAGCCGCTTCACCAAGGAGTTTGTAGACGCGGGCGAGTATTTCACCCTGACCGTGCTCAAGGACGGCAACCGTCAGGCACTGAATACCCTCGGCTCCAAGTCCGGCCGTGACATGGATAAGATGCACGAGAGCGGCCTGACGCCGGTATTCGTAGAGGGTCAGCCGACCTTCGAGGAGGCTGAGCTGGTACTCATCTGCCGCAAGCGCGGTGTGACCGACATCGCACCGGACGATATGGCTCAGGAAGTGCAGGACAAGTGGTACGGCGATCACGACTACCACACCATGTATATCGGCGAGATCGTAGCCGCTTACGAGAACTGATTTCACAGAAAATTCACCAATTCCTCACGGTTTTGGTGTATCATCAAGAAAGAAGTACAGGGTCGCTCTGCGGCCCTGTATCCCAATCCACAAACCCACGCCTCAAAAGGGAGGAATGCAATTCGTGAAAAAACGATTGCTCAGTCTGATCACAGCGGCTGCGCTGATGGTCGGCATGCTGCCTGCGGCTTTTGCGGGCTATGAAAACTTTACTTCGAAAACAACGTATCCTGCCGGACAGTTCACCGACGTGCCCTCAACCGAGTGGTACGCGCAGAATGTTCAGGCGGCGTATGAATACAAGCTGGTGGACGGCGTAAACGCCACCCAGTTCAAGCCGAACAGCAACCTGACGATTGCTCAGGCAATCAAACTGGCGGCTTGCCTACATAGTATATATGTTAACGGCAGTGCGGATTTTGACAAAGTCCGTCCGTGGTATCAGCCGTATGTGACGTATGCATTGGAAAATGGTATTATTAACACGACTTATGTGAATTACGATCAGCCGGCGACCCGAGCACAGTTTGCGTCCATCTTTGCAAACGCGCTGCCGGAGGACGCCCTGACCGCGATCAACGACATTGCGGACGGTGCGATTGCGGATGTTGACATGTCGGCAGGCTATGCCGCTGATGTGTACCGTCTGTACCGGGCGGGCGTACTTACGGGCAGCAACAACGCGCATGATTTCAAGCCGAACACCAACATTCGCCGCAGCGAGGTTGCGGCTATCGTCACCCGTATGGCAAAGCCGGATCTGCGGCAGAGCTTCACTGTGGCAGCACATGTCGGCATGACGGCGGACGAGGTGTTCAGTGCCTGTGTACCGGCGATTTTCAAGCTGTACGCCTACGATTACAAGAACAACATCCTCGGCATCGGCAGCGGCGTTGTGCTCAGCGCACGCGGCGACGCGGTGACCTGCGGACACCTTGTCAACGGTGTTTACCGCCTTGTGGCCGAGATGTACGACGGCACCAAGCGTGAGGTCACGATCTACAACTTTGACGCGGACGCGGACATCGCGCATATCCGTGTAGTCGGCAGCACGCTGCCGTACCTCGGTGTTACCACTGAGGTCGAGAAAGGCGACACGGTCTACGCGCTCGGTTACCCGGGCGGCGGCGCCGCAACGGTCACGACCGGCAAGGTGACCGACCCGGAAAACGACGATTACCTTGCACCGATGATCGAAAGCACGGCGCAGGTCATCAGCGGCAATTCCGGCGGTGCGCTCATCAACGATGAGGGCAAGGTTGTCGGCATTACGGTCAGCAGCCATTCCGGCGGCGTACCGTCTTACTCGGTGCCGATCCGCTACCTGAACAACCTGATCGGAGACGGTACGGCGTACTCTCCCGGCGAGTATAACCGCAACCACAAGCCGGATGCGTCGCGCTGCTACAGCAAGCACTATCCGGTGCCGGATTTCGGTATGGTGACCGGTGTCACACTGCTTGGCACTATCCGGGAGGGCACCACGACCACCTACTACTACGACAGGGAAGAGGTAGAAGCCGGCGACAAGATTCTGCTCCGCTACTACGCCGCACTGGGTGAAAACACCTTCTACCAGTTCACCGGCGGTTCGTTCACCTCGTCCTCGACGTATCCGTATTCGGTCAAGCTCTACGAGACCAGCTACGACGGCATCCCTGCGATCAGTGTCGTGGTTTCCAGCAATTCCTTCGCTTCTATCGGCGGTCTGCCTCAGACCGCCGATTTTCTTTGCAGGAATTTGTGCATTACGCCTAATGAAATGAAAGCTGACGGGCATGAAACGTATTTACGCCCAAAACACCGTAAAAATCGATAAAAATAGGAAAAGATAAAATAAAAATCGGACAAAGTTTCTGATAAATTAAAAAGATAGATTTTACGCAAACGTTTGAGTTTTGGTTAAAAATACATAATTGGTCAAAGTGCACAATATATTCGTGGGAAATCGGTATAATACTACAATGGAATATTTCACCGCTAACGTGCTATAATGTGCTTGCGTGATAAAGAGAATGAGTATTAGAGAGAGCATCAATCGAAACGGAGGAAATACCCAAATGAAAAAGTATGTTTACATGTTCCCGGAGGGCAACGGAAAAATGCGTGAGCTGCTTGGCGGCAAGGGTGCCAATCTGGCTGAAATGACCGGACTGGGCATGCCTGTGCCGCAGGGTTTCACCATCACCACCGAGGCCTGCACCCGTTATTATGAGGACGGCAAGACTATTTATCCGGATATTCAGGATCAGATTCTGGAGTACCTCGATAAGCTCGAAAAGACCACCGGCAAGACCCTCGGCGATCCCGAGCGCCCGCTGCTCGTATCCGTTCGCTCGGGTGCGCGCGCATCCATGCCCGGCATGATGGATACCATCCTTAACCTCGGCATGAACGACGAGATCTGCGAAGCAGTTGCCAAGCTGACCAATAACCCGCGTTTCGCACGCGATTCCTACCGCCGTTTCATTCAGATGTTCTCTGACGTTGTTATGGAGCTGCCTAAGTCCACCTTCGAGCAGTTTATCGACCAGGTAAAGGACAAAAAGGGCGTTAAGATGGATAATGAACTGGACGCGGACGATATGTCCGAGCTGATCGTCCTGTTCAAGGATCACTACAAGAAGTCCCTCGGCGAAGATTTCCCGCAGGACCCGAAGAAGCAGCTGATGGAGGCTGTCCGCGCGGTATTCCGCTCGTGGGATAATCCGCGTGCGAACACCTACCGCCGCATGAACGACATCCCGCACAGCTGGGGCACTGCCGTAAACGTACAGTCCATGGTATTCGGCAATATGGGCGAGACCTCGGGCACCGGCGTAGCCTTCACCCGCAACCCGGCCACCGGCGAAAAGAAGCTGTACGGCGAGTTCCTGATGAATGCACAGGGCGAGGACGTTGTAGCCGGCATCCGCACGCCGCAGCCGATCTCCGCGCTGGCAGATACCATGCCGGAGGTTTATCAGCAGTTTGTTGACATTTCCAGCCGTCTTGAGAAGCATTACGGCGATATGCAGGATATGGAGTTCACCATCGAAAACGGCAAGCTCTACATGCTGCAGACCCGTAACGGCAAGCGCACCGCACAGGCTGCGCTCAAGGTAGCGGTTGATTTGGTAGACGAAGGCGTCTGCACCAAGGAGCAGGCGGTTATGAAGGTCGAGGCAAAGCAGCTTGACGCACTTCTGCACCCGACGTTCGATCCGGCAGCGCTCAAGGCAGCTACGCCGATCACCACCGGCCTGCCGGCATCTCCCGGTGCAGCCTGCGGCGCGGTTTACTTCACCGCTGATGCTGCAGCCAAGGCCCACAAGACCGGAATCAAGGCTGTTCTCGTCCGTCAGGAGACCTCTCCGGAGGATATCGACGGCATGGCCGTATCCGAGGGCATCATGACCGCCCGCGGCGGCATGACCTCGCACGCAGCCGTAGTAGCACGCGGCATGGGCACCTGCTGTGTAGCAGGCGTAAACGGCATCAAGGTTTCCGAAGAGGATAAGACCCTGACCTTCGCCGACGGCACGGTAGTACACGAGGGCGATGTTATTTCGCTCGACGGCTCCACCGGCAATGTATACCTCGGCGAGATCGCAACGCAGGAGGCTGAGCTGACCGGCGACTTCGGTCGCTTCATGGGCTGGGCTGACGAGATTCGCACCCTGCACGTTCGCACCAACGGCGATACTCCGCGTGATGCAACGCAGGCCCGCAAGTTCGGCGCAGAAGGCATCGGCCTCTGCCGTACCGAGCATATGTTCTTCGAGCCGGCCCGCATCAAGGCGGTTCGTGAGATGATCATTTCCGATACGCTCGAGCAGCGCAAGGCAGCTCTGGCCAAGATTCTGCCGATGCAGCGCGGCGACTTTGAGGCAATTTACCGCGCAATGGGCGGTCTGCCGGTTACCATCCGCCTGCTTGACCCGCCGCTCCATGAGTTCCTCCCGCACGAGGATGACGAGATCAAGGAGCTGGCCGATGAGATGGGCGTATCCTTCGACAAGCTCAAGGGCAAGGTAGAAAGCCTGCACGAGTTCAACCCGATGCTGGGTACCCGCGGCTGCCGTCTGGACGTTCTCTATCCGGAGATTGCCGAGATGCAGACCGAGGCTATCGTATCCGCAGCTATCAATGTCTGGAAGGAAGACGGCCTGCATATCACGCCGGAGATCATGGTTCCGCTGGTATCCGAGGTCAATGAGCTGCGCTTTGTAAAGAAGGTTATCAAGGCTAAGGCTGACGAGCTGATCGAGCAGTCCGGCCTGAAGATGAAGTATATGGTCGGCACGATGATCGAGACGCCGCGTGCCGCAGTCACCGCAGGCGATGTGGCCAAGGAAGCAGAGTTCTTCTCCTTCGGCACCAACGACCTCACCCAGATGACCTACGGCTTCTCCCGTGATGACGTGGGCCGCATTCTGGAGACCTACTTCGACAAGAAGATCCTCGAGTCCGATCCGTTCGCTCGTCTGGACCAGAACGGCGTAGGCCGCCTGATCCGCTTCGCTGTTGCAGAAGGCAAGCGCACCCGCCCGGACATCAAGCTCGGCATCTGCGGCGAGCACGGCGGCGACCTGTCCTCCGTTGAGTTCTGCCACAATGTTGGCCTGAATTACGTTTCCTGCTCGCCGTTCCGCGTGCCGATCGCACGTCTGGCAGCGGCACAGGCTCGTGTAAAGGAACTTGGACTGGCATAAACCTCCCCAAACTTGACATACAGCGCGAAAGGCTTCGGAGCATTGCTCCGAAGCCTTTCGTGTTTGGGCTGTCGCGGAACCACGGTTCCGCCGACAAGCAGGAACGGACCGTGGGCCGTTCCAAAGTCGTCCGAAAGTTCCTATTCAGAAACTTTCTCCCTCCAGATGTAAAAAACCGAACGCTATCCTTGCGCGGCTTTTTTTGGCCGCGCTGCGTGGCGCATGTCCTCGGTTTTCTTGCATTTGCAGAGCAAATGCTATTTTATGCGCGCTTACGCGCGATTTTTAGAGAACCTTCTCCACATCCTCCGCAATCTGTTCTGCGGTGAGGTGATTGTCCTTCAATACCACGTCTACGTCATAGCGGTCGAGAAATTCTTTCTTGAGACCGAAGTTCAATACCTTCATGTCAGAATCGCCGTAGAACCGCGCGATCTTCTCTCCGAAGCCGCCGTCGAGTACGCCGTCCTCGAGGGTGATGACCACGTCGTGATCCGCCTTGAGGCTCTCGAGCAGGCCAGTATCCACGCCGGTGATATAGTACGGGTTGATAAGGGTCGGCTGTATGCCGGTCTTTTTCTTGATGAGCGCCGCCGCCTGCTCGCCGAGCGGGTAGAACGAACCCAGACCGATCACGGCAACCCGGGCGCCCTTCTCCTTAACCTCGTAGGTGTTCAGCCTGCCGAAGTCTTTGGTAACAGCCTTTCCGTCGGAAACCAGTGCGCCGCCCGGCATACGGATAGCAACCGGATGCTCGTTCTGCTCAATGCTCCAGTCGAGCATCGCCAGATATTCTTCCTTGGTGGTCGGTGCCAGATAAACCAGGTTGGGGATGTTCGCCAGCATCGGAATGTCGTACAGACCGAGATGCGTTACATCGTTCATGCCGTAAACCGAACCCCACGCAACAATAATGGTAGCCGCGTTGCTGTTGATGCACAGGTCCTGCGAAATCTGGTCATAAGCGCGCTGAATGAACGTGCTGTACACACCGTAGACCGGCTTGCCGCCGTTTGCCGCAATGCCGGATGCCAGCGCAACTGCGTTCTCCTCGGCGATGCCTACGTCGATAAACTGCCTGCCGGCCTTCTTGCGCATCTCCTCGGTGAAGCCGAGCACGGTCGGCGTACCCGAGGTGATCATGCACACAGACGGGTCATCCTGCATCTTCTTCATCATAAAGTCGAGCGTAATGCTCTCATAGCACTCGCCGCTCATGTCCATCAGCGGCTCGCCGGTCTCCGGATGGAACGGCGCACAGTAGTGCCATGCCTCCTTGTGCTGCTCGGCAGGCGCGTAGCCCTTGCCCTTCTGGGTGACGATGTGCACAACAACCGGCTGCGTGCTGTCCTTTACGGCCTTAAATGCCTCGATAAGCGAAGCAATATCGTTGCCGTCGGCTACAAAGCGGTAATCCAGACCCATCGCACGGAACAGGTTGCACTCGGCCTTGCCGCCCGTCTCGCGCAGCAGGCGCAGGTTCTGATACAGACCGCCGTGATTCTCCGCGATTGACATATCGTTGTCGTTGACGAGGATGATCAGGTTGCCGTCCAGTTCTGCCGCATAGTCGAGCGCTTCCAGTGCTTCGCCGCCGCTGAGTGAGCCGTCACCGATGATAGCAACCACGTTGCCGTCCTCGCCCTTGAGGTCGCGGCCCTTGGCCAGACCGCAGGCCAGACTGACCGAGGTGGAGGTGTGACCGATGGTGAAATGGTCGTGCTCGCTCTCGTGCGGGCTGCTGTAGCCGGAAACGTCGTCGTAGTGCTCCTCGTAGAGAAAAGCGTCCTTGCGGCCGGTCAGCATCTTGTGCGGGTAGGACTGGTGGGAAACATCGAATACAAACTTATCCTTCGGGGACTCGAATACATAGTGCAGTGCGATGGTTGCCTCTACCATGCCGAAATTCGGACCGAAATGGCCGCCGTGACGGCTCAGCTTGGTCAGCAGTGTATCACGTATTTCGGACGCAAGCACGGTCATCTGCTTAATGTTCAGCTTCTTCACGTCAGCGGGACCGTTGATGTTCTCGATATACATAGTTTTCCTCCTGAATATTTTTTCTAAACTCACTCTATCACTTGGAGTGTGCTCCAAGTCAAGCGGTTTTACGAAAAATTATGCAAAAATAAAAGCACCTGATATCAGGTGCCTTAAGGCAACACCGCACAATTAAAGCGGCGGTGCTTTGCGGAAATTTTGTGTCCTGACTTTGTTGCAGTTTCACGGTAATACATCAAGTTTTCCCGCAAAACTGTGCCTCGTCAGTACGCAAAATTTACTCGCAAATCACTCTTGTTCAATTATGCGGTATTGCCTTAATGCTCAAATAGATGCGGAAAACGCTTCTCCATTCACCGTCCAGTGCGCTTTTCCGTCCTGCACATACAGCTCGGAGCCGCCGCGTCTGCAGCCGGCATTCAGGAAAACAGCTGTGCCGTCCGGATTCAGGCGGTAGAGATTGTAGCCAAAGTCCTCGGCAGCGCGGTAACGCGCGGTGTGCCCGAACACAAAGCCGACCAACGTGCCGTCGTCCAGAGAAACATAGTTGGTAAAATCAAAGCCCGCATACGGCGTCGCGCCAAGCTCGGACTGCTTCATCAGACCGCGCTCGCGCTGATAGGCAGGGGACTCGAGATAAGCCATACTGTTCGGATACAGCATCGCGTACGAGGGATATTTTTTGCCGGAGGGGACAGCACCTGCGCCGACCTCACCGACCTTTGTGCCGCAGTTCATGCAGAATTTTGCGCCGTCCGGCAGCTGCGTGCCGCAGTTCATGCAAAACATGGTAATCGCTCCTTTACATATACTTTAGTATATCGGGAGAGAGACCGTCTGTCAAATAGCCGTCACAGGAAAACCACGAAAAGGAAAAAGAAAAACCGTCTTTTCAAAAAAAGACGGTTTTCGGTGGCAGCCGAAGAAGGATTCGAACCCTCACAAACAGAGTCAGAGTCTGTCGTGCTACCTTTACACAATTCGGCTATTTGTTAAGTTTTGCTGTCGTTTTTGATGACTCATCGCTGACGACTTGTTTAGTATATATCAAAATTCGAGATTCGTCAACCCCTTTTTTCAAAAAAATTAAAATTTTTTTCGGAAGGGGACAACCGCCGCTTTTACGGCGGCCGTCCCTCGCGTTCGAGAGCCTCCCGCAGCTTTTCGAGCGCACGCTTTTCAATGCGCGAAACATAGCTGCGCGAAATACCCAGCCGCGCGGCAATCTCACGCTGCGGCAGGGGAGATGCCAGACCGATGCCGTACCGCAGGCGGATGATCTCGCGTTCCCGCGGAGAGAGACAGCCTGCCAGCGCGCGGTGCATGGCATGGTATCGGTCCTGCTCCTCAACGGCGGACAGACCGCTGTCCTCACAGCAGATGATATCCTGCAGGGCAAGCGCATTGCCATCACCGTCCGACTCGAGCGTGTCCGAGAGCGAAAGCTCGCCCGCACTCTTGCGCTTCTGCCGGAAATACATCAGCAGCTCGTTCTGGATACATTTGGAGGCGTATGTCGCCAGGCGGATATTCTTATCCGCCTTAAAGGTGTTCACCGCTTTAATCAGCCCGATCGTGCCGATGGACAGCAGATCGTCCTGCTCTGTACTTACGGCGTAATATTTTTTCACAATATGTGCTACCAGTCTGAGATTGTGCTCGATCAGCTTTTCCCGTGCCTCGGCGTCCCCGTCCTGCTGCATGCGGCGCAGCAGAACCGCCTCCTCATCGGGCGTGAGCGGCTTGGGAAACGACCCGTCCGCGCCCTGTACACGCAGCACAAAGAAGAAAAATGCGCCGCCGAGCGCAAATAAAGCAGGGAAAAGCATGGTCAGCACCTCGTTTCGATAAGATACTGCTATTTTATGCTGTGAATAGCTTAAGTAGCACAAATAAAGAGGCAGTACCGCATAATACAGCAAGAGCGATTTACGAGTAAATTTTGCGTACTGATTAGGCGCGGTTTCTTGCAATACTTTGTGTACTGCAAGAAATTGCGGCAGCGCGGATGGAACTCGCGCAAGGAACCGGGGCCGACATCAGGATACAAAATTTCCGTAAAGCGCCGCAGCTGAATTATGTGGTATTGCCTCCAAAAAGGACTTGTAATTTGACAGAATATCCAGTATAATATAGTGAGTATTTACAGCAAATTGCATAGGGAGGTGTAACCATGGTTATGGCATTGGACAAAATGCCGGCTCTGTCGGATTATGGCGCGATCATCGCGCAGTTTTTGCCGTTTGTAGTTCTGATCGTCGTATTCTACTTTTTTCTAATCCGTCCGCAGCGCAAGCGCGACAAACAGGAGCGCGATATGCGTAACTCCATCGAGATCGGTGATGAGATTTCCACCATCGGTGGTTTTATCGGCCGCGTAGTCAGCATCAAGGACGACGTTCTGGTCATCGAGTCTTCGAGCGACCGCACGAAGCTCAAGATTTACCGCTGGGCGATCCGCGGTAAGGAGGCTCCGGTGACCGAGACGGTCGAGGCGCCCAAGGAAGCAAAGAAGGACGCAAAGTAATAACCCCATTTCTTGCCGAATAGCATGACATATAAATAAAATTCGGCGGGAGGCTATGAAATGATGAGAAAAACCAATGAGGGTCAGTCGCCGGTCGGTATCCTTTTACCATCGGTGCTTGCCGGATTGCTCGGTACTCTGCTGCTGATGCTGCTCGGTGCGGTGCTCGTTCACCGCGGCACATTGGCAGAGGGTGCAATAGCGCCTTGTGCGCTGGTGTTCCTTGCACTCGGCAGTGCGCTTGCTGCATTGGTCGCTGCAAAGCGCGCAGGCGAAAAACAGTTTTACTGGTCGCTAGGCGCAGGTTTTGCGGTTTTTCTGATCCTGCTGATCGTTGCGGTGCTGCCGCTCGGTCAATCCATTCATTTTGTACGCACGGTGATCAGCCTGCTCTGCTCGTTGATCGCCTCGGCACTGGGCGGTTACGCCGGTGCCAATATGCGGAAAAAGAAGCGTTACAGCCACATCAAAAAATAGGAGGGAAATCAAATGAAGCATATTTCTACCCTGACTTCTGCAACCCTGAAGCAGACTGCAGCACACGGCGGCTGCGGCGAGTGCCAGACTTCCTGCCAGTCCGCATGCAAGACCTCTTGCACCGTGGCAAACCAGAAGTGCGAGCACGCAAAGTAATCACGCTTAAAAGGAATATGCAAGGCGCGCCTGCGGGTGCGCCTTGTTCCTGTATATCGGAGGAAAATAAATGATTCATCGTTATCAGAAAAAAGGGCTGAATTTCGTGCTCGATGTCAATTCGGGCGCGGTACATCTGCTCGATGATATCAGCTATGCAGTGTCCGGACTGCTGGATGAAAACATGGGTGATACCTGTCCGCAGAGCATCATTGACGCCCTGCCGGACTACACCGCGGACGAGATCCGCGAGGCATATGACGAGCTGTACGAGCTGAAAAAGGCCGGTCAGCTGTTCGCGCAGGATGACTACATCGACGTAAGCCGCTACATTCCGGTGAATGCACCGGTCAAGGCTCTGTGCCTGCACGTAGCGCACGACTGCAACCTGCGCTGCAAGTACTGCTTCGCATCCACTGGCGACTTTGGTCAGGGCCGCAAGATCATGCCGCCTGAGATCGCCAAGAAGGCCATCGACTTTGTTATCGCGCGTTCCGGCGTGCGTCACAACATCGAGGTCGATTTCTTCGGCGGTGAGCCGCTCATGGCGTGGGATACCGTTACCCAGACGGTCGATTATGCCCGCAGCCTGGAGGAGAAGCATAACAAGAAGTTCCGCTTCACCATCACCACCAACGGCCTGCTGCTCGATGAGGACAAGCGCAAGTACATCAACGAGAACATGGACAACTGCGTGCTGTCGCTCGACGGCCGCCGCGAGGTCAACGACGAGTTCCGCAAGACGGTAGCCGGTACGGGCAGCTACGACACCATCGTGCCCAAGTTCAAGGCACTGGTGGACGAGCGTGACCCGAACCTCGATTACTACGCGCGCGGCACGTTCACTTCGCACAATCTCGATTTTGCTGAGGATGTGCTGAGCATTGCAGATGCAGGTTTTGACCGCCTTTCCGTCGAGCCGGTAACGGCTGACCCGGGCTGCGGCTACGACTTGACCGAGGACGATCTGCCGAAGATTGAGGCCGAGTACGACCGTCTGACCGATATCATGCTCGAGCGTAAGAAGGAAGGCAAGCCGTTTACCTTCTTCCATTTCATGGTCGATCTGGATCAGGGTCCGTGCGTTGTCAAGCGTCTGCGCGGCTGCGGTGCGGGCTATGAGTATGTGGCCGTAACGCCGGACGGCGACATCTATCCCTGCCACCAGTTTGTCGGCAAGGATGAGTTCAAGCAGGGCAGTGTGCTCGACCAGTCCTTCAATATGGACATCGCGCAGAAGTTTGCCGGCATGAACATCTATTCTCGTCCGAAGTGCCAGAAGTGCTGGGCAAAGTTCTACTGCTCGGGTGGCTGCTCGGCAGCAAACTACAACATGAACCACGACATGAACGACTCCTACGACCTCGGCTGCGAGATGGAGCGTAAGCGTCTGGAATGTGCAATTTACCTAAAGGCAATGGATAAAATTTGTGCAAATCAGTCGAAGTGATGAATTGTAAAAAGAATCCGTAAAATCCGTTGCGAAACGGGCTGTTTGTGCGTATAATTGCTCTTGTATTTGTACTGCCCTGTGAAGGAGATGATATTATGCCGCAGAATGTACTGGTTTCTGTGCTTGGTGAAGGTGAATATCTTCAGAAGCTGATCCGCGCCATCCTGGAGAAGGAGGTCATACCGCAGCGCAATCTGTTCCTGTCCGCGAAGAATGCGGCGGCCTGCAAGGCTGCAGAGGGCTACGACGAGGTTCGTATCTGCGAGGACGAACTTGCTGCCGTGATCAAGAGTGAGATCGTGCTGCTCACCGCTTCGAAGCGTGAAATGCCGACCGAGCTTGCCAAGATTTCCAGCAGTTCGCAGAAGCGCGTGGTGGTTTCCGTGTGCGACAGCGAAAAGGTGGATCTTGCGTACCTGGCTGACCGCATCGCCGCTGCAACCGAGTTGATCGCGGCCGTGCTGCACCGTGACGAGGAAGGCAAGCTGTATGCAACCTACGAGTTCAGCAAAAAGGTGCGTCCGTTCCTGCGCAAGCCCTGCGAGGATCTTGTGAACGCGATGTGCGAGACGATCAACGAGGAAGGCTAAATCCGTCTGTTGTTCTAAAAAGATAAAACCGGGAATATGCTGTTCTATGATTTTTCCAAGGGGGAAGACGTATGAACAAACAGCATATTCTCGGTTTTTTTGACGATTTGGTGCGAACACCGGTGTTCCTGTTCCTGTGTGCGATGTTCTTGTGCGGTGCAGCGGCGGGCGGTCTGACCGGTCTGCGGGCCGGCGAAGGGGACGGCGCGGCGGTGCTTTCCGGTCTGCTGGCTGAATTGCCCGCGCATGTGGTGCAGAGCACGCTGTGCGCGCTCATCTGGGTGCTGCTGCCGCTCGTGTGCGCATTTTTGCGCCCGAGAGAGCTGCTGCTGAGTGCGGTTGCCGCGGCACGCGGCTTCGTACTTGCCATGACCGTCGCGGTTAGTGTGGGAGAAGAAAGTGCCATCATCATCGGAGCGGCCGGCATACCCGCCGTGCTGAGCGTCTCCGCGCTGCTTGCCGCGTGCTCTATGGTCTGGCAGGGCGGCGAAGCCACCGGACGGTATTCGCGCCGAACGTGCAGGATGCCGTATTTCCTGTGCATTACGCTCGCCGCGCTGAGTGCCCTCCTGAGGGCCGCGATAGCGGCACTGTGCAATGTGTAAGTCTGTATAAAAATGCACAAATGCACAGTGAAATGATGCAGAATTGAAAATGGCCTATCCTTGCGCAAGTTTCGTTTGTGCTGCGTATGTGACGGTTTCATTTGTTCATTATCAATGGTGCCAATCCGATAGACGGCGGGGTGAGGGCGGGCTGCCCTCACCCCGCCGTTTTCCAAACCGATTCACGACCACGTCGATTTTCCTTTCTTCATTATTTAGCTCGAAAAATCCTATATCCATTGACGCAATCATTCGATTGCGCCTTTTTTGTTGCAAGCTCGACAATTTTATGCTAATATTTAGTTAGATTAACGAACTAACGGAGGGACAGCACGAACATGGAAGACGCAGAGCAGCTCAATTCCTTTCTGGTCGATGTGTTCGGCCGGATCAACAAAATTGAAGAACGCGCTATGGCCGGCGGACTGGGCAGCGCGGTGTCCATCACCGAAATCCATATCATCGAGAAGATCGGTGACAGGGAACCTGTGCGTATGAGCGAGGTTGCCAGGTCAATCGGCGTAACCCTGGCCACGCTGACTGTTGCGTGCGATAAGCTGGTCTCCAAGGGACTGGTGCGCCGCGTGCGCAGCCAGGAGGACCGCCGCGTTGTCAATATCATGCTCACCGACAAGGGCAGAGCCGCCTACGAGTACCACAAGGACTTTCACGAGCGCATGATCGCGTCTTTGGTGGACACGCTCTCGCCCGAGCAGACCGCGCTTTTAGCGCAGAGCTTGGAGAAACTGCAGGACTTTTTCCGCCACGAGGAAGCAGCCGTGGAGGGAGAAACCAATGGATAACCTGATATTCTGTCTGAATGCCACCGTGCCGATTTTTGCGATCATCGTGCTTGGCCGCTGGCTGCGCAGCAAAAACTTTTTCACCAAGCAGACGCTGACCGACATTGACCGTCTGTCGTTCAAGGTGCTGCTGCCGATCCTGCTGTTCCGCGATATCGCACAGGGACGCATCACCGAGCAGTTCGACCCCGTGTTTTTCTTTTTCTGTGCGGGTGCGACGACGGTGTATTTTTTTGCCGTCTGGATCGGCGCATCCCTCTTCCTTAAAGATAAGAGTATGGTGGGCGCGTTCACACAGGGCGCTTTCCGCGGCTCGCAGGCGATACTGGGTGTGGCCTTTGTGCAGAATCTGTACGGCAATGCCGGTCTTGTGCCGCTGATGATCGTGGCAAGCGTGCCGCTGTACAACATCTTTTCGGTGCTGGTGCTGACTGTCACCGCGCCGGATGCACAGCAGGCGGACCACCGCGGCCTGGTCGGCAAAACGCTGCGCGGCATCATCACCAACCCGATCATACTGGGCATTTTCGCGGGTCTGCCGTTCTCGCTACTGGCAATCGACTTTCCGCCGATGCTGGACAAGGGTCTGTCCATGCTGGGCAACTGCGCAACGCCGATGGCGCTGCTGAGCATCGGCGCGGGCTTTGAGGGCGCAAAGGCAATCAAAAAGCTGGGCCCGACCTGTGCAGCCGTGTTTATCAAGCTGGTGCTGCTGAGCGTTATCTTTCTGCCGATGGGCGTGGCGCTCGGCTTCCGCGAGCAGACACTGGTGGCTATCGTCATCCTGTGCGGTGCGCCGAGCACAGCGTCCGGTTATGTTATGGCGAAAAATATGGGCGGCGATCATGTTTTGTCATCGTCGATCATTGTGCTCAGCACGGCGTTGAGTGCGGTTACGCTGACATTGACGCTGTTCATTCTGCGTTCGATGGCGCTTATTTAACGTAAGGTTTTCGCCTTTGAGGCGAGGGGAACGCCGGCGGTTTCGCCGGGGAAACCAAAAGGGTAGACACCTGCGGTTTCTACCCTCTTGGGACTCCCGTTTCCCTTTGGGAGAGCACGGCGAAATTTGCAGAGCTGAGACTATGGGGGAACGGCTGTACTATTCATCTTCCGTAGGGGCGGCCAATGGCCGCCCATTTCTCAACCGCAGATGCTCAAGCTGTTTTCTGACTGCTACACAGATCGGCGACTCTACGCTGGGTGCGGCATAACAGTGCCGCACGAATCGTTAGTCTGGAGATTGTAGACAGCACCTGCGAATATAGACACTTGGTAACATTTATCTTCGTAGGTGCCGTCTGTGATAACACGCTAACGAATTGCGCGACACGGGTATGTCGCGCCTGCTGGAAGTAGCCGGTCTGTGTAGCAGTAAGCTATCCGGGAACTGCAAATATTTTACGAAACAAACGCAAGCGTAACCCGACTGCCGTACCCCTATTTTCGCAGCGGTCGCCGGTCTCTGGTCTGCGCCAGACTATGACAGGAAACGGGTGATTCACAAGAGGGTAGAAACCTTGGTGTCTACCCTCTTGTGCGCCCGCGCGGCGTCAGCGCAGATTTCGTTCGCTTGCAAGCGATAACTCATAAAATCAGCACAGATTTTGCAAAAGACGCAAAGAAAGGAGCCTCCGGTCATGCTGACTTACCACCTTAAACCGCACGATCAACAGCCGCTCTACGAGCAGCTCTACCACGCTGTCCGCGCGGACATCATGTCCGGCGCCTTGCCCGGCGGCACGCGCCTGCCGAGCAAACGCCAGCTGGCGGCAAATCTGCGCGTCAGCCAGATTACCGTGGAAACCGCCTACGGCCAGCTTGCCGCCGAAGGCTACATCGCCTCTGCGCCACGGCGCGGCTACTTTGTGCAGGAGCAGCTTGCCGTGCCGATTTCCGAGCCACAGGAGCCATCCACACCGCCTTTGCCGCCGATTTCCGCCTCCAAGGAGACCTATCCTTACGATTTTCGCACGGATTTTGTCGATAACGGTTGCTTTCCGTTCTCCACATGGGCGCGGCTGTCGCGCAGTGTGCTGAGCGAATACTCGAGTGCGCTGCTCCGTGCGACCGACCCATGCGGCGCGGCGGAACTTCGAGAGGAGATCGTGCGATACCTGCACGACTTCCGCGGCATCAACGTCTCGCCGGACAACATCCTGATCGGTGCAGGCTCGGAGTATCTGATGCATCTTGTCATTCAGCTGCTCGGCCGCGACCGCGTGTACGCGCTCGAGAATCCCGGCTACCGCAAGCTGTACCAGATTTTCGCAGCGAACGGTGTGACCGTGCGTCCGACACCGTTGGACAAGCACGGTCTGCGTGCTGACGCGCTGGCCGCGAGTGACGCATCGGTGGTTTACCTTACGCCGTCGCACCATTTTCCGCTGGGCACGGTTATGACGGCTGCCCGCCGACTGGAAATCCTTCGCTGGGCGTCGGAAGCGCCCGACCGCTACATCATCGAGGATGACTACGACAGCGAATTCCGCTATGCCTCACGCCCGATTCCGGCGTTAGGGGAGCTGGACAGGACCGGACGCGTTGTGTACGTCAACACCTTTGCGAAAAGCCTTGCACCCGGACTGCGCATCGGCTATCTGGTGCTGCCGAATGCGTTGATGGCGCGCTATCGCGAACGGTTTTCGCGGTACTCGTCTACCGTGCCGAGCTTTGACCAGCACACGCTGGCGGCCTTCATGCACACCGGCGGCTTCGAGCGGCACATCAGTCGCAGCCGCAAGGTCTATCAGGCACGCCGCGACGCGCTCATGGCCGCACTTGACCGCGAGCTGGCTGACCTGCCGCATGAGGTCTCGCGCTCGGAAGCCGGTCTGCACTTGCTGCTGCACATGCGCAACGGCATGCTCGAGCACGAACTTATTGAGCGCGCAAAGACGGTCGGTGTGCGCGTTTACCCGCTTTCGGCGTACTATACGCCGCCGGTCAAGCCACCGCGAGCAACGCTTGTGCTCGGCTATGCCGGTCTGACCGAACAGCAGATCGGCGAGGCGGCAAAGCTGCTCAAGCAAGCGTGGACAAAATAAATGCAACCCGAAGTGCGATAAATTTCTGCGAAAATTTGTAGCACTTCGGGTTTCTATTTCGTATTACCGGTGAAAGGAGGATGGAGCATGACCACAAAAACACCCGAACAACTCGTCAGCGTCTACGGCGACATGGTATACCGATTGGCGTATGCGCAGACGCGCAGCCGTCACGACGCGGACGATATTTTTCAGGAGGTCTTTCTCCAGACCGTGCGTAAAAAGCCGGTTTTCGACAGCGAGGAGCACGAAAAGGCATGGCTGCTGCGGGTGACGCTCAATTGCCTGAAAAGCCACTGGCGCATGGCATGGCGGCGGCACGACACACCGCTCGATGACCGCATTCCGTTTCCCGAGCCGGAGGACAGCGCGCTGGATGAAGCTCTGCGGCGGTTGACGCCTAAGTACCGCGCGGCAGTGCATTTATTCTACTACGAGGGTTACACCGCAGAGGAGATTGCGCGCATGAGCGGGGAAAAACCGTCCGCGATACGTACACGGCTGACACGCGCACGGGCACAGCTGCGCGAATTGATGAAAGGAGAACTGGACGATGGATTTTCACAAGCAGTACCGCGACATGAATGAGAATATCACGCCGAGCGACACACTGGTGCAGCAGACGATCGCAAAAATGGAGAGCGGCAGGCCGCACAGAGCGCGAAAACCGCTCAAGATCATCCTTGCGGTTGCGGCGGCACTGGCCTGCGTGAGCACCGCCGTAGCCGCCAATCAGGAGGCGGTTCTGCGGGTGCTGTACCAAATCGCGCCCGGCATGGCGGAGTACCTGCAGCCGGTCGGGCAGGTCTGTGAGGACCGGGGCGTTAAGTTGGAGGTCGTTTCGGCGGACGTGGAAGGCAGCACGGCAAAGGTTTATTTGTCGCTGACCGACACCACGGGCAGCGTGTTCGGCGATGCCGCGCCGGATATGTACGACAGCTGGCATTTGGATTATCCGCGCTTGGGCAGAACTGCACCGCTGTCCTGCGGCTGCTCGACGGTTGACTACGATCCAAGTGCCCACACGGCAACATATTTTCTTCAAATTGACGATTTGGGAGGAGATGTTCCGGCAGGCGCGTTCAAGTTTTCGTTTAACAAGCTGCTGATTGGAAAAGTAGAACAGGAAGGTGTTCCGGTAACGGCGGATTTGTCCGCAGTGATGCAGAATGCACCGACCGAGAATCACGATATCAACGGTCTGAGTGCGTCGGATATCTCGCTGTACGAAACCATGCACGACTATGATTTTCTTGTTCCGCAGGGCACTTTGTGGCAGAGCGAGAACGGGGTATGCGCACTGATTGCTGCCGGATGGCGAAATGGAGAACTGCATTTGCATTATCGCACAGATGGTTCGCTGACGCTGGATAATCACGCAGATTTTTCGACCTTGCACCTTGCGGACGGCACGGAACGGATGTGCGAATACACGGTATCCTACAAGGATTTTGACAATGATATTGATTACACAGAGTACGTTTTCCCGATGGCATACGAGGATGTTGCCGGCTGTACACTTACCGGTGATATCTACACCGCAAGCGACCTGATGGACGGCAACTGGGCGGTATCCTTCCGGCTAACGCAGTAACGCAAAAATGAGGACATATCCGGCAGATATGTCCTCATTTTTTATCCGTTTTATCCTTTTTCTTCACCGAATGCGCGAACATGACTGATTTATCACCGAATTTCTGCCGCAGCGCGTCAACCGTCTGGTCGAGCTTATGCTGACGGTCGCGCTTCTGGATATCCTCGGTGGCGTCAAACAGCGAAAGCTGCTCGCACGACTGATTTTCCGGCAGCAGATTGGCTGCCGTGACCGAGAGCAGGCGCACCGGCTTGTCCATCGGCCAATGTCCGAGCAGCAGCTGCATGGACAGGTCGATGAGCGCACGCGTGGAATTGGTCGGCCGCTCAAGCGTTATTTGACGCGAGCGGTTGTGAAATTCCGGGTCGCGGATGCCGAGCTGCACGGTCTGGCACACCATGCCGCGCTTTCGCAAACGTCTGCCGACATTGTCGCACAGCGCCGTGATGCCCATGCGGCATTCGTCCGCGCCGAGCAGATTGTGCGCGAACGTCATGCTGTTGCCGACCGATTTGACTTCTCGTTCCGCGTAAAACGAGCGCACAGGCTCATCGTCCTCGCCTCTGGCGTAACGCAGCAGAAGATCGCCGTTTTTGCCCAGAATGCTGTGGATAAACGCCGGATCACAGGCGGCAAGCTCGCCGATCGTGCGTACGCCCAGTCGGTTCAGCCGGTCGCTGGCGCGTTTGCCGACATACAGGAGCGTGTTCGCGGGCAAGGACCACACGCGCTGCTTGAAATTTTCGCGCGAAAAGACCGTCGTGCCATCCGGCTTTTTGTAATCGCTGCCGAGCTTGGCGAACGCGCGGTTGAACGACACGCCGACCGAGATGGTCAGTCCGACCTCCTCGCGCATGCGGCGGCGCAGCTCGTCCGCGATATGCTCGCCGGAGCCGAACAGGTGCATCGAGCCGGTGACATCAAGGAAGGATTCGTCAATGCCGAACGGATCGACAAGATCGGTGTACTGCAGGTACAACTCGTTGCATTTGCGCGAAAACTTCACATATTCGCTCCGGTGCGGTGCTACCAGCCGTAAATCCGGGCATTTTCGTTTCGCCTGCCAGATGGTCTCGGCGGTCTGTACGCCGAAGGCTTTGGCCTTCTCGTTCTTGGCGAGAATGATGCCGTGGCGGCTCTCCGGATCACCGCAGACCGCGGTCGGACCATCGGCGAGCGACGGGTCGAGCAGCGTTTCCACACTCGCGAAAAACGAGTTACAGTCGCAGTGCAGAATGGTTCTGTCCATCGGTCATCATCTCCTTTCGAACGAATGTTTGCATTGTATAACTGCATTATATCCGAAAAAAATGTGCTTGACAAGTGGGAGAATGAGGTGCATACTGTATTTGCAAGCAAGGGTGCCGTGATGAGCGGCTGAGAGGGCGAGAGCCTAACCTTTTGAACCTGTTGGTTAGCACCATCGTAGGGAAGCTGTCGCATATACTTGAAATTTTAATGCTCCGGTTTTACCGAATGGTGAAACCGGAGCATTTTTTCTTGCGGAAAAGAGGATATTTGCATGAAAGTTAACGGAAAAGACCGAGTAGTGCCCGCAGAGGGCACCGTACTGGGTCTGCTGAATGAGCTGGGTCACGACCCGCAGCGTGTGGCTGTCGAGAAGAACGGCACCATCATTCCGCGCGCGCAGTTCGCGGAAGAGAAGTTGACCGATGCAGACCATCTGGAAGTCGTATGCTTCGTGGGCGGCGGCTGATACCCTTCGCACCAAACCACAGTTTGGTGCGAAGGGGACATACTGCGTAAAACGCGGATATATCCCAAAGAAATTTGCGCGCCGCGAGCGGTACACACATTTTTTACTGGTATGAAAACCGAGATACATGCTCCCGGTTTTCATAGAAATTGCAATGCAATTTCTTTCCGATTAAATGCACGCTGCGCGTGATTACAGGAGAAAAATCATGATTTTAACCAAAGAACAACTGCATGACGCACTGGTGGAACGCCACGGCGCGGATATTCAGGCTAAGCTGGACAAGGCGTGTGTCGGCATTGCGGGTCTGGGCGGGCTTGGCTCCAACCTTGCGATTTTTCTGGCGCGGCTGGGTGTCGGTCATCTCATCCTCGTGGATTTCGATGTGGTGGATATCACCAACCTCAACCGTCAGCATTACACGATGAAAGACCTTGGCATCCCGAAAACGCTCGCGCTTGTCGAGCAGCTTGAGGCCATCAATCCGTATCTCACCTACGAGACTTACACCGAGCGGGTCGTTCCGTCCAACGTGGAGCGGCTGTTCTCCGGCTGTGATGTGGTCGTGGAGGCGTTCGACAAGCCGGATCAGAAGGCTATGCTGCTCGAGAATCTGCTTACCAGACTGCCGGAAAAGCCGGTCGTGTCGGGCAGCGGCATGGCAGGCTACGGCTCAGCGAACCTGATCAAGACCGAAAAACGCTTCGGCCATGTGTACCTCTGCGGCGACGGTACAAGCGATGTAGCCGACGGTCTCGGTCTGATGGCGCCGCGCGTAGCGGTCTGCTCGGCACACGAGGGAACCATGGTGCTGCGTCTGCTCATTGGCGAAACGGAGCCGTAAATAGAAAATGGAGAACGGAAGCCGCAGCTTTCATTCTCCACTCTCCATTATTCTTTCGGCTGATCGGAACCGCAGTGCGCGCATTTCACGGCCTTGATTGGAATTTCGCTGCAGCAGAACGGGCAGACCTTGGTGGTCGGCTCTGCGGGTGCTTCCGGCTTTTTGCCGAGCGCAGTCAGCTTATTGACCGCTTTGAGCAGACAGAACAGCACGAACGCCATGATCAAAAAGTTGATGATCGAGGTGATGAATGCACCGTAGCGCAGCTCCACACCGCCGAGATTCAGCACGAAACCGCTTAAATCGGTGCCGCCGAACAGGCCGAGGATCGGGTTGATAAGGTTTTCGGTCAGCGAGGTGACAATGCTGGTGAACGCACCGCCGATGATAACACCGATCGCCATGTCCATCACGTTGCCGCGCAGCGCGAAGGCTTTGAATTCTTCGATAAACCTTTTCACTTTTACGTTCCCCTTTCTTATTTATACTATCAGTTTACACATTTCCCTTAAATGGGGCAAGAAAAAGGAGTTTTTCACATGAAAGATACACTTGTAATCGGCGGACATGAGTTCCAATCCCGCTTTATCCTTGGTTCCGGCAAGTATTCGCTCGACCTGATCAACGCTGCCGTGCAGAACGCAGGCGCACAGATCATCACGCTGGCGCTGCGCCGCGCAAATGAGGGCGGCACGGCTAACATCCTCGACTATATTCCGGAGGGCGTAACGCTGCTGCCGAACACCTCGGGTGCTCGCAATGCCGACGAGGCGGTTCGCATTGCGCGTCTGTCGCGTGCGTGCGGCTGCGGCGATTTCGTTAAGATCGAAATCATGCGCGACAGCAAGTACCTGCTGCCGGACAATCAGGAGACCATCCGCGCGACCGAGATCCTCGCGAAAGAGGGCTTCGTCGTTATGCCGTATATGTACCCCGATCTGAACGTTGCGCGTGATCTGGTCAATGCCGGTGCGGCTTCCATCATGCCGCTGGCAGCTCCAATCGGTACGAACAAGGGTCTCGCCACCCGCGAGTTCATCAAGATTTTGATTGATGAAATTGATCTGCCGATCATCGTGGACGCGGGCATCGGCCGTCCGTCGCAGGCTTGCGAGGCGATGGAGATGGGCGCGGCAGCTATCATGGCCAACACCGCGATTGCCACCGCAGGTGATATTCCGGCGATGGCTGAGGCGTTCAAGCAGGCGATTGAGGCAGGCCGCACGGCATACCTTGCCGGTCTGGGACGTGTCCGTGAGACGGCTTCGGCATCCTCTCCGCTGACTGGTTTCCTGCAGGATTAAGACGGAAAGAGGGATATTTGTCATGGAAAACGAAAAAACGGAGATCATCTCCGCAAAATATATCACTGAACAAACCAATCACATGGAGTACCAGCCGGGCATGGACAATATCGGCTCCGAGGTGCAGGACGAGGTCATTTCCCGCATGAACGCCTATGACGCGGATGCCTATACGGCGGCTGACGTACTGCGTGCGCTTCGCAAGGACGTTCTCTCGCCGGAGGACTTCGGCGCACTGCTGTCTCCCGCGGCGCTGCCGTTCCTCGAGCAGATGGCGCAGCGCGCACAGGCCGAAACGCGCAAGCATTTCGGCAACTCGGTGCAGATGTTCACGCCGCTGTATATCGCCAATTACTGCGAAAATTACTGCATTTACTGCGGTTTCAATTGTCACAACAAGATTCGCCGTGCCAAGCTGGATATGGACGAGATCGAACAGGAGCTGAAGGCTATCGCGGAGACCGGTCTGCAGGAAATCCTCATTCTGACCGGTGAGAGCCGTGCCATGTCGCCGGTATCCTACATCGGCGAGGCCGTTAAGCTGGCGCGCAAGTATTTCCGTGTCATCGGTATCGAGATTTATCCGCTCAACGTGGATGAGTACGCTTATCTGCACGAGTGCGGTGTGGACTACGTCACCGTATTTCAGGAGACCTATGACGACCAGAAATACAAAACCCTGCACCTCGGCGGTCACAAGCGCATTTTCCCGTACCGCCTGAACGCACAGGAGCGTGCACTGATGGGCGGCATGCGCGGTGTCGGCTTTGCGGCGCTGCTCGGTCTGTCCGACTTCCGCAAGGATGCGTTTGCGACCGGTTTGCACGCGTATCTGCTGCAGCGCAAGTATCCGCACGCAGAGATCGCGTTCTCGTGTCCGCGCCTGCGCCCGATCATCAATAACGATAAGATCAACCCGAAGGACGTGCACGAGCCGCAGCTGCTGCAGGTCGTTTGCGCCTACCGCATCTTCATGCCGTTCGCGTCCATCACTATCTCGACCCGCGAGCGGGCGGGCTTCCGCGATAATATCATCGGCATCGCCGCCACCAAGATTTCCGCCGGCGTAGACGTCGGTATCGGCGGTCACTCCGGCGAGGATAAGGGCGATGAGCAGTTCGAGATTTCGGACGGCCGTTCGGTCGATGAGGTGTATGACGCAATCGTAGAGCATAATCTGCAGCCTGTAATGGCAGATTATCTGTACGTTTGACGACTTCTAAGGGGGACTCTGTCCCCCTTAGATACCGAAAAAGTTCCATAGAAACTTTTTCGGATAACCCCCTCACCTTTGCACGGCAAAGGTGGTTCGGGACACGCGTCCCAAAGTATAGGGAACAAAGTCCGGCAAAGCTGGACTTTGTTGAAGTATTGTAACGGCGCATTGCGATGCGCCGAGGGGGACGGAGTCCCCCTTAGAACAAGGCTTGTCAGCCGCCGAAGTGCGGCGGGGTCGTCAGGACAGAGCGCACCGCATGCCTCGGCGTCCCCTTTTCATACCGCACTCCGGAAGCAATATAAAAGGCAATCCCGCACAATTAAAACTGCGGCGCTTTACGGAAATTTTGCGTCCTGATGTTGTTGTGATTTTTTGCAATACACTCGTATTGCTGCAAAACCACGCCTAATCAGTACATAAAATTTACTCGTAAATCGCTCTTGTTTAATTATGCGGCATTGCCTAATTCAGAAGGAGTATCAGTAAGCCATGAGAAATTATGCAACACAGATGGATGCCGCAAAGCGCGGTATCGTCACGCCGGAGATCGAAACGGTCGCCAAAAAGGAAAACCGTCCGGTCGAGTTCATCATGGAACGAGTCGCAAAGGGTACGATTGCGATTCCGGCGAACATCAATCACAAAAGCCTGTCCGCAGAGGCGGTCGGCGACGGCACCCGCGTAAAGATCAATGTCAATCTCGGCATTTCGGGTGACTGCAAGGACTACGAGATGGAGCTGCGCAAGGTGCGCATGGCCGTTGACATGGGGGCGGAGTCCATCATGGACCTGTCCAACTACGGCAAGACCAACACCTTCCGCAAGCAGCTGATCGACATGTCGCCGGCGATGATCGGCACCGTGCCGATGTACGACGCGATCGGGTATCTGGAAAAGGATCTGCTCGAGATCACCGCGCAGGATTTCCTCAAGGTTGTTGAGGCGCACGCCAAGGAGGGTGTGGACTTCATGACCATTCATGCGGGTATCAATCGCCGTGCGGTTGAAGCCTTTATGCGTGAGGGCCGCAAAATGAATATCGTCTCCCGCGGCGGCTCGCTGCTGTTCGCGTGGATGAAGATGACCGGCAATGAGAATCCGTTCTTCGAGTATTACGACGAGGTGCTGGACATTCTCCGCCGCTACGACGTTACCATTTCGCTGGGTGACGCACTGCGTCCGGGCTGCATTGATGATGCGTCCGATGCAGGGCAGATCAGTGAGCTGATCGAGCTGGGCAACCTTGCACAGCGTGCGTGGGCGAAGGACGTGCAGGTTATGATCGAAGGCCCCGGCCATATGGCGATGAACGAGATTGCGGCCAATATGCAGATGGAAAAGCGCCTTTGCCATGGAGCGCCTTTCTATGTCCTCGGGCCGCTCGTTACTGACATTGCACCGGGTTACGACCATATTACCTCGGCCATCGGCGGCGCTATTGCCGCACAGGCGGGCGCGAACTTCCTGTGCTACGTTACACCGGCGGAGCACCTGCGTCTGCCGGATGAAAATGACGTCCGCGAGGGCATCGTCGCCAGCAAGATCGCGGCCCATGCCGCCGATATCGCACTCGGTTTGCCCGGTGCGCGTGACCGCGATAACGCAATGGCGGACGCGCGTCATAAGCTGGACTGGCCCGCGCAGTTTGCACTGGCACTCGACCCGGAAAAGGCAGAGCGGTTCTATAATCAGGTTCCGCCGACCGAGCGTCATACCTGCTCGATGTGCGGTAAAATGTGCGCCGTGCGCACCACAAATATGATCCTTGAGGGCAAAGAAGTCAAATTCTGCTCGGAAAAGGGCGCATGCTGATGCTTCGGAATAAAAAAGAGCGGTCGGGAGACCGCTCTTTTTTGAGACTGTCGAAAAACTAACGTTTTCCGAGCCGCCTCTCGATAAAAACCACGCTTTCAATCGAAATGTGAAGAAAAATCGCGCCTTGCAGGCAGGATTTAGTTTGCTTCGCAAGTGTTCGATCTCGATTCGGCAATCAAACAAACAAAACCGGCACATAAGGAGAAAAACCTCTGTATGTGCCGGTTTTCGCTTGCAGCTAAGAAAAATACTGATGTCTCAGCTCCAGATTGTACGCAAGCAGCGTCCGCAGCCGCTTTTTGCCGCGGGAGCAGTGCCGCGATACCGCCGATGGACTGATCCCAAGCCGTTCGGCGCACTGCTTGCAGGATAATCCCTCCACCTCGATCATCCACAGCACCTCGTACTGCCGCGGTGTCAGCTGCTCGCGCATGGCCCGGAAGAAGGCCGTGCGGAATGCCTGCCGGAAGCCGCGGTCGTCCTCCGCGAGCAGACCGAGATACTGCCGGTAGGCCAGCCGTGTCGCTGTGTGCTCAGACAGCGCGACAGTCCGCATGCGCGTCACCTTCTTCGCTGTGGTCGTGGTAGTGCTCCATCAGGAATACGGTCTGACGGCTCTCGTTGATCAGCGTCTGCAGGAATTTTGCGCGCTGTTTGAGCCGGTAGCGCACCTCCGGCTGACGCGTACGCTTCTGTGCCGCCTGAAGCTGCTTGATACGCAGCTCCAGCAGAGCGACATTTACACGGTATTCCTGTGCCATCTCACACAATTTCATGGCGGCCCCTCCTTACGATATACGAACAAATGTTCGATTCTTTATGTCCCTTATAATACAACATAAAGTATGAGTTGTCAATGAAAAACTATATTTTGTGTTATATTCCAAAAATCCGCATCATACATTGTGGTAGAGAGGGAAGGAGGAGATACCATGCACAGACTGCTGCTGACCGGTGTCGGGCTGGTGCTGGTGCTGTATTTGCTGCCGGTATTTTACCCAGCGGAAACGGACAAGACAGAGCCGCAGACACCCTCAGAAAGCGTCACAGCGGCAGCGACAGGCGGTTCGGACATCACGGTTCTGGTGAACGGCAAGGCGCAGGAAATGCCGCTGGAGACCTATGTGGAAGGCGTAACGGCGGCAGAGATTGCGGACGATTTTCCGGTTGAAGCCATCCGCGCACAGGCGGTCGCAGCGCGGACGTATGCGGTGTATAAGCAGTCGAGAGGACGGCCGGCAGAGCATCCGGATGCGGATGTCTGTGACGATTACAGCCATTGTGCGGCATATCAGCCGGACGCGGTCAAGACGTTCAGTGTCGGCTATTCGCGGATACGCAAGGCGGTCAAGGACACGGCAGGGCAGATCCTGACCTGCGACGGTGCACCGATTGCGGCCGTGTTCCACTGCGTCAGCGGTCCGAAGACCGAGTCTGCCGCCGATGTCTGGGGCGAGGATATTCCGTATCTGCAGAGCGTGGTAAGTCCGGGCGGCACGCAGTACGCCGGATACGAGAGCGCGGTGACACTAACGGCGGATGCGTTCCGCGAAAAGGTCGCGCAGACTCTGCCCAAAGCGGATGTGAGCGGCAAGCCCGACCGCTGGTTTGCGTCTTCGGTGCGCTCGGCGGCTGGCGGCGTGAAAACCGTGAAGCTCGGCGGCGTGACCGTCGAGGGAACCGCAGTGCGGGCGCTGTTCGGCCTGCAGTCCACGAATTTCACCATCACAACCACCGAGGACAGTATTACGTTTCACACCATCGGATACGGACACGGTGTTGGTCTGTCGCAGTACGGTGCTAAATATATGGCGGAGCAGGGATATGATTATACCGAGATACTTGCACATTACTACCCGAATACAGAGTTGAGATTGGAGAGTGGAGAGTGAAGAAAATGGAAAAATGAGAATGGAAAATTGCGAACCTTGTTCGCATATGAAAAGGAGCGCATTGCGCGACAAAAAAGGCAGGACATGTGCCTGCCTTTTTTAACAAACAGAGAAATCACCCGAAAACCGGGAAGTTTTCGGGGGATTTCTCTGCAATAGCCCTTACAGGCTTGCCTGGCAAGGGCGTTTCTCGATAGAAAGGACGGTTACGTCCTTTCTATCGAAGGCGAAGCCTTAGAAGGCGAAGTTGGTCTTAACTCTCCAGATATTCTGTGCATACTCAGCGATCGAGCGGTCCGCTGCAAAGCGGCCGGAGTTTGCAATGTTGATCAGAGCCATGCGGTTCCACTGATCCTGATCGCGGTAAGTCTGGCTTACGCGCTCCTGTGCTTCAGCGTAAGATGCGAAGTCCTTCAGGCTCATATAGCGGTCAGCCGGGCCGCCGTTGCCGCCGTGCAGAAGCAGGTTGGCAATATCGGTGTAGTCCACGCCGTCACCGAAGCCGTGGATCATCTGATCGAGCACGCGGCGGATCACCGGATCGTTCTGGTAGATGACCATCGGCTCGTAGCTGCCGGAAGCGGCCAGTGCCTCAGCCTCGGGCGTCTCCATGCCGAAGATGAAGATGTTCTCCTTGCCAACTGCCTCGCAGATCTCGACGTTTGCGCCGTCCATCGTACCGATGGTCAGAGCACCGTTCATCATGAACTTCATGTTGCCGGTACCGGATGCTTCCTTGCCGGCGATGGAGATCTGCTCGGAAACCTCGGCGGCCGGCATGATAATCTCAGCCAGAGATACCTTGTAGTCCTCGAGGAATACGACCTTCAGCTTGTCGCGTACTGCCGGATCGTTGTCGATCATCTTGGAGATAGAGTTGATCAGCTGGATGGTCTTCTTTGCTACTGCGTAGCCCGGTGCGGCCTTGGAGCCGAAGATAAAGGTGCGCGGAACGAAATCCATATCCGGATTGTCCTTCAGCTTGTGATACAGGCTGATGATGTGCAGAATGTTGAGCATCTGGCGCTTGTACTCGTGCAGACGTTTAACCTGTACGTCGAAGATGGAGTCCATGTTGACTTCGATGCCGTTGTGCTCCTTGATATAGTCCGCCAGACGCTGCTTGTTGTGGCGCTTGATCTCGCCCAGCTTGTTGAGCAGCTCCTTGTCGTCTGCATAGTTGTTCAGAACCTGCAGTTCGGACGGATGGGTGCGGTAGCCGGTGCCGATCTTGCTCTCGATCAGCTCAGCCAGCTCCGGGTTGGCCTCACACAGCCAGCGGCGGTGTGCAATGCCGTTGGTGACGTTGCAGAACTTGGAGGAGTAGATCTTGTAGAAATCGGTGAATACACGCTCCTTGAGGATCTCAGAGTGCAGCGCGGATACGCCGTTAATAGAGAACGAGCCTGCGATAGCCAGATGCGCCATGCGGACGGTATCGTCGGCAACGATAGCCAGCTTGGAGATCTTCTGGAAGTCGTTCGGGAAGTAGTTCCACAGCTCCTTGCAGAAGCGCTCGTTGATTTCGTAGATGATCTGCATAATACGCGGCATCAGCTCCTGAACGAGCGATACCGGCCAGCACTCGAGTGCCTCGGGCATAACGGTGTGGTTGGTGTAAGCGACGGACTGGCTGGTGATGTTCCAGGCCTGCTCCCAGCTCATGTCGTTTTCGTCCATCAGGATGCGCATCAGCTCCGGAATAACCAGGGTCGGGTGCGTATCGTTGATGTGCAGAACGTGCTTGTGCGCGAAGTTCTCAAGCGTGCCGTACTTGGCCTTGTGCTTTGCACAGATGTCCTGCAGGGTTGCGGAAACCAGGAAGTACTGCTGCTTGAGACGCAGGGACTGACCCTCGCGGTGGTTATCCTCCGGATAGAGGACCATGGAGATAGTCTCCGCCAGCGCGTGCTTCTCCAGTGCCTTCAGATACTCACCGGAGGAGAACAGCTTCATGTCCAGTGCGATCGGGCTCTGTGCCTTCCACAGGCGCAGACGCGCGATGTTGTTGGTGCCGTAGCCGGAGATCGGCATATCATACGGAACTGCCAGAACCGGCGTGTAATCGTGGTAGTTGACAACCAGCTTGCCGTTATCATCGAAGTAGGTGTCAACCGTGCCGCCGATCTTGACCTCGCGGGTCTCATCCATTGCCGGAATCTGCCAAACCTCGCCGGTAGACAGCCAGGAATCCGGCAGCTCGACCTGCTGGCCTTCTACGATCTTCTGCTTGAAAATGCCGTGCTCGTAGCGGATGGAGTAGCCGGTGCCGCGTACGCCGTCGGTCGCCATGCCGTCCATGTAGCAGGCAGCCAGACGGCCAAGACCGCCGTTGCCCAGACCGGGATCAGCTTCCTCCTCGAAGATGTCCGCCATCTCGAAGCCCATGTCCTTGAGGGCTGCGGTCAGAGCGTCTAGCATACCGAGGTTGTAGGCGTTGTTGCGCAGGCTGCGGCCGACAAGAAATTCCATGCACAGGTAATGTACCTGACGTTCTCCGTCTTGCTCTACCTCATTCTGGGTCTCGATCATGTGCTCGGTCAGTGCATCGCGCACTACGAGGGCACAAGCTTCGTATACCTGATCCTTGGTAGCGTCCTCTACCTCGCAGGCAAAATGTCGCTGCAGTTTACCTGCAATGGCTTCTTTCAAAGCGGTCTTTGTGTACTGGGTCTTTGGCATGGTCTTTCTTATCTCCTCACATAATTTTGGTAGGCAGTCCCACGCGGTTGCATCGGCGGTGCTTGTCGGAAATTTTGTGCCCTGATTTCGTTGCGGCTTTTTGCAATACACAAAGTATTGCTGCAAACCCGCGCCTCGTCAGGACGCAAAATTTGCTCGACAATCCCTCGCCGCTGAACCGCGCGGGACTGCCTTGGAGGTACTGCTGAGCGATGCGGCTGCCGTATCACTCGTCAGCACCTCTAAGGGTGCCGTAGATTTCAATGGGATGAAAATTACGGAATCACCAGTTACCGTCACCGTATTCCCTCAAATCGGGTGACGGGTCGGGCTGACAGGTCGGTTACTGACCCATCGCGGTCTTGTAAACCTCGATATATTTATCGGCAGAGCTGCCCCAGCTGAAGTCGCTCTGCATACCCTGCATAATCAGCTTGCTCCACGCAGGCTTGTTAAAGCGGAATACGCCGCAGGCCTCGCGGATAACGTGCAGCATGTCGTGCGCGTTGTAGCTTGCAAAGGTGAAGCCGTTGCCCGTGCCGGCATAATCGACAAAGGCGTGAACGGTGTCCTTGAGGCCGCCGGTCTCGCGGACGATCGGAATGGTGCCGTAGCGCAGTGCGATCATCTGTGCCAGACCGCACGGCTCAAACTTGGACGGCATCAGGAACATATCGGCGCCTGCGTAAATGCGGTTTGCCAGATCGCCGGAGAACATGATGGACGCGGAAACCTTATCCGGCCAGCGGCGCTTTGCCTCGATGAACATCTGCTCATAGCGGTAGTCACCGGTGCCGAGCACGATCAGACGAACATCATCCGCCAGAATATCTGGCAGGACTGCTTCGACGAGGTCGAGTCCCTTCTGGTCAACAAAGCGGGTGACAATGCCGATAACCGGCGTGTTTGCATCGCCCTCAAGGCCGCAGAGCTTCAAAAGCTCGGTCTTGTTGACCAGCTTATCCTGCGGGTTGTTCGGACCATAGTTCTTGAAGATCTTGCTGTCGGTCTCCGGATTGAAGGCATCCATGTTGATGCCGTTCAGGATGCCGTGCAGCTTGTAGCTGTTCATGCGCAGCACGGAATCCAGACGGTAGCCGTAGTATTCGGTCTGAATTTCGTTGGCATAGGTCGGTGAAACCGTGGTGACAGCCGTGGAAGCTACGATAGCAGCCTTCATCAGGTTGACGTCACCGTCCATCGCCATAAAGCCGGAGCGGAAGTGTGCGTCGTCAATACCGAGCACATACTCCAGGATCTCACGGCCATAGCGGCCCTGATACTGGATGTTGTGGATGGTGAACACGGTCTTGATATTCTCGTAGAACGGACGGGAAGCGAACATCAGGTTGTAATAAACCGGAACGAGGGCAGTCTGCCAGTCGTTGCAGTTGATCACATCCGGCTTCCAGTCCAGATCGGGCAGTACCTCGAGTACCGCCTTGGAGTAGTACGCGAAGCGCTCTGCGTCGTCGTACTCGCCGTAGATCTGGCCGCGTGCGAAGTAATACTCATTATCGATGAAATAATAGGTAACGCCGTCCGCCTCATAGCGGAAGATACCGCAGTACTGGTTGCGCCAGCCCAGACGGACGTAAGCGTTTTTGATGTAATAGAACTTTTCGCGCATACTCTGGTCGATCGCAGAATACAGCGGGCAGAATACACGCACGTCATGTCCCTTGGCAGCGAGTGCCTGCGGGAGCGAACCTGCTACATCGCCCAATCCGCCGGTTTTGATGAACGGAGCGCATTCGCTGGTAACATACATGATTTTCATAAAGCCGAGCCTCCCCAACAGAGAGTGCGGAAACAGCGCTGACCGTTTCCGCACCCGTTGTAATTTTATTATACTCGTTTCTGTCTGAATGTAATATAGCAATATTTCACGAACATTTGCGCTGCGGAAAATGCGTTTTTGCTGTGATAGCAACTTCTAAACAGAAGTTTATGCGGATTTAACAGAAAAGGATCAAACGGTTGCGTTTTTTGCGATGGTGATCGGATAATTTTCGTGTCCCATCATCGTGCGACCATCACGGATAATAACATTGCGGTCGGTGATGACATGACGGAGCGAAGCCTCGGTCAGAATGCGTCCGCCTTCCATGATGATGCAGTTATTGACCTCGGCGCCCTTTTCAATCACAACGTCGCGGAACAGGACGGAGTTCTTTACCTTGCCCTCAATGCGGCAGCCGTCGGCGATGAGGCAGTCCTCTACGTCGGCTTCATCGCCGTAGTAGGTCGGAGCCTCGTCCTTGATGCGGGTCAGGATCGGACGGGTGCGCTTGAATACCTCGTTGCGGACATCCTTGTCGAGCATGTCCATGTTGGAGCGGTAGTAGTCGAAGGTGTCCTCGACCTTGACGGCGTACTCGTTGAACAGGTAGCCGGCTACCGTGCCGTCCATCAGGGCACGGGTGAGGAACTCGCGCTCGAAGTGGATGCAGTTATGGGTTACGCAGTCGGACAGCATGTGGATAAGGTACTGGCGGCTCATGACGTAAATGCCGAGTGCCGCATGCTTGCACTTGCCCTCGTTGCAGTCTCCAACGCGGATGTCAACGGCTTCCTTCTTGCGGTTCAGCTCCACATAGGTGGTAAATGGGGAATCCTTCTGCTTCTTGGTGCATACCATGGTCAGGTCTGCGCCGGACTTGATGTGGCGGTCGATAACGTCGTCGAGCGGTACATTGGCAACAATGTCGCCGTCCGCTACGACTACATAGTCTGCACGGTTCTTCTGCAGGAAGTCAACCGCACCGGCCAGTGCGTCGATCTTGCCGCGGTACTCGCCGGTTACCAGCGGAGACGCCTTCTTGGAGTAGGAGTACGGCGGCAGCATGGTTACGCCGCTGTTCTTGCGGGAAAGATCCCAGTCCTTGGCGTTGCCGATGTGGTCGATCAGGGACTGGTACTTGTCCTTCATCAGTACGCCCACGCGGTAAATGCCGCTGTTTACCATATTGGAAAGCATAAAGTCGATAATGCGATACCGGCCGCCCCACTGTACCGCACCGACCGTGCGGTGCTCGGTGATCTCGCGGAGATCGTTGTCGGTATCAAATGCAATGATCATGCCTAAAACGCTGTTCATGTTTGTGCCGCCCCCTTACTTTACGTCCGGCAGATCCTTGTCTGCCATTTCCTTAGCGGCCAGCTTTGCGCCGCTGCCGATGCGAACGCCTTCGGCTACTACCGCAACGCCCCAGTTGTCTACGTCGCTGTCGGACGGACTGCCGCCGACTTCCGCGCCCTTGGCGATAACGGCCTTTTCGGCTACGATGGAGTAGCGCACGGTCGCGCCTTCCTCAACCACAGCACCCGGCATCAGGATGGAATATTCCACCTTGGCACCCTTGCCGATCGTAACATCCGAGAACAGGACGGACTCGGAAACGTCGCCGTAGATCTCACAGCCCTCGGAGAGCAGGGTATGGGTAACCTTAGCCTGCTTGGAGGTGAAATGCGGAGGCGAACCGGTGGTGCGGCCGTAGATCTTCCAGCTGTCATCGGAAAGCTGCAGGCCGGAGTTCGGAGAGAGCAGGTCCATGTTTGCTTCCCACAGGCTCTCGATGGTGCCTACGTCCTTCCAGTAGCCCTTGAAGCGGTAGGAAACCAGCTTTTCGCCGTTATTCAGCATCGCCGGAATGATATCCTTGCCGAAGTCGTTGGAGGACTGCTCGTTGGCCTCGTCATTGATGAGGTATTCCTTCAGCTTTTTCCAGGTGAAAATGTAGATGCCCATGGAAGCCAGCGTGGACTTCGGCTCCTTCGGCTTCTCCTCGAATTCGTAGATGGTGCCGTCCGGCTTGCAGTTCATGATGCCGAAACGGGAAGCCTCGGAAAGCGGAACGTCCAGCACCGCGATGGTCGCGTCTGCGCCGGTCTCCTTGTGCTGCTGGAGCATCTTGTTGTAGTCCATCTTGTAGATGTGGTCGCCCGAAAGAATGAGGACGTACTCGGGATCGTAATCTTCCAGGAACTGAATGTTCTGGTAGATGGCGTTTGCGGTGCCCTTGTACCACTCGGTCTTTTTACTCTCGTACGGCGGCAGAACATAGACGCCGCCGCGCAGGCGGTCGAGGTCCCACGTCTGGCCGGAACCGATGTAAGCGTTGAGCACATGCGGCTCGTACTGAGTCAGCACGCCGACAGTATCAATGCCGGAGTTGACGCAGTTGGAAAGCGGGAAGTCGATAATACGGTACTTACCGCCGAACGGTACGGCAGGCTTAGCGACCTTTTTGGTCAGCACATACAAACGGCTGCCGCGGCCGCCTGCGAGCAGCATGGCTACGCATTCTTTTTTCCGATACATGTAAATTCTCCTTTTTCACAGTTTGCATCGCTGCGATCTATACGCCGTCTGGCGTATCCCCTCTGTGTATCTCTTTTGCAGCAAACTTGCGCTTGCTTATTTAGAACCGCCGGTTGCGGTTACTGCCTTGTCTGTCGGTACGGAAACCGCTTTTTCGGTGGTTTTCGCAACTGCCTTGGTTCCGGTGCGTGCCACCGCCTTTTCGGTGGTTTTCGCAACTGCCTTGGTTCCGGTGCGTGCCACCGCCTTTTCAGTGGTCTTTGCAACGGATTTGGAGCCGGTCTTGGCTACGGCCTTCTCGGTTGTGCGGGCAACTGCCTTGGTGCCGGATTTCGCAACTGCCTTGGTCGAGCGGGTGCGCTTTACCGGTTTCTTGGCAGCCGCGGCTTTTGCGGCCTCGATCTCTGCCTTGGTGCGGCGCTTGGCTCTTGCCTTGCCCTTGAAGAACAGCACGCCGAAGCGCGGAATCTTCAGAACAATGGACTGTTCCTGACCGTGCATGGGCTTGTTTTCGGTCTTGAGCTTGCCGTTTGCCATGCCGCTGCCGCCGAACTCGGTCTTGTCCGAGGTGAATATCTCTTCATAAGTGCCGGTGATCGGAACACCGATGCGGTATTCCTGCTGCTCCTCCGGAGAGAAGTTGACAACGACTACGATATCCGAGCCGTCCTTCGCCATACGGCGGAAGGCGATGATGTTGTTGCGGTTGTCCTCATGGCTGATCCACTCAAAGCCGCGCCAGTCGGTATCCTGCTCCCACAGCTGCGGAGTAGCAAGGTAGAAGTGATTGAGCGCCTTGACGTACGCCTGCATCTGGCGGTGCGCCGGATAATCCAGCAGCATCCAGTCCAGTCCGCGCTGGTACGCCCATTCGGAGAATTGTGCAAACTCGCCGCCCATGAACAGCATCTTCTTGCCCGGGTGTGCGGCCATGTAGCCGTACAGCGCGCGCAGACCGCCGAACTGATTTTCGTACGGAGGCGGCATCTTGCTGATGAGCGAGCACTTGCCGTGCACGACCTCATCGTGCGAGAGCGGCAGAATGTAGTTTTCGGAAAAGGCGTACATGAACGAGAAGGTGATCTTGTCGTGCATGTCCTTGCGGAAGAACGGGTCCGCCGAGCAGTAGCACAGCATGTCGTTCATCCAGCCCATGTTCCACTTGAAGTTGAAGCCCAGACCGCCGTCGTAACCCGGCTTGGTCACCATCGGCCATGCGGTGGACTCCTCGGCGATCATCATAACGTCCGGATGATCGGTCAGGATGTACTCGTTGAGCAGCCGCAGGAAGTCAACGGCCTCCAGATTTTCGCGTCCGCCGTGGACGTTCGGCCGCCATTCGCCCTGCCGGTTGTAGTCCAGATACAGCATGGAAGCGACCGCGTCCACACGCAGGCCGTCCATGTGGAATTTCTCGATCCAGAACATCGCGGAGGAGAACAGCAGGTTTCTCGTGGAGACCTTGCCGTAGTCGAATACGCGCGTGCCCCATTCCTTGTGCTCCATCTTGAGCGGATCGGCGTATTCGTACAGGTGCGAGCCGTCAAACTCGACCAGTCCGCAGCCGTCCTTCGGGAAGTGCGCCGGAACCCAGTCCATGATAATGCCCAGACCGGCCTGATGCGCCTTGTCGATCAGGTACATCAGATCCTTCGGCGTGCCGTAGCGGCTTGTGGCGGCAAAGTAGCCAATTACCTGATAGCCCCACGAGCCGTCGAACGGATACTCGGTCAGCGGCATAAACTCGATGTGGGTGTAGCCCATTTCCTTGACATACGGCACAAGCTCGTCCGCCAGCTGGCGGTAGGAGTAGAAGTTGCCGTCCTCGTGCATCTTCCACGAGCCAAGGTGGCATTCGTAGATGTTGACCGGATTGGAATACGGCAGGTGCTTTTTGCGCCAGTCCAGCCACGAGGCGTCGCCCCATTCGTAGCCGTCGAGGTCATACGCCTTGGTGGCGTTGCCCGGACGGGTCTCGAAATGGAAGCCGTACGGGTCGGACTTGTCAAACACATCGCCGGACTTAGCCCATACACTATACTTGTACGCGGCATATTCCGGAATATTCGGAATAAATTTCTCCCAGATACCCTGTTCATCGCGCGTCATATAATCGGCGTCGCGATTCCAGTCGTTGAACTCACCCATGACGGAAACTTTTTCGGCCTCCGGTGCATAAACACGGAACAGATAACCCTGTTCACCATCCTGCACGAAAGGGTGGGCTCCCATGTAATCGAACGCGCGACAATCCCGGCCGGAATAGAAAAGCTCGCTTCGCTTTTCCACGGCGGGTGCTGCGGATTTTTTCTTCATACAGCATCTCTCCCTTTACAGCCGCCAAATGAAGGAAAATACGAATATTTTCCAACAGTTTGTGTACTTCGACAGAATTTTGGCGGAATACCCTCACTTTAGTTAGATATAGTATACATCACATAAATAGAAAAGTCCAGCAATTTAGCACAATTACTGGACTTTCTTTACAGAAATTTTGTTTGCTTTCCACATCATTTGAGTGGAAATGACAAAATAACGTACAATTCGATATAAATTTGTTCAGAAAATGTGGCGGCGGATGAGATCAAGCGCAGTAGAAGCAGCCTGCATGCGCACGCGGTCGCGGCCGAGCGAGGACTGCATTTTGCGGGTAAAGAACTTGCCGTCGTACCAAACGCTGATATAGACCAGACCGGTCGGCTTGTCCTCGGTGCCGCCGCCCGGGCCGGCAATGCCGGTGATGCCTACGCCGATATCCGAGCCGAGCGCATTTGCAACGCCGACTGCCATCTGCTCTGCGGTTTCGGGAGATACCGCGCCGACCGTGTCGAGGGTCTCCTTCTTCACGCCGAGCACCTTTTCCTTGACGCTGTTGCTGTACGAGCACACACCGCCGAGGTAGTAATCGGATGCGCCCGGGATGTCGGTCAGACGTTTGGACAGCAGACCGCCGGTGCAGCTTTCGGCTACCGCAAGGGTCAGCTTGCGCTCGCGCAGGCCGTCGCCGACTACCTGCTCGAGAGAGTCAACGTCTACGCCGTAAACATCGTCACCGAGCAGCTTCAGGATTTCGTCAACGACCGGATCGAGCAGCTTCTCGCATTCTGCCGGGGTGTCCGCCTTGGCGGTAACGCGCGCGAAGCACTCCGAGGTGCGGGCATACGGCGCGATGGTCGGGTTTGCGCTTTTTTCCATCATGTCGTGCAGGATATTCTCCATGTTGCTTTCGCCGAGACCGAATACGCGGATGTTGCGGGATACGATGCAGCCGCCTGCCAGCTTGTACAGATACGGCATTGCACATTCCTTCCACATCGGGTTGCACTCGCGCGGAGGGCCGGGCAGCATGAGAACGTGCTTGCCGTCGGCCTCAAACGCACAGCCGGGCGCCGTGCCCCACAGGTTGGTGAATACGGTGCAGCCCTCGGGCAGCCATGCCTGCTTTTCGTTGTTCTTGGTCATTTCGCGGCCGATGGTCTTGAAAAAGTCGGTCAGACGGTCCATGGACGGCTGATGCAGCACCATCTTTTTGCCGAAAACGGTTGCCAGCGTCTCCTTGGTCAGATCATCAAGGGTTGGGCCAAGGCCGCCGGTGGTGATGATGATGTCAGCACGGTCCTTTGCCTCGCGGACTACGCGCTCGAGACGCGCCGGATTGTCACCGACAACGGTCTGGTAGAATACATTGATGCCCAGCTCGGACAGACCCTGCGAGATGAGCTGTGCATCGGTGTTTACGATGTCGCCCAGCAGGATCTCTGTGCCGACTGCGATAAGTTCTGCGTTCAATGGATTTTCCTCCTTTGGAAAAACGTGATAGAGGTTATATTGCAGGGCGGGGTGTCCCCGCCCTGCGGCATAGCGAATACCTGTGTTTACGGCAGATGAATAATCTCCACACCCTTAACCGCCTCGTCCACGAGTGCTTCAACGTCGAGGTGGCTCTCCGCCTCGAGGATTTTCGGCATTTTCGGCTTGGTATTCGGGTGCTTCGGGGTAAATACGGTGCAGCAGTCCTCGTAGGGGAGGATAGAGGTCTCAAAGGTGTCGATCTTACGGGCGATCGTCACAATTTCCTCCTTATCCATGCCGATGCAGGGACGGAACACCGGCAGGTCGCACACCGCGCCGGTAACGGCCATGGCGGGCATGGTCTGGCTGGCAACCTGACCGAGCGACTCACCGGTGATGAGTGCGCCGCAGCCGTACTCAACAGCTACGCGCTCGGCAATGCGCATCATAAAGCGGCGCATGATGAGCGTGAACAGCTCCTCGTGGCACTTGTCGCGGATCTCCTCCTGAATGTGGGTGAACGGCACGACCATAACGCTCATGCGGCCGCACCATGCGGTCAGCTTGCGACCCAGCTCAAGCACCTTCTCCTTAGCGCGCTCGGACGTATACGGATAGCTGAAAAAGTGGATGCCGCACAGTTCCAGACCGCGCTTGGCCATCATCCAGCCGGCAACAGGGGAGTCAATGCCGCCGGAGAGCAGCAGCGCTGCACGGCCGTTCGAGCCGATCGGCATGCCGCCCGCACCCGGAACCGGACCGGCGTGTACAAAGGCGTATTTCTCACGCATTTCAACGTGTACGATGAGGTCGGGATGGTGCATGTCCGGACGAACATCCGGGAACAGATCAGCAAGCTCGCCGCCGACGTGCTGGCTGATCTCTGTCGATGTCATCGGGAATTTCTTGTCGCCGCGCTTGGACTCGACCTTGAACGTCTTTGCCGCGGCAAAGTTGGGCGCAAGGTAGTCCCTTGCGGTCGCAATGACGCTCTCGAGCGTCTTTTCCGGGCAGACCGCCGCGCGGGAGATGGTGGCAAAGCCGAATACGCGGCTTGCGCACTCCATAACCGCATCTGCGTCCGCATCGTCCGGAATCTCCACATAAACGACCGACTGGCGCATGGTGATCTCGCAGTCTGCAACGTGCGCCATGCGGCGCTTGAGGTTTTTCAGCAGACGATCCTCAAAGGTTTTGCGGTTGAGTCCCTTGAGGACGATCTCACCGCACTTGAGCAGTAATACTTCTTTCATTTATTGTCTCCTTGATGGTAAATTTATTCGTTTGCGCTGATGATTTCCTTCTCCTCAGCGGTCATCAGGCTGTCGCGGTCGGCGCTGTCCGAGCCGAACTCCAGCTTGGTTTTTACATAGTCATCATCCGGCAGGTTGAACACCTGTGCCAGATAGTTTAAGTAAACGTCCGCCATGATTTCCAGTTTGCCGTAATCGGTCTCCCACGGTACGAGCGACTGCGTGCCGACGCTCACCGTGCCGTCCTCCCGGCGGTCGATCTTGACCGGCAGACTGCATTCCTCCGCACGCTTTTCGGCAGTGTCCGGCAGGCTGTCGTAAAGGCCCTCCATCCAGAAGCGGCATTTGCCGTCGTAAACGGCAATCTGCTGCGCGGAGCCGTTCGGTTTGGTGATGGTTTTGTATTCCATATAGATTAAACTCCTTGTTTTTGTTCCTCGTCAATGGTTCCGCGAAAATAAGAAACAAGAACACCGTATTTTTCGCCATCCTTGTTTGCGGAAAAGGCATAGTAGTCGGACATGTCCGCAGGTTCGGGCGCAGTAAAGTAGAGAGCCTCGCTGTCCCGACCGTCTTTATACGCGGTATTGTTATTGGGATTGACTTTGTAGTAAACACAGTCTGTGTAGCCTGCCTGCTCAACGATATTCTGCGCCTGCGATGCGGTAATCGGGTGGGTAATCAGCAGAAATGCACCGGTAATACACAGAACAGCTACCATAGCAGCCGCATAGGCAGTGGAATTTTGCTCTCGATATCTTAGCTCGATAATGCTCAACGTAGCCCAAAGCGGCAGGAAAATCCAGTTGTCGAGAGAATACGGTTCCGTGAACAGTATGTACGGAATGGTGCAGAGGATACCGCAGAATATCAGCTGACAAAGCCGTGTAACGATATGATTAGGCGGAAACCATGGTTCCCGTTCCTCGCCTGTGCGGCCTGCGGCTGATGCAATAAAAATAAAGCATACGGCGCCAACCAGCACAGGATTGTCCAGCAGCATCCGGCCGTACACGAAGAAGTGCAGACCGAAAATCACGGCCGTGCAGATACAGCAGATACCGGCGTTCATAATATGTTTTTTACTCATAACCCTACCTCCTCGCAATAATTCCTAATTACGAATTAGCTTATCTGCGGAACATTTTCGCGCCCTTTTTGACCGCTGCCACAAAAGCATCCACATCTTCCTTGGTGTTGAACGGTGCAAACGAAACGCGCAGCGCGCTGTCCGTGCGCGCCTTCGGCAGACCGAGTGCCTTGAGCACACCGCTCTGCTTGCCCTTGGAGCAGGCTGAGCCGCTGGAAATGTAAACCTCGTCCCCCTCGAGTACATGCAGCATGACCTCGCTCTTGCAGCCGGGCATGGAAAGATTGACAACATGCGGGATATCGCCTTCGCCGTTCATTACAGCATCCGGCAGCTCGGCGCTGACCTGCTGCTTGAGGTAGTCGGCCAGCTCCTGCACATGGGCGTAATCCTCGTCGAAATGCGCCATGCGAATCTTGCACGCCTTGGCAAATGCTGCGATATTCGGCACGGCCTCGGTGCCCGGGCGCATCCCGCGCTCCTGACCGCCGCCGAACGTCAGCGGAGGCAGGCGCAGGCCCTTTTTCACATACAGCGCACCGATGCCCTTGGGTGCGCCGATCTTGTGGCCGGAAACGCTCATCAGGTCACAGTTCCATTTTTTCGGCGTCAGGCGTACACGGCAAAGACCCTGTACGGCATCAATGTGGAACAGTGCCTTGGGTGCCTTGGCCTTGAGCAGCTTTCCGAGCTGTTCGACCGGCTGCACCGTGCCGATCTCGTTGTTGACCAGCTGGCAGGAGAGAAGAATCGTGTCCTCGGTCAGTGCTTCGCTCAGCACCTCGGGCGTGATGTGGCCGGTTGCATCCGGCGCAAGGAAAACCACGTCGAAGCCGTCCGCAGCAAGCTGCTTTGCGGTGTTGACGGTTGCCGCGTGCTCGATCTCGGTCGTGATGATGCGGCCCTTTTTATGTCGATTGAGGTGAGCGGCACCGCGCAGGCTGATGTTGGTGCTCTCCGTGCCGCAGGCGGTGAAATATACTTCCTCGGGCAGACAGCCGAGCGCAGACGCGACCGTCCTGCGGCTGTCCTCGAGCAGATGCGAGGCCTCCAGACCCATGCGGTGCAGGCTGGACGGATTGCCGAACTCCTCGCACATCGCGTGAACGGCCGCTTCGGCTGCTTCGGGCAGCACGCGGGTCGTCGCTGCGTTATCAAGATAATGCATAGAAAAACGAACTCCTTCATCGGGGCAGACCGCCGTGCGGCCATACTTCCCGCTATTATAAAATATTTTACAACGGCGGGCCGCCTTTTACAAGACAAAAACGTGCAAAACGGCATTGAAAAGTAGAAAAGGGTATGCTATAATTTTAAGGGTATGGCTGTTACCTATTATAAGTATACTGCGTGACAAGAGCACGTTGCAGATAGAAAGGGAGGAAATCCTAATGCCAGGTAAGGTAATTCTCGGCGCCCAGTGGGGCGACGAAGGCAAGGGTAAGTTTATTGATATTTTCGCAGGCAAGGCGGATCTGGTTGTCCGCAGCCAGGGCGGCAACAATGCTGGTCACACCGTTGTAGCCGGCGGTGAGAAGTACAAGCTGCAGCTGATTCCGTCCGGCATCCTGTATCCGGAGTGCGTCAACGTCATCGGCCCGGGTGTTGTGGTCAATCCGAAGGCTGTCCTCGGCGAGATCGACGGCCTGCACGAGAAGGGCGTTTCCACCGACAAGCTGTTCATCGACGCACGCTGCCACTGCATCATGCCGTGGCACCTTGAGCTGGATGCGCTCAGCGAGGCAGAGAAGGCCAAGGAAGGCACCGCGATCGGCACCACCAAGAAGGGCATCGGCCCGACCTACATGGACAAGTCCGAGCGCAGCGGCATCCGCATGCACGATTTTGTAGACGCAGAGCGTTTCGAGGAGGTTATCCGCGAGACCTGTGCCCGCAAGAACCGCGTGATCACCGGCGTTTACGGCGGCGAGCCGATCGACGCGGACGCTGTTATCGCAGAGTACAAGGTTTACGCAGACCGTCTGCGTCCGATGGTGCGCGACACCACCGTTATGACCTATGATGCTATCAAGTCCGGCAAGGAGGTGCTGTTCGAGGGTGCACAGGGCACGCTGCTCGACCTCGACATGGGCACCTATCCGTATGTTACCTCGTCTCATCCGGTAGCAGGCGGCTGCTGCATCGGTTCCGGTGTCGGCCCGACTGCCATCAACGAGATCATGGGTATCTTCAAGTCCTACACCACCCGTGTGGGCGAGGGTCCGTTCCCGACCGAGCTGTTCGATGAAACCGGTGACTACATCCGCAATGCAGGCGGCGAGTTCGGTACCGTTACCGGCCGTCCGCGCCGTACCGGCTGGTTCGACGCAGTCGTTGCACGCTATGCGGTTCGTGTAAACGGTCTGACCGATGTTGTCATCAACAAGATCGACCCGCTGCGCGGCCTGCCGAAGCTCAAGGTTTGTGTTGCATATAAGCTGAAGAACGGCGAGACCGTTACCGAGTTCCCGGCAAACTTCATGGATTTGGTAGACTGTGAGCCGGTTTACGAGGAGTTCGACGGCTTTACCGAGGATATCACCAACTGCCGTTCCTTCGAGGAACTGCCGGCAACCGTGCAGTCCTACATCAAGGAGCTGGAGCGCATCATCGAGTGCCCGATTACCATGCTTGGCGTAGGCCCTGCTCGTGATCAGGTTATGACCATCAAATAATTCGTCCGAAACCACGCTTTCGGACGAGAGGGACGTACCGAGCCAATGGCTCGGATACGTCCTATACGGGATTTTGCGCGTCCGCCTTGGCGGGCACACAAAATCCCTTTCTTGTAAAAAAACGCAGGCGCTATCCTTGCGCGGCTATGTCCGCGCTGCGCGCGCATGTCCTGCGTTTTTTTGCATTTGCACGGCAAACGCGATTGAATGCCGCCGTGAAACGGCGGTCGTGCACGGCACGGGACAATGACTCAGATTTCTGAACGAAATCCTGTCATGTAGTTGCGGTTTGCAAGCAAACCGGAATTTTATATGTGCTTTCGCACGAAAAAAGGACGCATATTATGCGTCCTTTTTGGAACGGATTAAATAGCTGCGTTCATTCTCCATTCTCCATTTTCCATTCTCAATTCGGCAATCAGTCGCCCATCGACAGTCCGAGCGCTCTTGCCTGCTTCACCAGCTCGCCATCGGGCGGAACGGTTTTCAGCTTGCCTGCGACCTCGGTCAGCGGAACCGGCACGATATGGTTATCCTGCAGCGCGACCATATAGCCGAATTTTTTTTGCGTGATAAGCTGCGCTGCCGCTACGCCGAACCGGCTGGTCAGCACACGGTCGGCCGGGCAGGGAGCGCCGCCGCGCTGATAATGGCCCGGAATGGTAACGCGGATCTCCTGACCGGTCAGCTCCTTGAGTTCGTCCGCAATGCGGTAGGAGATGGACGGATAGGTCATCGCCTCGCGGGCAGCCTTGAATTCCTTTTTGCTCATTTTCGCCTCGTCCTGACTTATCGCGCCCTCAGCCACTGCAATGATGGAGAATCGTTTGCCCGCCTTGGCACGCTTTTCGATCGCTGTGGCAATCTTTTTTGCGGAGTAGGGAATCTCCGGAATGACGATGACATCCGCGCCGGAGGCAATGCCTGCGTACAGCGTCAGCCAGCCGGCTTTATGTCCCATAACCTCCACGATGAACACACGCGAGTGCGAAAATGCGGTGGAATGGATGGAATCAATAACCGTGGACGCGATATCAATCGCGGACTGGAAACCGAACGTCAGCTCGGTGCCCCACAGATCGTTGTCGATCGTCTTGGGCAGCGTTACCACGTTTACGCCCTTCATGCTCAGCAGGTTTGCGGTCTTGTGCGTGCCGTTGCCGCCCAGAATGACCAGACAGTCAAAGCCTGCCTTTTTCACCGTGTGCAGCATTTTATCCAGCTTGGTCTCCTCGCTGTCCTCGATGGTCTTGCGCATTTCCTTGAACGGCTGGCGCGACGTACCGAGAATGGTGCCGCCGACGGTCAGAATATCCGAAAAATCCTCGGGCAGCATTTCGTGGTAATCGCCCTCGATCAAACCGCGGTAGCCGTCCCGAATACCATAGATGGTTACTTTATCTCCCAGTTCGTTATACAGTGTTTTCGCTACACCGCGTAGTGCCGCGTTCAGACCCTGACAGTCGCCGCCGCTGGTCAGCATACCAATCTTCAACATACTCGTCTGCCTCCTGACTCTGTTTTCCGCATTCTATATGTGTATAATGCGCAGTATCATTTTTTTACTATACCCTATTTTGTGTAAATTGAAAAGATACTTTACACAGATTCCACGGTTTTTTCACATGGATTTTTTGTGACTTTCGGCAGTTGCATATTGAACGGCAGATGTGTTATGCTAATGCCAGACAGATTCCCTGCAACTGACGGACACAGGTGGAGCGCAAACCACCGGGGAGCAGGGAGTTCCGTAATCAGATGCACCGTGAAGTGTGTCTCAATGCCGACCGTCTGGGCAGTGTCGCAAGCAATACGCGATGCTGTCCTTTTTTGTTGCCATAAAAAGGACAGCAGACAGCACAAACAGGAGGAAAAGAACATGAACGCATGGAACAACTTTAATGGCGGCAACTGGGAAAACGAGATCAATGTCCGCGACTTTATCCAGAAGAATTACACCCCGTATGATGGTGACGGCGCTTTTCTGGCTCCGGCTACCGCACGCACGACTGCGCTGCGTGAGAAGTTCGATGCACTGCTCGCGGAGGAGCGCGAAAAGGGCGGTGTCCGCAATATCGACACCGAGACCGTTATCACCATCACGGCGTTCGGCCCGGGCTATCTCGACAAGGACAACGAGGTAATTGTCGGCCTGCAGACCGATGAGCCGCTCAAGCGTGCATGCAATCCGTTCGGCGGCATGCGTATGGTCCGTGATGCGTGCAAGCAGTACGGCTATGAGGTTTCTCCCAAGATTGAGGAGGAGTTCAAGTACCACAAGACCCACAACGACGGCGTATTCTCCGCATATACCAAGGATGTCCGTGAAGCGCGTCACGTTGGTCTGCTGACCGGCCTGCCGGACGCTTACGGCCGCGGCCGCATCATTGGCGACTACCGCCGCGTAGCGCTGTACGGTGTCAACCGACTGATTGCGGAAAAGCAGAAGGACAAGGATGCGCTCGGCGATGTGCCGACCACCGAGAAGGAAATCCGCTGCGCGGAGGAGCTCTCCGACCAGATCAAGGCACTCAAGGACATGATCGCAATGGCGGCGTCCTACGGCTTTGATATCACCCGTCCGGCGGAGAACGCAAAGGAGGCCGTTCAGTGGCTGTACTTCGGCTATCTTGCCGGCATCAAGGAGCAGAACGGCGCCGCAATGAGCCTTGGCCGCACCTCCACCTTCCTCGATATCTACTTTGAGCGCGATATCAAGGCAGGTCTGATGACCGAGTCCGAGGCGCAGGAGATCATGGACGACTTCGTTCTGCACCTGCGTATGGCGCGCCACCTGCGCACGCCGGAGTACAACGAGCTGTTCGGCGGCGACCCGATGTGGATCACCGAGGCGGTCGGCGGCATCGGTGAGGACGGCCGTCACATGGTTACGAAGAACAGCTACCGCATGCTCAACACCCTGTACAACCTGAACGCTGCCGCAGAGCCGAATCTGACCGTTCTGTGGAGCGAAAACCTGCCGGAGAACTGGAAGAAGTTCATCGCAAAGGTATCCATCGACACGGATGCCCTGCAGTACGAGAATGACGACGTTATGCGCCCGTACTACGGCGATGATTACGCCATCGCGTGCTGCGTATCCGCGATGCGCGTCGGCAAGGACATGCAGTTCTTCGGTGCGCGTGCCAACATCGCAAAGCTGATGATGATGGCGATCAACGGCGGTCGTGACGAGAACAAGTTCGAGCAGGTCGGCCCGGAGATGCCGGTCATGGACGGCGATGTGCTGGATTACGAGGAGGTTCTCCGCCGCATGGACTTCTACCGTCCGTGGCTGGCTAAGACCTACGTTTCCGCGATGAACACCATCCATTACATGCACGACAAGTACGCCTACGAGAAGAGCCAGATGGCGCTGCATGACACTGAGGTTCGCCGTCTGATGGCGTTCGGCATTGCGGGCATGAGCTGCATGGCGGATTCGCTCTCCGCGATCAAGTATGCCAAGGTAAAGCCCATCCGTAATCCGGAGAACGGCATTATCGTGGATTTTGAGATCGAGGGCGATTTCCCGAAGTTCGGCAACGACGACGACCGCGTAGATCAGATCGCGTGCGAGCAGGTTGAGAAGTTCTATCAGGCACTGACACAGTTCCCGCTGTACCGCGGTGCGATCCACACGATGTCCATCCTGACCATCACCTCTAATGTCATGTACGGCAAAAAAACCGGCAACACGCCGGACGGCCGCCGTCACGGCGAACCGCTGGCACCGGGCGCAAACCCGATGAGCGGCCGCGACGTTTCCGGCGCGCTGGCTTCCCTCAACTCGGTTGCAAAGCTGAGTTACACCTACTGCCGCGATGGTATCTCCAACACGTTCTCCATCACGCCGGGTGCGCTTGGCAAGACCGATGAGGAGCAGGTGAACAACCTTGTTGCCATCATGGGCGGCTACTTCGCGCAGAACGCGCATCACCTGAACGTAAACGTGCTCAACCGCGAAACCCTGATGGCGGCTTACGAGCATCCGGAGCAGTACCCGAACCTGACCATCCGTGTTTCCGGCTACGCGGTAAACTTCTACAAGCTGAGCCGCGAGCAGCAGCGTGAAGTTATTTCGCGTACCTTCCACGAGGCGATTTAACCTCTAAGGGGGACGCTGTCCCCCTTAGATACCCAACCGGTTCCTTGCGAAACCGTTTGGGATAACCCCCTCTCGCCCGCACAGCGGACGAGGACGCGCCGCCGCGGCGCGGGCAGCGGTATGGTTCCGCGGCAAAGCCACGGAACCATTTATTTTTCCCGAATAGAAAGGAAAGTGGCAATATGACCGGAAACATTCATTCCATTCAGTCCCTCGGCGCGGTGGACGGCCCCGGCGTGCGATACGTCGTATTTATGCAGGGCTGCCCGCTGCGGTGCGTCTATTGCCACAATCCCGATACATGGCTGACCGAAGGCGGCACACCGACCGATGTGGACGAGCTGGTCCGCAAGGCTCTCCGGTTTCGTCCGTACTGGAAGAATGGCGGCGGCGTAACCGTCACCGGCGGCGAACCGCTCCTGCAGGCCGAATTCGTCGAGGAATTCTTCGCCAAGCTGCATGAGCACGGCGTACACACCGCGCTCGATACCTCCGGCGTGGGCAATCTCTCCAAAGCGGAAAAGGTGCTCGCGCACACGGATTTAGTCCTGTGCGACCTGAAATTTCTCACCAAAGCGGATTATCTCAAGAACTGCCGCGCGGATTTCGACCAGATTGAGCGTTTCCTGCAGCTGACCGCGATGAAAAACGTGCCGCTGTGGATTCGGCATGTGGTTGTGCCCGGTCTGACCGATGGTATGGACCATTTGCGCCGCGTCAAAGCCAAGGCGGAAAGCTATCCCAACTTTGAAAAGCTGGAGTTTCTGCCGTTCCACAAGCTGTGCATGGAAAAATATGAACGGCTCGGTCTGGAATTTCCGCTGAAGGATACGCCTGCCATGAACCCGGATGCCCTGAAAACCATGGTCGCACAGCTGTAACACGGAAAATTCTTCGTCTTGTCAGTACGCAAAATTTACGCGCAAATCGCTCTTGTTCAATTATGCGGTGTTGCCTTAGAAACAAACCTTTCAAATTCTGTTCAAAATTCGTTCACACATTTTGCGGCAAAGTGGGGTATACTAACATTGTCGATGAGGGAAGCCGCAATCCCGAACGACACAGCCTACTGATTTTTTTATTTCTCTTTTACCCCCTTTATTTTGTGAAATGACCGAAAACACCCTGTTTCCGTTCCCCCTCGGAGGCAGGGTGTTTTCCTGTCCGAAACCGGGTTTTCGGCAGTACACAAACCTTTCAAATTCTGTTCAAAATTCGTTCACACATTTTGAAGCAAAGTGCGGTATACTAACATTGTCGATAAGGGAAGCCGCAATCCCGAATCGATAGTCATCTACAATCTTTTATTTCTCTTTTACCCCCTTTATTTTGTGAAATGATCGAAAATGCCTCGATTCCGTTTCCCCCACGGAGCCGGGGTGTTTTCCTGTCTCGGAGTATCTTTGAAATGGTTAAGCAGGGTACTTGTTTACATTGTTAAAAATATTTCAAGGTCTGTTCACGATTTGTTCACAATTAAAGGGTGTCTGCGCGATATACTATAGGTGTCAGTAAGAGTTCCCCCTTTTCTCAAGCTGACAACCTCTTTTCTTTGATTTTATCACCTTTTCTTAAACTCTTTTCATTTGCATCAACGAGAACGCCCTGTTTCCTTCCCCCGGGAAACAGGGCGTTTCTCTTGATTTATCGCCAAACTGCGGTTTGGACGATAAGCCGTTTTCTTTGCAGATCCTTCACAGCATATTCAAATTTTGTTCACACATTCGGCATAAAAAGACGGTATACTGTATTTGTCAGTGAGGGAGAGCCGCAAATCCCGCATTGGCGTCATCCGATTTTTTCATTTCTCTTTTTCCCTTTTTTCAATTTGTGTTATTAACCGAAAGCACCGCTGTTTCGTTCCCCCACGAAACAGCGGTGCTTTTCTGTTTTTGACATTTGTCAATAAATAAGCCGGTGCTATGCTTGCGGAAAACGTTTTTTTAGGGTATACTGTTTTTTAGGCAAGATATATAGGTAAGGAGTTGTTTTTTATGGGTTGCTCGCATAATTGCGATAGCTGCTCGTCTAACTGCGGCGGCGAAAAGAGCCTCAAGGTTGCAGCCAATCCGGCGGCCTCTGTTAAAAAAGTCATCGGCGTTGTTTCCGGCAAGGGCGGCGTAGGCAAGAGCCTGCTCACCTCGATGATGGCGGTCGGCATGACGCGCAAGGGTTATTCCTGCGGTGTGCTGGATGCCGACATCACCGGCCCGTCCATCCCCAAGACCTTCGGCGTACACGGTCAGCTCGAGGGCTGCGAGGAAGGCATTCTTCCGGCACGCAGTGAAGGCGGCGTACAGATGATCTCCATCAACCTTGTTCTCCCGAACGAGGACGATCCGGTTATTTACCGCGGTCCGATCATCGCGGAGACCGTCAAGCAGTTCTGGTCGGACGTTGTATGGGACGACGTAGACTTCCTGTTTGTTGATATGCCTCCCGGAACGGGCGATGTACCGCTGACGGTATTCCAGTCCCTGCCGGTGGACGGCATCATCGTTGTCACCTCGCCGCAGGATCTGGTCTCCATGATCGTAGGCAAGGCGGTTAAGATGGCGAAGATGATGAACATTCCGGTGCTCGGCATTGTGGAGAACTACAGCTATCTGGCGTGCCCGGACTGCGGCAAGCACATTTCGGTGTTCGGTGAGAGCCACATTGACGAGGTAGCCGCACACTACGAGCTGCCGGTTCTGGCAAAACTGCCGATCGACCCGAAGCTGGCTGCGGCGGTTGACGCAGGCAAGATCGAGGATGCAAAGCTGCCGGACGAGCTTTCCGGTGCGCTTAAGACCGTGGAGGGTCTGTTATGAACATTGGCGTAGCATATGAAAACGGCCGGATCGCCAAGAATCTGGGTGATTGCCGTGAGGTGCTCATTATCACCACCGAGGGCCGGGAACCGGTCGGCAAGCGCATTGCCGGGATTGCCGGCACGTCCGCGACCGACCTGATCAAGTTCGCCGGTCTGGAGCAGATCGACGTGCTCATCTGCGGTTCGCTCGGTCTGGCAACGCGCAACGCACTCGAGATGCTCGGCGTGCTGCTCGTGCCCGGCTGCGAAGGCTCGGCGGAGGAATCGGTTGCAAAGTTCCTCGTCGGTGAAAAGCAGGGTGACCCGACCATCCTCGAGATCGGCCGTGAGGAAGATCCGGATGATCCGATGGCATGCATGCACGACTGTGCAAAGTGCTCCGGATGCGGTCCGAGCGAGCTGCTCAAGCAGATTCCGGTCGAGGAGATCAAGTAAAACTATAAAAACCACCGAATTTCGGTGGTTTTTATGGTTTTAATGGAGAATTGAGGATGGAGAATGGAAAATGATTGTTAAGATGAAGCGAGTGCCGCTCCTTTTGCAGAAAGGTAATTCTCCATTTTTCATTCTCCATTCTCAATTTGATGAAACTGTGTTATAATCAAATGTATCATTATAATATAAGGAAAGAAGCTATTATGGATACCGAAAATCCGAAAACGGCAATCGAATACATACACTCTCTCGGCAGATTTTCCGGCAAGCCGGGTCTGCACCGCATCAAGGCGCTGTGCGAGGCGCTGGGAAACCCGCAGGACCGGCTGAAGTTTGTTCATCTTGCGGGCACGAACGGCAAGGGCTCGACCGCGTGTATGGTCGCCTCGGCGCTGCAGGCGGCCGGACTGCGCACCGGACTGTATACCTCGCCGTATCTGGTGCAGTTTTACGAGCGCATCCGCGTGGACGGTGTGATGATCTCGGACGACGATCTGACGCGCCTGTGCGAACGAGTAACGGTGGCGTGTGAATCGCTCACACTGCCCGAGGGTGAGACCATCGGCGAGTTTGAGTTCACGACCGCACTGGCATTCCTCTGTTTTGTTGAGCAGGAATGCGATATTGTGGTTCTCGAAACCGGTCTGGGCGGCCGCTGTGATGCGACAAATGTCATCAAAAATGCGGAGGTCTGCGTGATTACGCCGATTTCGCTCGACCATATGGCGGTGCTCGGCAACACAACGGCGGTCATTGCGGCCGAGAAGGCAGGTATTTTCAAGCCGGGTACGGCGGTTGTCTGCGCGGACGGTCAGCCGAACGATGTACAGCGGGTGCTGCGCCGTGCCTGCGATGCGGCGGGCGCTGTCTGGTTCGGCGGAGCGGAGGACTGCCGCGTGCTGCGGTGCGACATCAGCGGTTCGGCGTTCGTGTATGAGGGACAGGGCTACACCATTGCCATGCCCGGGCGGCATCAGCTGCAGAATGCGCGGACGGCTCTGCGGGCGCTGAACGCACTGCGTGAGCGCGGCTGGAACATTCCGACCGAAGCCGCCGTGCGCGGTCTGGCGCGGGCGCGTATCGCAGGCCGGCTGGAACGCGTGGTCGATCAGCCGCTCATCCTGCTTGACGGCGCACACAATGCCGCAGGCGCGGACGCGTTGTGTCACGCGGTGGATGAGCTGCTCAAGATGAAGCGGCTGCACGTTGTGATGGGCATGGTGCGCGACAAGGACTACGAAACCTGTGTTCACGAGGTCGCCAGCCGCGCGGATGACTTTTACGCCTGTGTGCCGGATGCGGGTGAGCGTTCGCTGGATGCACACACGATTGCAGAGCTGGCGCGGCAGTCGTGCAAGCGCGTGTACGAATGCGAATCCGCTGAGCACGCCATCGAGCTTGCGCTGGAGCATGCGAAGATGAACGACTGCATTCTTATCTGCGGTTCGCTGTACCTCATCGGTGAGTGCGAGAAGATTTTGCGCGGGCGACCGAAAGCGACAGATTAAAATGGAATAAACAGGTAAAATAAGGCTTGTACTTTGAAAGTACAAGCCTTTTATTTTTGTGTCAGTTGTTTTCAATAGGTATATTGTTTGGTATATCGCAGGGCGGGGTACCATGCGAAATAAGAGGTAATATTTTGCTGATTTCGAGGTGACATATATGCTGCAAATCACGCAGAGAAGGCAGGAGGGCACGCTGATCGCGGTGTACACCGGTGAACTGGACCATCATGCAGCACGGGAGGCGATCGAGCAGACCGAGGATCTGCTGGTGTTGTTTCCGTGTGAAAAGCTGGTGCTCGACCTGTCCGAGCTGACGTTTATGGACAGCTCCGGTCTGGCGGTCGTCCTGCACCTGTACCGCACCTGTGCCCGCAGCGGACGCGAATTTGCGGTGCGCGGCACGCCGCCGCAGCCGATGCGGGTGTTTGAGGCGGCCGGTCTGCCGCAGGTGATGGTTTTTGAAAGGGGGAAGGAATAATGCGGGCGGTCATCAACAAAATGAGCCTGAAATTCGAGAGCCATTCGGTCAACGAGGCGTTTGCGCGGCAGGCGGTCGGCGCGTTTGTCGCGCAGCTGGACCCAACGATGGAGGAGCTTGGCGACATCAAAACCGTGGTCTCTGAGGCGGTGACGAATGCCATTGTGCACGGCTACGCGGACAAATGCGGATTTATCACGGTCACGGTGCGGCTGTTCGAGGGACGAGCCCTGGAACTGAAAGTAAAGGACGCCGGATGCGGCATTGAGAATGTCGAGCAGGCGCGCCAGCCCATGTTCACCACGGGCGACGACACGCGCAGCGGCATGGGATTCACTATCATGGAGACATTCACGGACAAAATGCGCGTGCGCTCTACGCCGGGGAAGGGAACGCTGGTTGCGATGGTCAAGGTGCTGAAGGAGCGGCAGGCGTGACCGGAGAAATGCGCACGCTGCTCGAGCAGGCGGCTTCGGGAGACAGGGATGCGGAAGCGCGGCTGATCGAGGACAACAGCGGTTTAATCTGGTCGATCGTGCGGCGGTATTACGGACGCGGAACCGAGCCGGACGATCTGTATCAGCTGGCGTGTGTCGGCTTCATCAAGGCCGTGCGCGGTTTCGATGTGTCGCTCGGCAACGAGTTTTCTACCTATGCGGTGCCCAAAATCGCGGGTGAGATTCGGCGGTTTCTGCGGGACGACGGTGCGGTCAAGGTCAGCCGGGCGGTCAAGGAACGCGCGGTTCGTGTGCGCCGCCTGCAAAGCGACTGGGAGAGCCGGAACGGATGGTCACCGACCGTATCAGAACTGGCACAGGCCGCCGGATTGACGGTCGAGGAAGTAGCGGCATGCGAGCAGGCGGACGTGTCGGTGGACTCGTTCGAGCGGGAGCTGTCCGGCGGCGGACGCGTAGGTGATCTGGTCGGTGACGAGGGAATGGAGGAGAGAACCTGCCTGCATCTGTCGCTGCACGAGGCACTGCAGGACTTGCCCGACCGCGACAGGCAGGTGCTCAGTCTGCGCTATTCGCGTGATTTGACGCAGCAGCAGGTCAGCCGCATCGTCGGTGTGTCGCAGGTGCAGGTCTCGCGCATCGAAAAACGCGCCATAGAGAAGCTGAGGGAAATGCTGAGAGAGTGAGCAAGGAGTACGATAATAGACTATGTACAAGAGCTAAAACAAAAATACCGGTGCATGTTGCCCGGTATTTTTATATATGTGTAGTTATATATTACTTTTTTTCAAAAATTTAAAAAACGCTTTCGTAACACTATTTTTGTGGAAGTACTTAAAAATTTTTTTGATGTTTCGAGACTTTATGGAGGTCTTAAGAACGGATGACAATCCGTCAGGATGAGCCGCGAAAATCGAGCCGCCCAGAACTGCTGTGAATAGAGAAACACCTACACATCTATTCAAAAAACGCTTATTGTCCATCTCACTTAAAGAATAACGCCATTCCTTTTGTTCGGTGCGAAGCTCTCGGATAAGCTGATGTTTTTCTTTCAAGGATAACGATTTATCTGAGCGAATTAGCTCTTTGGTAAAAACAAAATTTTCAGATATTTCTTTACCAATGTCCATTTCTTCTTTGTTCAATGCCATTGCTTCTCGGAAGACATTGGTAAGAAGTTTTGTTAATTCAGGAATCGTAATTTGAAGAGTTTGTGCAATACTTTGTACTTTTACTATATCGCGCGCACAAATCGCTTTAGCGAATTCGGGCAGCATGTCAGCTACGTGCTCTGCTGCTTTGCTTGCTAAAATAGGGACTTGCTCACTTAGTGCAGCTTCAACATGTTGCGGTTGCAAGATAGTACTTTTCATACAATTGTCCCCTCTGTTTTTCAAGATTCTTTAGTATGAGTATACTCCTTCAAGAAATATTTGTAAAGTGATTTGGATGATAACTAATGCAGAAAAGGAGTTCTCTTTTGAGAACTCCTTTTTTATGCTAAATTACAGCTTAAACCTTCTGCATAAACTGTCCTGCCGACTTTGCCATCAGGCGCTTGGTGCCCTTCTGATCAAATGCAATTTCGAGCAGGGCATCGCCGCCCATCGGCTTTACCGACACGATCAGTCCATCGCCGAAGGCCTTATGGAACACGCGGTCGCCTGCGGCAAAATTCGGCAGCGGCTTGCTTTGGGCTGCCGAGGCCAGCGACGCGCTCGGCGCAGTATTTGCGGCAGAGACATACCGCGCGCGCGCCACCTGCGGACGGGAGAGTGTCGGATCGGGTGCAGTCGCGTTTGAGAACCGGCGGCTCTCGGTGATATTGCTCTCAAGCAGCTCTTCCGGCATCTCATCAACAAAGCGCGACGGATGCGAATACTGCGTGCGGCCGTACAGCAGGCGGCGCTCCGCGCAGGTGAGATACAGCTGCTCCTTCGCGCGGGTGACAGCAACGTAGCACAGGCGGCGTTCCTCCTCCATGTCCTCGTCCTTCTCCATTGCACGGAAGCCGGGGAACAGCCCGTCCTCCATGCCCGCGAGGAATACGACAGGGAATTCCAGACCCTTGGCGGCATGCATGGTCATCATGATAACCGCGTCATCGTCCTCGCCAGACTGGTCGGCATCCGTGTACAGCGCCATGTTCTCGAGAAAATCGCCGAGCGACGGCGTTTCGGTCTTGTCCTCGTAATCGACAATGTAGGATTTTAACTCCTCGATGTGCTCAATGCGGCTTTCCTCTTCTGCGCCGCCCTTTAGCTGCAGCGCACGGATGTAGCCGCTTTTGTCCATGAGTTCATCGTACAGCTCGGAAAGCGAAACAAATTCCCGCAGCTTGCGCAGATTTTCGATCATCTCGCCGAACTTCTCCATTGCCGCGGCGCCGCGGGACAGGGCAGGGTACTGAGAAGCATGGCATACCACATCATACAGTGTTGTGCCATACTCAACGGCAAGCCGCATGGCGGTTTCGACCGACTTATCGCCAATCTTGCGGGCAGGCGTGTTGATGATACGGCGCAGACGCAGCTCGTCCGCAGGATTTTCGATCACCCACAGGTAGGCGAACATGTCCTTGACCTCGGCGCGCGAGAAGAAGTCGCGGCCCTTGTACACGCGGTACGGGATGCCCGCGCGGATGAATGCGGCGGCAATGTTATCCGACAGGACGTTATTGCGGTACAGAACGGCGAAATCTCCCCATTTTCGGCCCTGCTCCACGCCTTCGCGGATGGTATCGGCAATGTAGGCGGCTTCGCCCTCCTGGCTGTCCGAGCGATGCAGACGGATTTTCGCACCGTCACCGTGGTCGGTCCACAGCTCCTTGCCCTTACGGCCGACGTTGTTGCGGATGACCTCGTTTGCGGCATTCAGAATGTTGCCGGTCGAGCGGTAATTCTGTTCCAGACGGATGGTTTTCGCGTCCTTGAACTGCTTTTCAAACTCCAGAATGTTCGTGATGGTTGCACCGCGGAATTTGTAGATACTCTGGTCGTCATCACCGACCACGCAGATGTTCTCATAATAACCTGCCAGCAGGCTGGTGAGCACATACTGCGCGTAGTTGGTATCCTGATACTCATCCACGAGCACGTAGCGGAACTGGCGCTGGTAGTATTCCAGCACCTCGGGGTTGTTCTGTAGCAGCAGAACGGTTTTCATGATAATATCGTCGAAATCCAGCGCACAGGCCTTTTTCATGGCTTTTTCGTAATCGCGGTAGACGTCTGCGACCTTTTCACGGAAGTAGTCACCGACGGCATCCGCGCTGAACTGACGCGGGGTCATCAGCTTGTCCTTCGCGCGGGAGATCATGCCCATTACGGTTCGCGGATCGAAATTCTTGGGATCGAGATCGAGCTTTTTCATTACGTTGAGAATGACGCGCTTCTTGTCGTCCTCATCGTAGATGGTGAACGCGCTCTCAAAGCCGAGCAGGTCAACGTGCTTGCGCAGAATGCGCAGGCAGGCCGTGTGGAAGGTGTACGCCCAGACAGCGGACGCGGCTTCCTCGTCGCCGAGGGCGAACTCCAGACGTTCGCGCAGCTCACGCGCGGCTTTGTTGGTGAACGTGATCGCAATCACCTGCCACGGGCGGGCGGGACTCATCGCGCACAGGTGCTCCGCGCGGGCGCGGTTCTCCGGCTTAGGATCGGTCAGGTATTCGGTCAGGAACAGAAGATCGTCCTCGGTCGCCCAGTCGGGCGCAAGTTCACTTTCCAGTCCATCACCGAACTTGAGAATGTTGATGATGCGGTTGATGAGCACGGTCGTCTTGCCGCTGCCTGCACCCGCCAGGATGAGCAGCGGACCCTCGGTCTGATAGACAGCCTCGCGCTGCTTGTCGTTTAACTTGGAAAAGCGCTGTTCGATGATCGCACGCCGGACAGCGGCATATTTCATATCAAATTTGGTCGGTTCCATAGGTTTCCTCGTTTCGTTTGAAGATACAGAAAATCAAATGCAGAGATAGTATATCATATTCGGGAAAAGAAAACAAATGTTCTATCCGGATTGCGTAAAAAAGTCGATCGGAGTATACTATAAAAAGAGGTGAGCGTAATGACAGACAAACAGCGGCAGGAAACCTATGCACAGATGCTCGTGCGGCTTTCGCGCTCGAATTTCCGCAGCCGTTTTCATTTGAAGGCACAGGACAAGCAGTACATCCGCGAGAAGGGATGGAACACGGTTGCCGACCACGCGGCAGATTTCGTTTCCAAGCGGCTTGCACCGGCCGAGCCGAAAAACGACGGCAAGCAGACACCCATGCGGGGACATCCGGTGTTCATCGCGCAGCACGCGACCGCCTGCTGCTGCCGCGGCTGTCTGGCAAAATGGCATGGCATCCCGCAGGGCGTGCCGCTTTCGGCGGAGCAGCAGGTCTATATCGTTGGAATGCTGATGAACTGGATGAGGAGAGAAATGGAAAATTGAGAATTAGAGTGAGAGTGAAGAGAGACTTGCGGTTTACCGCTCTCCATAGAATAAAAAAGAGACGCAGTTGCGTCTCTTCTGCTATTTTGGCATATAGCTGCGGATAATACATAGTATGAGTGCGATTCCGCTGGAAACACCAATCAGGTATTGATGGTTGATATAATCGTCCATCGTGTGCGGTGTGTGGGCAGTCAGAGTGATCCAAACCGCAATTCCGACAGCAATCATGGCCGACAGGGCACAGAGAATATTGATAACGCTTTTTCGATTCATCACAGTAGCCTCCCATCATAAACGAGGTTAGTCGGTATATACACAGCATAGCACAGCGATAGGAAGAACGCAATAAATGTGATGCAGATGGTTACAGTAAATAGCGGTTATATAAAAGGTAAGAGGTACTAAAGATGAAACTCTCAGGTGCCGTCCGTAACCACTGGGCCAACGAGTTGCCCGCCGCCGCGGGTGCGGCGAACCACCCAGTCGTCCGGACGGCGCCCGCTCCATATCCGATAGTGAACAATTTGATGAGGATTTGTATAGCTGCAATAATCTTCATGATAAAAATCTACATTTCGTACAATCAATCTCTTGTCACAAACGACACGATTTGATAATATATAAGGTGTGTTGCTGTTTTACGCGCTAAATGGTAAAAACAGCATAATTGATTCTCTGCCGGGCGGCAGGGATAAGGAGGAAATTGAGGTTTCATGAGTAAGGTTGAGCAGTATATCACCAGCATTCCGGATTTTCCGAAGGAAGGCATCATCTTCCGCGATATTACCACCGTGCTCGGTGACGCGGACGGCTTCCATCTGGCGGTGGACGAGATGACTGCGCTGCTGGACGGCGTGGAGTTTGACGCAATCGCCGGTCTGGAATCCCGCGGATTCCTGTTCGGTGCACCGATGGCGTACAATCTGCATAAGGCATTCATTCCGATCCGCAAGCAGGGCAAGCTGCCGCGTGCAACGTCCCGCATGTCCTACGAGCTGGAATACGGCATGGAGACCATCGAGGTACACCGCGATGACATCAAGCCGGGCATGAAGATTGTCGTTGTGGACGACCTCATCGCTACCGGCGGCACGCTTGAGGCGGCTGTCCATCTGTTGGAGCAGCTCGGCGCGAAGGTGGTCAAGGTTGTCTGCCTGCTGGAGCTCAAGGGTCTGCACGGACGCGACCGCATCACTACCTGTCCGGCGGAGACGGTTGTCGCTTACGAGGGGAAGTAAGTAAAATTATCATTTCACAGTAATCAAGGCGAAAGCCTGAAAATTAAAAAGGGGGTTATTCGATGTTTGAACGTGTTTTCAAGCTATCGGAACACAAAACCACAGTTAAGACCGAGGTCATGGCCGGTATCACTACCTTTATGACCATGGCGTATATCCTTGCCGTAAACCCGAGCGTACTCGGCTCCACCGGTATGGATACCACCGCGGTATTGCTGGCAACCGCTCTGGCATCCTGCCTGGGCACGCTGTGCATGGCGTTTATGGCAAACCTGCCGTTCGCGCTCTCTGCCGGCATGGGTCTGAACGCCTTCATGGCGTACACCGTTGTTGCAGGCTATGGCTACAGCTGGCAGGTTGCGCTGCTGGCCGTATTCATTGAGGGTCTGATCTTCATCGTCCTGTCGCTGACCAATGTGCGTGAGGCCATCTTCAATGCCATTCCGCTGACGCTCAAAAAGGGTGTTTCGGTTGGTATCGGTCTGTTCATCGCCTTCATCGGCCTGCAGAACTCCGGCCTGTGCGTGGACTCCGCAACGCTGGTCGGCATCATCAGCTTCCCGAAGAATTTCCACACCGCAGGCATCTGCGCGCTGCTGACTCTGATCGGTCTGTTCTTCACCGCAGTATTCTATACCCGCAAGATGAAGGGCGCCATCCTGTACGGCATCCTGCTGACCTGGATCCTCGGCATGATCTGTCAGGTAACCGGCCTTTACGTTCCGACGCCGGACGCAGGCTTCTATTCTCTGTTCCCGAGCTGGGGCATGACCGACTTCTCCAGACTGGGTCTGACCTTCGGCCAGTGCTTCAACGTGGATTTCAGCGCGGTTGGCATCGTAAACTTCATTGTTGTCATCTTCTCGTTCCTGTTCGTTGATATCTTCGACACCCTCGGCACGCTGATCGGTGTTGCCACCAAGGCGAAGATGCTCGATAAGGACGGCAAGCTGCCGGGCATCAAGCCTGCTCTGATGGCAGACTCGATTGCAACCTCCGCAGGTGCAATTCTGGGTACTTCCACCACCACCACCTTTGTTGAGTCCGCATCCGGCGTTGCAGTCGGCGGCCGTACCGGCCTGACCGCTCTGGTTACCGGCATCCTGTTCCTTGTATCCACGCTGTTTGCGCCGATCTTCACTGCCATCCCGTCCTTCGCAACCGCTCCGGCGCTGATCATGGTCGGCTTCCTGATGGTAGGCACCGTAACCGAGATCAACTTCGATCTGGACAACCTGACCGAGTCCATCCCGGCTTATCTCGCTATCATCGCTATGCCGCTGTTCTACAGCATCTCCGAGGGTATCTCTCTGGGCGTTATCTCCTACGTTCTGCTGAATGTTGCAGCCGGCAAGGGCAAGAAGGTTGCTCCGCTGATGTACGTTCTGGCAGTACTGTTCGTACTCAAGTACATCTTCCTTTAATTAAGAAATCGTAAAGATTGCAGAAGGCTGCCGAAGCTCGCTTCGGCAGCCTTTTTTGTATGGCATGAAAATCATGGTGAATATCAGAGAAAATACGCGAAAACAGTGGGGGATTGCAGCTGAACGGTGTCGATACTTGACAGAAAACGTAGGAGTTGGTAAAATATAAAATGACTAAATTGGGGCAGTATACCCATTTATCCTATATCCGAAGGGAAGGAGGCAGCGAATATGACACAGCAGCGCAAAAAGTGCGGAAAAGGCGGCTTTACCCTCGTAGAGCTGGTAGTTGCACTGGTCATTCTGAGCATTCTGTTTGCCATCGCTGTACCGAGCCTTCTGGGGTATATCCATCTGTCACAGTTCCGAAAAAATGAATCGTACGCTAAGACCATGTATCTGTCGGCAGAATCCGAGCTGACCTACCTTCGTACCGGCGGTGAATGGGAGTCATTCTGCAGCAAGGTGAAGAAGGAAGGCGTGCTGAATCAGTCGTTTGATGAGTCGGATGAGGACCGGAAAAAGCTGGTCGGTCGTATTTACGGCATTCGTCTGGATGCAGGCGAATACGCAGAAGGTGAGCTGTCGGGTGACGGTGCGCTCGTCGGTGCGCTTCTTTCGCAGGATACCTATGATAAAAGTGTGCTGAATGCTGCAATCTGCATCGAAATCGACGTGGAAAGCGGTCAGGTTTATTCGGTTTTCTACGGCACAAACTGCAAGGGACTGTACTACGGATCGAATGAGGACAGCAAACCGGCGGATATGTCCGGCAGCTGGCTGGATATTGATTACAGCAAGCGCGGCCGCGATACGCGCCGGGAAGAACGGCTGGGCTATTACTCGGTTCAGGATGCAGTCAATGCTGTCAGTCTGGATGCGACTAAGCTGAAGATCACCTCGATCAATCTGGTAAACGGTGAAACTCTGTCGCTGAACTGGTCGAGCAATGTGAAGGATCAGGATCTGGATAAGGTTTATTACGAGGTCAAGCTGTACAGCAGTGAGGATAAAGCGCAGCTTCTGTCGATCAATATTCCGGGCAGGGATTTGAAAACGGGTTCGCAGTCGGTTGCGGTTACGACCGAGGATAATGCGACGAAGAATTATACCTTCCCCATGGAATATGACCGGACCGGCAAGCGGGCAACACTCGTGCTGGACGGTATGATGAATGCGAAGCTGTATGACCGGTTGGACAAGCTGTCTGATGATAAAGCAGCCTTCCGGCAGAGCAGCGATACTAGCATCACGCGCTTCGGCGGCAAGTTGAAAACCCCGCTGAATGTTTACGCAGCCGTGCAGGTGTTTCCGGACCCGAACGCAGAAAACACCCGCGGTGAGGAGTATCAAAAGAGTGACGCTATAGAATCCAATAAGGCGAACACGCTTTTCGGTGACGGCACCCGGTCGGATAACGGCCGGTGCGAGATCGAAACCTTCCGTCATCTGTCCAATATCCGTTATATGGATACGACGACGGCATTTGCCGTTACCGCGCGTTCACTGGACTGGATGAGTGACAGTGTAAAGGTTTACGGTACGGCAGCCCGCGGTGCACTTTCGGTTTCCACCGGCAAGGATATCGGCTTCCCGAGCATCCCTGCGCTGCGCAGCAATCAGACACTGGATGGCACAGGCGGTCTGCTGAACCGCATTGCCGGCGTGTTTACCGGCGGGAATGTCATCAGTAATCTCAAGCTGGATAAGACCTCGATTGCCGATGACGCAGAGTATCTTGGTCTGTTCCAAAAAAACGCAGGCACGATCCATGATCTGCGCCTGCTCAATCCGCAGGTGAAGATCGCATCGGGCAAGCTCAAGGGTGTCGGCGCAGTCTGCGGTTACAGCAACAGCTCTTTGAAGGGCGATACCGTGGACGGCACCGAAGCCGAGGTGGAAGCTGCGCTGACCTCGGCACAGGCGCAGGGCATCGGCGGTGTGGCCGGTGTGATTGAGGTCAGCGATTCTAAGTCAGTAATCAAGCTGTCTGCATCGGGTACTGTAACTGGTACGCTGCCGACCGGCGGTACTGCGCGTGGTATCGGCGGTATTGCGGGCAGCCTGACAACAAACGGTGCCGCAGTCAAGACCCTCACCAACAGCGCTGCTGTAACGGGCAATCGCTCGGTTGGCGGCATTGCAGGCTATTTTTCCGGCAAGGATCAGGCCACGGGAAAAGATATGTCTGACTGCAAAAATGAGGGCCTGATTCTCAGCAGCACAGCCGCAGATGATCATTCGCTGGCAGGACATTATATCGGCGGCATTGTCGGTTACGCGCATAACGCGTCTCTTTCGGAATGCAGGAGCCGTGCCGGATATGCGGACGGCTACACCTATAAGCAGGAGGATAGAGACAAGCTGCGCGGCAGATATGTCGGCGGCATTGTCGGCTACGGCGAACAAAGTGTGCTGTATGACTGCGAGACCGAGGCAAACGGCTACGTTCTTGGCAGCGAGTATGTTGGCGGCATCATCGGTGCGCTGAATCAGTCTGATACGCAGACGGCACTGCTCAGTGAAAACGGCACCAGAACAACCGTTAACGCAAGCTATGTCATCGGCAATTCGTATGTCGGCGGCATCATTGGTGAGAATAAAGGCGGTTCGACGATCAAAAACTGCGTCAACACAGGTGTCGTTGCAGGATACAATGTATTTATCGGCGGTATTTGCGGTGCAAATGAGAACAATGCGGCCATCATAAACTGTGCAAGCTATGTTTCGGACACCAATAATGCGATCTACAGGCGTGTCACGGACTGGGGAGCCGTCGGCAGCTATGCGGGCGGTCTGACCGGCTACAACAGCGGCACGATCACCTTCAGTGACAAGGATAACGCAGTCTCTAACCGGAGTGTGGCGGGTATCGTTGTCGGCAGACACTATGTCGGCGGTCTGGTCGGCTATAACGACACAGACGGCACGATTGATATCAATTATACGCTCATCGGCGGCCGTGTTGCCGCAACCGGAGACTGCGTCGGCGGTCTGATCGGTCTGAATGCTTCGACAAAGCTGCTCGAGAAGAAGCTGACCATCAAGCCGAGCAGTGTGCAGGGACGGTACTATGTCGGCGGTGCGATCGGTGCAAATGTAGTCAATCCGGGAGAGGATGTCACGGTCAGCGGTCTCAAGGTCGATAACAGCCTTGGCACGGTCACTGCAGAGGCATTCTGCGGCGGTCTGATCGGCTATCAGCGCACCTACACGGAGAAAGACCGGGCAGGTGGAACGCTGTATGCGCTTCTGCCGGGCATCGCGGCAAACAACAGCAATGTGCCGGGAACGGTCAAGGCTTCTACCAATACGCATACCATCACCATCACAGCGGACGGCAACAGTGCAGGCAGGCTGTCTGCGGTTTCCAACAACATGACCATCCGCGCGTATGCGTATGCAGGCGGCATTATCGGCAGCTGTGAGCCGCAGACCCGGATGAAGGTGGAGCACTGCCTGAATGCAGGCGGCTTTGACCGTCCGGCAGAGGACACCTTCCCGGACAGTAAGCTGAAAACCGGTGTGGATATGGTGTCCTATCTGCAGGCGCAGAAGTACACGGATGCCGCGAAGGCGCTCTCCGATGAGCTGGGCGGCGGCGAGCTGCGTGTTTCCGTCATCGGCGGTGTGATCGGCGTCAACGGTGAGAAACATGTGATAGACCACTGTGCCAGCAAGGGCACGATGAACGGCCTGAATGCCATGGGCGGCGTGGTCGGTCTGAACGAGGGCATCATCCGCGGCTGCACGCTCTCCGGCAGCATGGGCAGCGCAACGCAGGATTATATCGGCGGCATCGCGGGTCTGAATGTCGGCAGCAGGACGGCGGGCACGATTGAAAACTGCACGACCGAGAAAAACTGCACTGTCACCGGACGGAACACGGTCGGCGGCATCGTCGGCTATAATCTCAGCGGCGGCAGGATACAGAACAATACCAGCAGCGCCAATGTCAGCGGTGCAGGCCGTGTCGGCGGTATTGCGGGCGAAAACGGCGGTGCGATTACGCTTTCGAGCACACCGGCAGGAAAGCGCCGTGTCAACGGCAGCGGCAGCGGTGTCGGCGGCGTGATCGGCGTGAATACCGCAACCGGCACGCTCAATCCGGCAAGCGGCAGCGTGCAGGGCGATGTCATTGCCGCGGATAACAGGCTGACCGTGCGCGGCAGCAGTATGGTCGGTGGTATTGCCGGCATCAACCGCGGTACACTCGGCGGCACGAGCATCAACTGCCTGACCAATCAGGCGGCAGAGGTCCGCGCAGCGGCGGGCAGTGCAGGCGGCGTTGTCGGCGCGCAGGAGGGCACAAAGGCTGTTCTGCGGTACGCGAAGAATCTCGGTCAGGTGACCGCAAATGTCGGTGCGGCAGGCGGCATTGTCGGCATGAACAGCGCGGGCAGCACGGTCGAGAACTGTATCGGCAACGGCAGTGTCACCAGTAACGACGGCTATGCAGGCGGCGTTGCCAGCGAAAACTACGGCACGATCAGGAGCTGCGGCGTCGGCACGGATAACAGGGTAACGCTTATCACCCGCAACAAGACTGCGGCAGGCGCGATCTGTGCAGTAAACCACAAGGGCGGTACGGTTCAGGGAGCGACACTCGGCGATCATATCACGATTTCCGGCAGTGCATTCATTCTGGGTGCTGTTGTCGGAGACAACAGCGGTACGGTCACGGAAACCGAGGTTTCGCAGCAGCCGACATACAGCGTTTCCGCAAGCACGCTGCAGGTCGGCGGTGCAGTCGGCATCAATCGAGCGGGCGGTACGGTCAGCAAGGTGAAGGTCACCTCGGATTTCGAGAAATTCACTAAGTATATCTATCTCGGCGGTGTAGTCGGTCAGAATAATGCAAGCGGCAAGGTAACCGAATGCACTTACTCCGGCACGATCGACGAAGGAAAGAGCGCGGTCGGCAACTGCTACGGCGGCATTGTCGGTCTGAACGGCGGTCTGCTGCAGGGCAGCACCGTTTCCGGACTGACGCTGACGGCGGACGGTGTGTACACCGCAACCTCCACCAGCTCGGCGGCTGAGAAGGAACGCCTGTCCTCGCATATCGGCGGCATTGCAGGCAAGAATGATACGACCGGCATCATCGAGCAGTGCTACATAGACAATACCGGAACCGGCACGATCACGGTCAAAAACGGCATGGTCGGCGGTGTGACCGGCTATAACAAGGGCACGATCACCATGTCCGGCGATAAGAGCACCGAAACCTTGATGGAAAATGTCAGCAAGGTGAGCGACCTGCTGTCCAATGCCGAGGCACAGAAGCTGTCTGCGGATTCCGCCTGGGTAAAGTGGGCAGACCGGACGGATGTGGAAAAGCTGTCCTACAACGGCGGCAGCAAGAGCGTAGCGGCAGACCGCACCATGCAGATCATCGTATCGAGCAACGGCAACCTTGGCGGCGTGGCGGGCTACAATGCGCCGACCGGTGAGCTGAATCGCTGCGTCAGCGGCAGCTGGCTGCTGGTCAACAAGTCGGACGGCATCGGTGTCGGCACCGGCGGTATTGTCGGTATGAACGAGAGCGAAAAGGACCTGTCCTATCTGCTCAATCAGGCGTTTGTCGGCCGCCAGCTGGCAAACGGCGCGACCAGCCGATTTGCAGGCGGTATCATCGGCACACAGACCAACCAGACCACAACCGACTGGACGATCGAAAACTGTGTCAACTATGGCACGGTGTACGGCTATCAATCGCACTATTCGGGCGGTATCGTCGGCCAGTGGACCAATAACGGCGGTACGGTTGAGGATTGCTACAATTACGGCAATCTGCAGACGACGTATGAAACCGGCTGGGTCGGTGCATCCGGCGGTATTGTAGCGCAAATGTACCATGCGGCCTCCGGTCAGGATTTCAATATCATCAGCTGTCAGAACCACGGCAGTCTGTACGGCCGCCACGGCGAAAACAAGAGCAACAGCGCAAACGACAGTGCGGGTATTCTCGGCAATATCACGGCGTACCGCGCCGATAATGGCGGCGGTCAGTCGTATACCATCAACGTGGTGGATTGCGTAAACGGTCCGGGTGTAAAGATTTATTCCAACTCCATGGCCTCCGGCATTGTCGGCTTTTTCTCGACCGACGGTATCGGCAGCAATGAGAGCAACGGTACCGCCGGTCCGAAGATCGGCAAGGCAACCGAGAATATTATTCTGAACATCGACCGCTGCCGCAACTATGCGCAGACATTGGACGGTAATAACTATGTTGCCGGTATTTTCGGTGACCGCTATAAAAACGGCACGTCGCAGAGCTCGATGAAGAATACCTATATACAGAACTGTCTGTCCGTGGCAACATGGACGGATAAGGCAATCGTTTCGCTTGCAAACGGCAGCTATTCTACGGCGATCAGTGCAGATAATGTAGGCAACAACTACTATATTGATGACAACTGGCTGCTGACGAGCGGCAGAGGCTCCTATAAAAAAATCATCTATAATAGTTATGCCCGCAATGGGCAGGGTGAATCGCGTGTTGGCTATTCGCGCATGCTGGCATACGGTCAGCGGTATAACGGCACAGCAGATCATAATATTTACGCCGCTGTGGTCGGTCCGCGTCTGGACGATCTGAATATCAATAAGGATACGGATAATAAAAGCACCAGAGCCGCGTTGTATTATAATCTTAATGACAATAATACTGTGATTGACGATCACGGTATTATGACCGGTACCGTAAACGGTGTGCAGAAGATTATTGGCCGTGTGATCTATTACATGCCGGACAGATGGACAGGGATTGTCAGCAACTACGGCGGCGGCAATTTGCAGAACGATATCAAGATCCCGGGACGTCAGTTCAACACGATGGACGAGTACGTCCGCACCAATTACCGCGATATGGAGCACAGCAAGACGGCATCCGGTGCACTGGACGACTCCTTTGACGTTTCGCTCCGGCAGAACGATGACGGTGCCTTCAACGTCTCCATCACGGACGACGACCGTCCCCTGTACTACGAAGGCAGGGTGTTCGTTGACGGTGAGGAGGTGCTGTCCAATCTGCGCTTTATCCCGAACCGAAAGGGACAGGGACAGTGGGACCCGAAGCTGGACGGCACACAGGCGTACGGCTCCGGTACGACCGGCGGTTCGTTCCAGCTGCCGGCAAGCCTTGCGGCAGACACAGCAGGCAAGACCATTACATTGTCGGTTCGTGCTGTCAGTCTGTTTGAGGATACCGCGCCTTCTGCATGGAAAACTGCGGCTACGCAGGATGTGTCGGTGCTGCCGACACCGGATGTCAATATCCGACTGGTGAGCCATTGGAACAATGGCGCGAAATACCAGATCTCGCTGAAAAACCTTGCAGATTATGCGGTCTTCAGCAACTGGAAAGTCACCTTCAGGCTCGGCTCGCAGATCGTGACCATTGATCAGAACAACCATACCGCCGAGATCAACGGCGATGATTTGAAGGAGCTGATCGTCACGGCAGCGGCAGGCATTACGAACGGCATTCAGCCGGCTTCCGTGACGGATACCATCCCGACTGACACGCCGAAGTACAAGCCGGACGGCAGTATTAACAGGCTGTCGGTATCGTACTCGGGCAGTACGGTGGATGATTGCACGGTCACGGCTGCACTGACGGTCAACGAGTCGCAGATGGAAACACCGCCGATTTACCGTATCGAGGTGCTCGGCACGGTTGGCACAAATGAGTATGTGTTTGCATATGAGGATGTGCTGACCTCGGCGGGCAACACGGTTACGGCAAACTTCCGCGACCTGCCGAAGGAGTATTTCGCGGAGAATGTCACAAATCGTCGGGTGCGTGCATGGTACGCCGCCTCCGGTCTGGGACCGGTTTACACCTATGGCGATACCCAGCAGACCGGCGATGCATCCGTTACGCTGCGGACTTACAGCGCAGAGGGCGTTCAGCAGCAAGACAAGATCATTTACAGTCATGTCCTTGGCCACGCGAATGACTTTGCAAACTACATTAGAACCGCGGCGCTGAACATCAAGCCGCTGACGGCGCCGGAGCTGAACGACCCGGTACTGCTACAGGAAGATAACGGCAGTATCAGCTACCGGTTCTCGTGGATGCAGCCCGGGCAGGGGACTGCAGTGCCGCACTACAGCGTCAAGCTGACCGGTATTACCGCGGCAGGCGCAAGAATCGGCATTCCGGTCAACGAGGTTTACGGTACGCAGGAGAATCCGAATACTTCCCAATCGTTCACCATCAGCGCGGACGACTGGCAGTATGCCGAGGTTGAGCTGACCGTTACCCGTCTGGGACAGGCATACGGCGAGGTTGGCCTGAGTACGACGAAGAAGTACGCTGTCAAGCAGCGCCTTGAGCGTCCGGGACAGCCGTCGGTAACCAACCCGGATACCAACGAGCTGGAATACACCATCGGCTGGAGTGCCATCGGCAGCGAAAACGGCTGTGCAGGCTATCAGATTTATGTGCAGCCGGAGGGCGAAACGGCCGCTGCCCTGGGTGCGCTTGTGCCCGTCAGGGGCGGCACCTGCTCGGTAAGCCGCAGTCTGGAGGATTACGCCGGAAAGACCATCGACCTCTATCTGGTGGCGGTGGCTGCTGATGATTCCGGCTACGCAGACAGCCCGAACGGTATCGTGTACACGATGACCGTGCCGATGCGTCTGGATACGCCGAGCGTCAAGTGGTCGTACAACTGGAGTGCGACAGCAAACAACCCGATTCCGGCGGCCGACTTCCGAAGCGGCGGCCTGCAGGTCACCGTTACGCCGAAAACCGGCACGAACAGCGTACCGCCCGGCGGCAGTACCTATCTGCTGCGGGCAAAAATCACCGGGACGGACGGCACAACGGAGACTTACCCCGTTTCCGCAATGAGCGAAAGCGGCGGCAGCTACGTCTGCAGCCTGACCGATCTGGATACGAAATACGCAGGCTGTTCCGTACGGTTTGAGGCTCGTATTTCGCAGTCGGCGGGACAGGTAAGCTCGGTCTGGGTATCGAGCGGCGATGTGGTATTCCCGTGTGTGAAGCTGGAAGCGCCGAGCGCGTCGCTTGCAAACGTGAATGAGACGATTGCGGTCAGCTACGGTCCGATGAATCGTCTTATCAATACGGCAGAGTGGGCTGCACAGCTTACCGCGCTCTCGTGGGACGAGGTGGCAGACGCTGACCGGTATCGGATTGAATTGACCGATAAGGACGATCATTCCACGACGGTTACCGTCGATATGAGCGGGAACCTGCCGGAGATTATCATAAATGGTCAAAATACGTTTGCAGTTGCAGGGGATGACTGGTATACTGTAAAACAGGGCAGTGCGGTCAACGGCAGATACAGCCTTACCAATGGCAGCATTCGTTATTACAGCTATCAGCCGGATACCATGCTGCAGGTGAAGGACGGTACATTTACCTTGAAGCTGCCTAACATTTTCTCCGTGGTAACGCACGAGAATCAGACCCTGCAGCTGACGAATGGTATACAGATCAGCAGGGTAACTGTCATTGCGGACAGCAAGAGCGACCGTTATACGGAATCCGATCCTGCTGAGCGCAGATTTTAGTTACGAAGGGAGGCGGCAGACATGAAGCGGATACGTCAGGGATGGAACACCCTGCGGCGCAGCAGGCGAAGCGGTGTTTCGCTGATCGTAGCACTTTGTGCTGTCGCCGTCCTGATCGGGCTTTCGCTCAGTATCGTGTATTCCTCATCCATGCTGCTCTCGCGGGCCAACCGCAAGATCGGCAGGGAACGCTGTTATCAGCTGGCGCAGTCCTTTGCACAGGTGCTGGACAGCGAACTGCAGGAATACAAAACAATAAAGCCGGAATTGGATACCAATTTTGCGCCGGAAGGCTGTTTCTACCGTGAAGTGAACAACATTTTAGCGGAAGATACGGGATTGGGTATTTACGATCCGGACCGTTCAGATGAAACCACTGCCTGCTATAATGCGGGTTCGACCGAGGATGACTACGGCAGGATTACGATTTTGCTCCGTGATGTTACCGATGTGCAGGACCCGATCACAGGCGATACCTTTGCATACGATGCTCGGGACGAAGGCACCGAAAAGGCAGAGCAGACAACCTTTAACAGACATCAGGTTTGGGTAGGCGTCAAGGCGGAAAAGGGAGCGGACAGCTACATGTACACCACAGAATACCGCCGAAAGGACAGTTTTCAGCCAATCTACACATGGAAAGGGGAAGACGGCGTACAGTTCCCGGTCTACTGGGTAAACGGCCGCTTTTGCCGAAGTGCCAACGGCGAGGACCCGGTAAAACCCAAGGACATTGGCGAAGGCGAGGATGCCCGCAAAGAGCATGTGGAAATCAGCTATACCTATGATATCAACAATCCGACGTACAGCCGATACGAACCCATTCACAAGCCGGCAGCCCGGACAACCGGAGGTGCAGCCGATGAATAGACTGATTCGCGTGCTGCGCGACCGCCGGGGCGAATCCATGGTGGAAATTCTGGTTTCCACGGTGGTGTTCATGCTGCTGCTGGGCGCGCTGAACGGCGCAGTCGGCTTTGCCTCAAATGCGCAGCGCAAGTCGGAGCAGCTCCGCAGGGATGCGACCGAACTGCAGGAAAGCGTGCGCGGGAGTGCAGAAGTCGCGGACGGCGAAGCTGCCACGTACGATTTTAAGGTGACGACGTCGGACGGCGAAGATACCGATATTGACGCCTTCCGCGTAAAGGTAAAAAAGCAGACCGTAAACGCCAAAACCGAGGACGGCAAAACCGTGCCCTTCTACCGGTTTGCGAAGGGAGAGTGACGGCATGAAACGCATTCGCTCAATCCTGCGCGGCCGGGAAGGCATGACACTGGTGGAACTGGTGGTCGGCGCCGGACTGCTGTGTCTGGTCATCGGCATATTCAGCGCGTCGCTGCGGCCGGCGGCCGAGGTATCGCGCCGCACGCAGGAGCTGAACAGCGCCGAGCTGATCGCGGACGACTTGCTCGAAACCGTGCGCAGCAAGGTGGAGACCGCCACGGATTACATCAAATGCTACGACAGCGGCACGGACGTGACGGATAAAACCGGCTCGTCCGAAGGCTCGGCGATCGAGTTTGGCTATGAGACCGAACAGGGATATAACGCGGCGGAGCTGCTGACGGCAGACGGCTGCGGACCAACCAAAATCGTGATTGCCGATAAGGACTCCGGTGAGCAGCCTCGAGTGGAAAAGGGTTATCTTGTCGAGCGCTATTATAAAGATGGCTACAGTCAGGATGCGGACGGCAATCCCATTGCCCGAGCCATGGCGAAAACCTACGCAGAGGGCTTTTATATGGGGCTCCGCGCCGGACTGTATTTCAAAATCGACGAAGCAAAGCACACCGTTACCGCCACCGTGACAATTTACCGCGATAAGGATTTGACCGATAAAATCTATTCGGATTCGCTCATTATCGACCTGCGGTACGATATTCCGGTGAAAACTGAGGTGACGGCAACGAAAAAGCCGGCATAACGGCAATACAATATGTGTAACTCTGCGGAGCACCGCCGCAGCTTACAGAAATAGAAAAACAAAAATAAAATTGGAGGAATAAGATCATGATGGAAAAAATGATCGCGCTGCAGCAGAAGCGCCGCAGCAAGAAGGGCGGCTTTACGCTGGTAGAGCTGATCGTGGTTCTGGTTATTCTGGCAATTCTGGCAGCGCTGCTGATTCCGGCGCTGACTGGTTATATTGATAAGGCGAAGGACAAGAAGATTGTTGCGGAGACGCGTCAGATTGTTACGGCTGCACAGACCTTGTTTGATGAAGATTATGGCGCTGGTTATGCTAACGACAAGACTACTGGTTATTCTACCGATAAAAAGGCTCAGTTTACGGAAGAAAATGTAAAGAAGCTGTCGGAAGTAAAGGATGGCAGCTTTACCATCAAGGTGGCAAATGGTAAGATCACCGAAGTTACCTATACTTTGAATAGCAAAACGTGCACCTATAATGGTACGAATTACACGGTAGCTTAATAATGCCTACCCCCACCAACCACCCCGCCCGCACCGCACCGTCTAACCACGGTGCGGTACGGTGTCCGTCGGTGGTGACCTGATTCATACCGCTGTAACGATGCGGAACGCAGTAACGGTGCCTGCGTTCGGCTTGTGGACGGTATGGCGGGTCACAGCCCCTTAACGTTTAAGTGGCTGTGACCTGTCATGCGGTTTTTGCATGGTAGATTCTATTTGTAAAAAATCATTTCAAACCAACCCAAACGAGGAGGAAACCAATGCTTTACATCGCCTATGCTGTATTATGGCTGTTACGGTTCGCATTGGGCGCATGCGTATTCAGCTTTCTCGGAGTGGTGGTATGGCGCCTGCCGCGCAGAGAGAGCGTGATGAAGGGACGCAGTCACTGTCCGGTGTGCGGGCGCACGCTGTCGGCGGCGGAGCTGATCCCGTGCCTGAGCTTTCTCCTGCAGGGCGGCAAATGCCGCGGCTGCGGTGCAAAAATCCCTGCAAGGGATTTCTGGATCGAGGTGCTCGGCGGCTTGTGCTCCTGTGCCTGTGCATATGCCTTCGGCGGCGAGAGCGCACAGGCGGCGCTGGCGTTCGTCGTGCTCGGTATTCTGACGGTCGTGGCACTCATGGACATAGACACGCTTGAAATCTACGACCGGTTTCCAGTGCTGCTGTTTGTCTGCGGCATCGCTGCGCACATACTTATCCCCAGCCTGGGGATAAAATCGCGGCTGATCGGCTGCGTGATCGTCAGCGTACCGATGCTGCTTCTGGCGCTCATCGTGCCCGGCGGCTTCGGCGGCGGTGATATCAAGCTGATGTTCGGCGCGGGCTTTTTTCTCGGCGCAAAGCTGACGGTCGTTGCCGCGTTCATCGGCATTCTGCTCGGCGGCGGCTTCGGCGCGCTGCTGCTCGCCCAAAAGAAGGCAAACCGGAAAAGCCAGTTCGCATTCGGTCCGTTTTTGTGCATCGGTATTGCGATCGCCATGTTTTTCGGAGAAACGATCGCGGACTGGTATATGGGATTATTGTAATGAATGGAGAGGAGGGTCAGCATGGCTGCATCCAACAACCACAGGCTGACCGTCACGGTCAAACCGAACAGCGGTCACACGCTGTTCCGCTACACGGCAAAGGACATAGACGGAAAGATAGTCCGCGGCACAATGGAGGCTGCGGACTATGACACGTTGTATACCCAATTACTCGCTCAGGGGCTGTATCTGCAGAGTGCGACCCGCCGCGGTGCGGCCCGCAAGCCGCGCACGCTGCGTCCGCAGGAGCTGAGCGACCTGTGCCGTCAGTTGTCCACGCTGCTGGCTTCGGGTGTCAGTCTGGTGCGCGCGCTGACGATCATCTCGCAGGATGAGGGCATCAGCGCGGGTCTGCGCCGCATTTACGAGAGTGTGCTGGGTGAAGTCCGGAAAGGCTCGAGCCTGTCTGCCGCACTCGAGGCACAGCAGGTGTTCCCGACGCTCATGCTCGGCATGATCCGCGCAGGCGAGGGCAGCGGCAAGCTGGATCAGGTCGCGGAGCGGCTCGCCATCCACTACGAGAAGGCGCACCAGATGAACCAGCAGGTCAAGTCGGCGCTCATGTACCCGATGATCCTCGCGATTCTGGCGGTCGCGGTCGTTATCGTTATCGTAACCTTCGTGCTGCCGCAGTTCAGCGATCTGTTCTCCACAATGGATTCTCTGCCGGGCGTTACGCTAGCGCTGATGGCGTTTTCCAATTTTATGGTTACCAAATGGTATCTGATGATACTGGGTGTCGCGGCAGTGGTCATGGTTATCCGCACGCTGCTGCGCATTCCGGCCGTCCGGCTGGAAATGGACCGGCGCAAGCTCAAAATGCCGGTTTTTGGTCCGCTCAATCAGGTTATCTGCACGGCGCGGTTCGCGCGAACCATCAGCAGCCTGTACTCGAGCGGTCTGCCGATCGTCACTGCACTGCAGACCGCCCGTGATACCATCGGCAACGCCTACATCGTTTCGCAGTTCGATGATGTGCTCGTGCAGGTGCGTTCGGGCGTCAGCCTGTCCGCCGCCCTCGAGAACGTAGATGGCTTTCAGCGCAAGCTGTGCAGCAGCATTGCAGTTGGCGAGGAGACCGGACGACTGGACTCCATGCTGGATTCCATCGCGGATTCGATGGAGTACGATGCACAGCAGGCGAGCAAGCGCATGATGACCATTCTGGAGCCGATGCTGATCGTGCTGATGGCGTTCGTGGTCGGCTTTATCATTATCGCAGTCATGTCGCCGATCATCGGCTCGTACAGCGCGATAGAGAGTTCGGGGAACGTATAATCTCGGAAACGTGTAAACCTCACAAAAGGGGAGAAATGAGAATGAACACAACCGTTTTGGCGCTGCAGGAGGAGCAGGTGCTTGTCGCGGTCGGCAAGTCCGGCGCGCAGCCTTCCGTGCAGGCGCTTTACAGTGCCCCCGCACACGGCGGCGGCATGGAAAACTGGGAGAAGGCGATAGGCGCACTCTGGCAGCAGCACAGGCTGCCGACCCGCGGCATCACGCTCGTCCTGCCGGATGAGGCGGTTGCCACCAAGACGATCACCGCACCGAGCATGCCGGAAAACAAGCTGGAGGAGCTTGTGCGGCACGAAATGCGTCCGCGGGAGGATCAGCTTGTGGCGGCGGACTATGTGCCGCTCGGCACAGATGCCGAAGGCCGTCAGCAGCTGTTCTGCGCTGCCTGCCGCAAGGAAACGATGGAGGAATACCTTGCAATGACCGACCGGCTCGGTCTGCGCCTGCAGAGCGTTACCGTTACCATGGCAGGACGGCTCAAGCTCCTGCATGCCATGCAGTCCATGCAGGGCAAGACCTGTATCTGGCTGTGCTTTGAGGGCAGCAGCGTGCTTTCGCTGCTGGTCGAGAACGGCGAGTACCGTTATTCCAGCCGCAGCCGTATTTTCAGTGAGCCGGGCACGGTGGATTTCGGCACCGAGATGACGAGGGATGTCTCCGGTACGATGCAGTTCCACACGGCAAGCCGCTCGGGCGGCACGCTGACCGATGTGTATTACGCCGGCTGCTCGGATGATGATTTCGAGGTGTGTCTGGCGGGTATCCGCGGTCTGGGTCTGGAAGTGAGCCGTCTGCCCGAATGCCGTGTGTTCCGCGCCCTGCCGAACGGCGAGCGGCTGAGCGACTGGCTCGGCTGCGCCGAGGCTTTGATTCGCGTGCTTCGTGCAAACAAGGAGCTGGATCTGCTCCGCAGCTATCGGCGTTTGTCCCGCGGCAGCAAAGGGCAGACCGGCCTGCTGCACAGCTTCTACACACCGATTGCGGTGTGTCTGGTGGTGTGCGCTGCGGTCTGGTGTGTGTTCCTGCAGATGAACAGCAGCCTGAGCCACAGGACCGACGACATCAACGACTGGCTGAACGATCCGACCGTGATCGAGCAGTACAACGAGGCTGCCGAAAAGCAGCAGCGCAATGACAATCTGGTGCAGGGACTGCAGCAGGTGCGCAATCTGACGGACGCGCTTGCCACCTATCCGCAGGTGGACAGCACCCTGATGAGCAAAATCGGCGCGGCAGGCGGCGCCCAGGTCAGCATGGTGCTGACCGGCTACGATGCGGCCACCGGCGCGCTGCAGTTTGATGCACAGAGCGGCAGCGTTATCGACATTCCGAGCTATGTGCTCAAGCTGCAGAAAACCGGCCTGTTCCGCAAGGTGGACTACACCGGCTATACCTATGAGGACGGCGTGTACGTTCTCAGCCTGAACTGTATCCTGCTGGGAGAGGAGGCAGCCGAATGAACATCGTTGTAACCGAACGTGATAAAAAGCTGCTCCGGCTGGTGGCATGTCTGGCGATAATCGTCATTTTCGGCATGTATCTCATCCGTCCTGCGATGAAAAATCACGAAACGCTGCAGAACGAATATGACGCCGCCGAACAGAAGCAGCAGGAATATCAGACGCAGATTGCCGCACTTGCGACGATTGACGATATTATCGCGCAGAATAAAGCCGCGCTGAACACGGCAAGCGAAAAATACTACAAGGGCGATCTGGAAACCCGTCAGATGGACGATATCATCACGGGTATCGCGCTCGAGAACGGACTGTTTCCGCAGTCGCTGACGCTGACGGAGGCCGCTCCGGGTGCGGTCAGCGCGTATCTCGCCGAGCAGGAAGCTGCACAGACGGACAGCAGTGCGGACACCTCATCCGATACGGAATCCGCCGATTCGACCGACGATACATCGGCAGCGCCGGTGCAGCCGGTCAACTGCGTTTACATCGGCACTGCGACTATCTCGGCGCAGGGCGCCGTAACCCAGTGGCTGAACTTCCTTGATGAGGTGGAGCACAGGTACAAGGGTCTGCGCGTGACCAATTTCAGTATTGCAGACTATGATTATGTGGAGAACAACACGCAGGCGGTCAGCACCAATCTGATCACCGGCACGCTGGAGATCTATATGTGTGTCAGCGACAAGGAGGCAGACGCATGAAAACCAATTTGCGTATCGGCGAAGTGCTGATGGAGCGCAATTACATCACGCAGGAGCAGATGGAGCAGGCGCTCGCCTACCAGAAGGAGCACCGTGAAAAGCGAGTCGGTCAGATCCTGATCGAGCTGGGCTTTGTCACCGAGACGCAGGTGATCGAGGCGCTGGCTGCCCGTCTGGGACTGGAGATCGTGAGCATCGGACAGATGCAGGTCGATCTGACCGCTGTCCGCATGATTCCGCGCGAGCTGGCGGAAAAGCAGAACCTGCTTGCGGTCGGCTTTGCGGACAAGAGCCTCGAGGTAGTGACGAACGATCCGCTCAACTACTTTGCCTTTGAGGAAGTGCGCCAGCTGACCGGCTGTCAGGTGGTCATCCGCCTGAGTGAAATGGGTCCGCTGCAGAGCGCGATTCGCTACTATTACGCCGAGGTCGGCGCACAGCAGGCGGCACAGACTGCCAACGAGGACTTTGCAGAGCGTAATGTGGAGATGCTGCAGGTCGAAGAAAGCGAAAGCGGTGATCCGGAAGCGCCGATCGTCAAGCTGCTCAACAGCCTGCTCGACCGTGCAATCAGCACCGGCGCGAGCGACGTGCATATCGAGCCGTTTGAGGGCAGTACGCGCGTGCGCATGCGTATCGACGGCACGATCGTCGATTATGTAACGCTGCAGCGCAGTGTGCACCAGCCGCTGATCGCGCGAATCAAGATCATGGCGAACCTCGATATTGCCGAGCGCCGCCTGCCGCAGGACGGTCATTTCCGTATCCGTGTGGGACAGAGCGAGTACGTCAACATCCGTGTATCGCTGCTGCCGACCGTGTTCGGAGAAAAGGCGGTGCTGCGAATTCTGGCAACGGCGGGTCAGGTCGATCACGCCAGCCACTTCGGCATGGACGACGAAAGCTATGCAAGGTTCCTGCCTATGCTCAACTCACCGAACGGCATTATTTATATCACCGGTCCTACCGGCTCGGGTAAGTCCACCACACTGTACATGGTGCTCGAGTACCTGTCGCACCGGCAGGTGAATATCTCCACGGTTGAGGATCCGGTGGAGAAGAACGTGCCGAGCATCAACCAGACGCAGGTCAATCCGGTTGCCGGACTGACGTTTGAGTCCGGTCTGCGCGCACTGCTGCGTCAGGATCCGGATATCATCATGGTCGGTGAGACCCGTGACGGCGAAACCGCCGGTATTTCGGTTCGTGCGGCCATCACCGGTCATCTGGTGCTGAGTACACTGCATACCAACGATGCGGTCTCGAGCATCGTCCGTCTGGCCGATATGGGCATCGACCACTATCTGATCGCAAATTCGCTGGTCGGTCTGGTCGCGCAGCGACTGATGCGCAAGGTGTGCCCGCACTGCGGCAGAGAGGTCGCAGTTACGCCGCAGGAGCAGGCGCTGCTCGGCAAGGATATCACGACCATCAAGCGCGGCACAGGCTGTGCGCATTGCAACGGCACCGGCTACCGTGGCCGTATTGCCGTGCATGAGATCGTCACGATCGACCGCAATATCCGCCGCATGATCAGCCGCGGCGCCGAAATCGAGGAGATCGAGGCCTACGCGCGGGAACAGCAGGGCATGCGCAGCCTGAAGGAAAAGGGTCTGGAACTGGTAAAACAGGGTGTTACTACACCGGAGGAGCTGCTCAGGATCGCGTATTACGCATAACCGGAAACCGCTCTGTATCTTTTGATACAGAGCGGTTTTAACGATTATGAGAAGAATTACAGAACGAAATTCGCATAAATGAACTTGCATTCACTATTGATTGACTCCCCGGAGCCGAAAACTTTTCCTTTACATTCTTATCTCAAGCGGGTATAATACCCATTGATGGATGGCATTCCGCAGAGCGGAAGCTATACCTTGTCACAACATGTTTTTCAAATTTTTCCGACAGTGATTTTACGTTGCGTCACACCACAGAAAGCGGGTGACAGCATGAACATTGGCATTGTTGGAGCAGGAAAAGTCGGCTTTTCCTTCGGCAGACTGCTTGCCGAGAAAGGCGTGCGGATATCCGGCTATTACAGCCGCAATTCCGACAGCGCAAGAGAAGCCGCAGAATTTACAAATTCCGGACACTATACCGACTTGGGCAAACTCATCGAAGATAGTGACGCGATTTTCATCACCGTTCCGGATAATGCGATCACCGAGGTGTATCGGCAGGTCGCAGAATTTGAAATTCAGGACAAGTATATATGTCATTGCAGCGGCGCCTGCACAGCCGAGGAAGCCTTTCCCGGTATTCACGCGCAGGGAGCCTATGCAATATCCATTCATCTGCTATTTCCGATCAGCAGCAAGTATAACTGCTGGCGGGAGCTGGCAGGTGCTTTTTTTTGCGTCGAGGGAGACACGCAGGCGGTCGAGGTCTTTGTGCCGCTGCTGCGCGGACTGGGACTGCAGGTGCAGACCATTTCGCCGGAGAGCAAGGCGCAGTACCACCTCAGCTGTGCGCTGGCGAGCAACTTTGTCTGTGCACTCGTGCAGCGCAGCGCAGAGCTGCTGAGCGGCTGCGGATTCTCCGAAACGGATGCACTGCACGCGCTTGCGCCGCTCATGCGGAGCAATCTGGCGCATGTAATCGAGCACGGTGCCGTCTCAGCGCTGACCGGACCCATTGAGCGCGGCGACACGCAGACGGTAAAAAAGCATCTGTCCTGCCTGACTGAAAAGTACGACCGGCAGCTTTATGCGCTGCTGGGACTCGAACAGGTCAAAATGGCACAGGAAAAACATTCTGAGCAGGATTACGGCACGCTCGCCGCCCTGCTGAACAGGGAAAAGGAGCAGAAAGAATGAAGAACACAGTGAGTACATTTCTCTCGATGAAGCAGAACGGCGAACGCCTCACCGAGATCACCAGCTACGATTACACGACCGCCAAGCTGGTGGAAAAAGCGGGCATCAACGCCATTCTGGTGGGCGATTCGCTCGGCATGACCATGATGGGTTATGACACGACCCTGCCGGTGACGATGGAGGACATGATCCACCACAGCGCGTGTGTAGTCCGCGCGTGCGAGAACACCATGGTCATCATGGATATGCCGTTCATGAGCTATCAGGCCTCGGTTTCCGAAGCCGTGCGCAACGCAGGCCGACTGATGAAGGAGGCGCGCGGCCACGCCGTCAAGCTGGAGGGCGGCGCAGCCGTTGCCGAGCAGATTCGCGCCATTACGGATTCTGGCATTCCGGTGCAGGCACATATCGGCATGACGCCGCAGAGCGTCAACGTGTTCGGCGGCTTTAAGGTACAGGGCAAGGGCGAGGATGCGGCAAAGCGGCTGCTCGAGGATGCCTTTACCGTACAGGAGGCCGGTGCATTTTCGGTCGTGCTCGAGTGCGTACCGCCCAAGCTGGCGGCGCTCATCTCGAAAAAGCTGACCATCCCGACTATCGGCATCGGTGCGGGCGCAGGCTGTGACGGACAGGTATTGGTTTATCAGGATATGCTCGGCATGAACATGGACTTTACGCCCAAGTTCGCCAAGCAGTTCGACAATATCGGTGAGCGCATGGTGGACGCGTTCCGCGCTTACATGAACGAGGTGCAGAACGGCACGTTCCCGACCGAAAAGCAGAGCTTTGTCAAGTCCGACTGCAGCGATGAATATCTCGCCAAACTCGACGCTGAATTTTGAGAGAAACAGGAGCATATACAATGAAAATCGCAACAACCATCGCAGAAGTACGCGCACAGGTGCGCGAGTGGAAACAGCAGGGTCTGACCGTCGGTCTGGTGCCGACCATGGGCTATCTGCATGAAGGACACGCCAGTCTGGTCAAAACGTCCGTGCAGCAGTGCGACCGCACGGTAGCGTCCGTGTTCCTCAATCCGACCCAGTTCGGTCCGGGTGAGGATCTGGAGACCTATCCGCGTGATTTCGAGCACGACTGTGCACTGCTGACCGAGTGCGGCTGTGACATGGTGTTCCATCCTGAGGTGTCCGAGATGTACCCGGACGGCTTTGCCACCTTTGTTGAGGTGCAGTCCGAAATGCCGCGCCAGCTGTGCGGCAAGACCCGTCCGATTCATTTCCGCGGCGTGTGCACGGTCGTTTCCAAGCTGTTCAACATCGTAACGCCGGATAAGGCGTTCTTCGGTCAGAAGGACGCACAGCAGCTGGCGATCATCCGCCGCATGGTGCTCGACCTGTCCATGGGTATTGAGATCGTCGGCTGCCCGATCATCCGTGAGGCGGACGGTCTGGCGAAGTCCTCGCGCAATACCTATCTGAGCGCAGAGGAGCGCAAGGCGGCACTCGTGCTGTCGCGCGCTGTAAAGCTCGGTCAGGAGCTGGTCCGGAACGGCGAGAAGAACGCGGATAAGGTCGTGGATGCCATGCGTGCGCTTATCGAGCAGGAGCCGCTCGCGCGTATTGATTACGTTTCCGCAGTGGACGGTCTGACCATGCTGCCGGTGCATGAGATCAACGGCGGCGAACTGGTCGCTATGGCGGTCTATATCGGCAAAACACGCCTGATCGACAACTTTTCGGTGGAGGGTTAAGCCATGACAGTACAGATGCTCAAGGGTAAAATTCACCGTGCAACGGTCAAGCAGGCTGAACTGAACTACGTCGGCTCGATTACCGTTGATGCCGATCTGCTGGATGCGGCCGGTATTTACGAATATGAGAAGGTTGCCATCGTGGATATTGAGAACGGCAACCGCTTTGAGACCTATACGATCGCCGGTGAGCGCGGCAGCGGCATGATCTGCCTGAACGGCGCCGCAGCGCGCTGTGTCAGCGTCGGTGATAAGGTCATTCTGATGGCGTACGCGCAGCTGACGCCGGAGGAGGTCAAGAACGGCTATGCTCCGCAGGTCGTGTTTGTGGATGAGGAAAATAAGATCGTCCGCACCACTACCTATGAGAAGCATGGTCTGCTCAAGGATATGGCGTAATGAAAAAGGAGAACCCGGGGGGTTCTCCTTTTTCATTGGTGCAGAGTTTGGGTAAGGTAGGAGTTGACGAATAGGTAAAATTCGCAGGTGCCGTCCGTCACAACGCGCAAACAAGTTGTGCGGCACTGTCATCCCTCAGGGGACTTTCTCTTGCCCTTCGGGCAGCTCACCTTATGCGCCCGCGCGGCGTCAGAGCACGTCCCCGCGCTCCGCAGAGCGCAGCTCTCCGTTGAGATTAAGCGAAAACCTTCTCGCCCGGAAAGGGCGTATTGCTAACGCAACTCGTGTGTCCCGCAAAACCGGTGCCGAGTAAACCGGCAAATCAAAATTATCGATTGAAGATTAAACCGACTCCATCTCCGCCGCAGAGGACTTGTCTGCGTTCTCCCGGAACAGCAGACCGAAAATGCGGCGCACCAGCGGACCGGCTGCAAAGAACTGCCACAGCAGCGCCATCGGGAAGTTCATAACGGTGGTTTGCACCCAGATTGCAAAGAACTGTGCGTTATGGCTGTCCTTGAACAGCAGGGTGGCAAAGAAGCTCATGCACGGGCACATCAGCCATACGGATGCAGCCGAGATAGCAAGCATAATGCTGGTTCGGCTGGCTTCACGCGGGTTGACAAGACGGAATGCGACCTTCATCGCCAGCTTGCCGACAAACACCAGCTCGAGCAGAATTGCGATAACAGTCATGATCGGCCACTCGTGGAATACCGCGAGGAATACCCAGTTCTGCATGGAACCGGTGTTCAGCACGATGTTGTACGCTACCATGCCGTATACCATGACAGAAGCCATAATAATGGTGTAAATAACGTCCTGAAATTTGTTTTTTGGCATTTTGTTTTCTCCTTTTTGTGTATGTGAATATTTTTTGATAACGAATAGAAATGCAGCTGAACGCAAAAAAATAGGACGAAGTAAACTTTCGTCTACTTCGTCCTATGGACTACTTCAACTACCATTAATTATAGATATCATACCATATTTTGTGGGTGTTCGTCAAGGCTAACTTCGTTCTTGACAATACTGTTCCCTGGGTGTATACTTTGTCTGTAAATAGAACCCCCTCCCGCAGGGGAGGGGTACAGATAGGAGATGCGATATGAAACAACGGTTTCGGGTGGGCGGCATGAGCTGCGCGGCCTGCTCCGCCCATGTGGAGAAAAGCGTCTCGGCGGTGCCGGGTGTCAGCGGCGTGCAGGTAAATCTGCTCGCCGGCAGCATGGCGGTCGAGTACGACGAAAACGCGTGCGACGCACAGACGATTATAAAGGCGGTCGAGTCCGGCGGCTACACGGCTGCGGTGGACGACGGCAGGCAGACCTCGGCTCCGGCGCAAAGCCCGCAGGCGGACGAGGCGCTGAAGGAAATGAAGACCCGCATTATCGTTTCGGCGGTGTTCATGGTCGTTTTGATGTACTTCTCGATGGGGGAGATGGTCGGGCTGCCGCTGCCGTCCTATGCGGCAGGTATGGACGGCATGTTCAATCTGGCGCTCACGGAGCTGATCCTCACGCTGCCGATTGTCATTATCAATCGCAAATATTATATCAACGGCTTCAAAACGCTGCTGCATCGTGCCCCGACTATGGACGCACTCATCGCCGTCGGCTCGGGTGCGGCGCTCGTGTACGGCATTTACGCGCTGATTCAAATCGCGCTCGCGCCCACGCCTGAGGCAGCCCACAGCTTTATGCACGACCTGTATTTTGAGTCCGCAGGCATGATTTTGACGCTGGTAACGCTCGGCAAGTTCTTTGAAGCGCGTGCCAAGCGCAAGACCGGCGAAGCCATTGCGGCTTTGATGGACCTGCGTCCGCAGACCGCCGAGGTCATCCGTGGCGGTCAGACCATGCAGCTGCCGATTGAGCAGGTACAGGTTGGCGATCTCGTTATCGTGCGCGGCGGTCAGTCCGTGCCGGTTGACGGCGAGATCACCGAGGGCAGCGCGTATCTGGACGAAAGCGCCATCACCGGCGAGAGCATGCCGGTCGAAAAGCATGTCGGCGATACCGTGATCGGTGCTACCGTGTCCAAGAGTGGCTATGTTGTCATGAAGGCATTGCGTGTCGGCGACGATACGACCCTGAGCCAGATTATCCGTCTGGTAGAGGAGGCAGGCGCGTCCAAGGCGCCGATCGCCAAGCTGGCGGATAAGGTGGCGGGTGTGTTCGTGCCGGTCGTTATGGGTATTGCGCTCGTGACGGCAATCATCTGGCTGCTGGCCGGCGAAACGCCGAGCTTTGCGCTCACACGCGCGATTTCGGTTCTGGTCATCTCGTGCCCGTGCGCACTGGGACTGGCAACGCCGGTCGCTATCATGGTCGGCACAGGTGTCGGCGCGAAAAACGGCGTGCTGTTCCAGTCGGCGGAGGCGCTCGAGAATCTGCACAACGTAAACGCAGTTATTATGGATAAGACCGGCACCGTAACCGAAGGACGTCCGGTCGTAACCGACGTAAAATCCTTTGGCGTGGAGACGGCTGACCTGCTCTCGCTAGCGCTGTCGCTCGAGAGCCGCAGCGACCATCCGCTGGCGGACGCCATTGTGCGCTATGCGCGCGAGAAGAATGCGCAGGAGCGTTCGGTAACCGACTTTGAGATGCTCGAGGGGCAGGGCATTCGCGCATCCGTGGACGGCGTGCCGTGCTTTGCGGGCAACCGCCGCATGCTGCTCGCCAACGGTCTCGCGCTGTCCGGCTCAATGCAGAAGCTGGGCGATGAGTTTGCCGCAGCAGGCAAAACGCCGCTGTTTTTCGCGGCAAACCGTCAGATTGTCGGCATTTTTGCGGTCGCTGATGTACTCAAGCCGACCAGCAAGGCGGCAGTCGAAGCGCTGCGCAGCATGCACATCGACGTAACGCTGCTCACCGGCGACAATAAGAAAACCGCCCAGTCTATCGCGTCCGAGCTTGGCGTGACCGATGTGATCGCTGAGGTGCTCCCGCAGGACAAGGAGCGCATCGTGCGCGAAAAGCAGGGCAAGAATCGCAAGGTTGCCATGATCGGTGACGGCATCAACGATGCACCGGCGCTTGCGCGTGCCGATGTCGGCATTGCGATTGGTGCAGGCACGGACGTGGCTATCTCGTCTGCTGACGTTGTGCTGATGAAGAGCGACCTGATGGACGCGGTGGACGCCATCCGGCTGTCGCGCCGGACCATGCGCAACATTCGCCAGAACCTGTTCTGGGCGTTCTTCTACAACTGCATCGGCATTCCGATTGCGGCGGGTCTGCTGTGGGTGCCGTTCGGCATCAAGCTCAGTCCGATGATCGGCGCGGCGGCAATGAGCCTTTCGTCCGTCTGCGTGGTATCCAACGCGCTGCGCCTGCGCTTTTTCAGCGCAACACCGAGAAAAACGGCGGGGACGCCTGCTGTTTTGCCCATAAGCGGCGAAAAGCCGCTTACGGCACATAAAAAGGAGGAAAATGTTATGGAAAAGACAATCAAGGTTGATGGCATGATGTGTCAGCACTGCGTGGCACATGTCAAAAAGGCACTCGAGGGTGCGGCAGCCGGCTGTGATGTTGCGGTCGATCTGGATGCAGGCAAGGCAGTTGTTTCGGGCAAAACGCTGCCGGAGGATGCCGTTCTGACCGCAGCCGTCACCGAGGCGGGCTATGAGGTGGTTGACATCAAATGATGGCAGATCGTAAAAAGGTCGAGCCGCTGCTCAAAACCGCGCGCGGGCAGATCGACGGCGTGCTCAAAATGATCGAGGACAACCGCTACTGCATGGATATTATGATGCAGCTGCAGGCGGTTGAATCGCTGGTGCATAAGGCGCAGAGAGAGGTTCTTCGCGGACACCTTTCCGGCTGCGTGCAGGATGCGTTTGAGACCGGAGATCAGAACGAGCGTGAGCAGAAGATCGCAGAGATCATCAAGCTGCTGGATAAAGCGTAAGCGGAAGGACGTGCCAAAAGGCACGTCCTTTTTGCTTGAAAACTGAAGATTTGTGCAGTTTCCGCAATCAGAAACTGCGGTATGATCGAAATCGGTGCCGACACGGTTATCAAGAACAACGGCAGCAAAACTCAGTATGGCGGCGGTATTCGCAATTAAGGTGAAATTACTGTTTCTGCTGGTGCACAGCTGTATAACAACCATGCAGATACTGCAGGCGACGATATTTACAGCGTAACAGATACCTATGAACCTTCGCTCACTTTTACACCTGTCGGCAAGGACTGGGTACTGGACGACTGCAACGACCCGATCGTAGGCTGGTATCACGACGGCAAGGAAAAGCTGACGGACAATGCCTACAAGCGCTGGAACGGTGATGGTGAAGGCGATGCCTACTACGCTGATGAATACACGGTTAGCGAAGAGGCTGTTTCCGATGCACTGGCACTCAAGGCTGCACACGGTCAGTTCTGCAGCGTAACCTACGAAGTAACCGGCGACATTCCGTCTGATGCAGGCGCAGTTCCGGCGGCAGCCAAGGTGAAGAAGGGCGGCAGCTACACCGTCGCACCGGTACAGACCACCTCGCAGAGCCGCTACACGTTCAGCGGCTGGCGCAGGGAGGACACCAATGAAATCGTAACTGTGATTGAGAAAATCGACAAGGACATCAAGCTGATCGGCGTATGGACCCGCAGATCGTCCGGCGGTGGCGGCGGCAGCAGCAAGCCGACCGTTGACATTCCGGATGATGTACCGACCTCGGCGCACCTTGTGGGGCAGATTGTACTAATTGTTAGATTCGCAGGTGTTGTCCATCGCCACCAGACCGACGAGTTGTGCAGCACTGTTATCACCCAGGACCTCTCTCTTGCTCTTCGGCGATTCACCTCGTGTCGCGCTTGCGGTATCGCCTTAACCGTATGTGTAGCAGTACGCTGTCTGTGAACTGCGAATATTTCACGAAAGACACTCGACGGTAACCGACTGCCGTTCCCCATTTCGGAGCGGTCGCCGGTCTCTGGTCTGCGCCAGACTAACAAACAAGGGAAAGGGATGAAAATCAGAGGGTGGAAACCGTAGGTGTCTACCCTCTTGTGCCCCTGCCGGGTAGGCACATCCCCGCTGAATCTCAGCGAAAAACATCCAGTCCGTTAGGGACGAATACGCTTACGCAGTTCGAGTACTCCGCTCAGCCGGTGCTGAAAAAGCTGCCGCCCGGACAGGGCGTAGCGCATACGCGCCTCGTGTGCCAAGCAAAACCGGTGTCGAGAATGGCCTCTGCTAAAGATAAAAAGAAAAAGCACTTACTTTCGTAAGTGCTTGATGGTGGAAGTTACAGGGCTCGAACCTGTGACCCTCTGCTTGTAAGGCAGATGCTCTCCCAGCTGAGCTAAACTTCCATTTTGGTGACCCAGCGGGGATTCGAACCCCGGACACCCTGCTTAAAAGGCAGGTGCTCTGCCGACTGAGCTACTGGGTCAGGTCAAAAAAGTTTTGCGCTGAGTATGAAATTAAGTCGTATGCCGTAATGGCAGGGACAGCTGGATTCGCTTTTGCTGCGGCAAAAGCCATGGCGGTTACAATATGCCACCGGCATATTGCCAAGAGCCGCCTTTCGAATCCAAGGATTCAAAATCTGCCATAATGGCAGGGACGGCTGGATTCGAACCAGCGAATGTCGGCGTCAAAGGCCGATGCCTTACCGCTTGGCGACGCCCCCGTATTCGTTTGCTCGAAACAGCGTTACCCTAAAGATAACGCGCTGCGTTCGCAGCGCGTCACAGGGTTATATGGGGTGGGTAAAGGGACTCGAACCCTCGACCCTCGGAACCACAATCCGATGCTCTAACCAACTGAGCTATACCCACCATATAAAGTTTGCAGCCGACGGAAATGGCACGCCAGGAGGGATTCGAACCCCCGGCCTACTGCTTAGAAGGCAGTTGCTCTATCCGGCTGAGCTACTGGCGCATATCAATTCCGACAAACCCATTCGAAGAAAATGGAGCGGGTGATGGGAATCGAACCCACGTGTTCAGCTTGGAAGGCTGACATTCTACCATTGAACTACACCCGCGGGTCTTTCTGACGCTCATTTAGTATATCAATAAAATCCCATAATGTCAACATCTTTTTTCAAATTTTTTTGAAAAACTTTTTTCGGCCAAATTTACAAAGAACATCAAAAGGGCAGACGGTCATGCTATACTGTAATCAAAGGAGGGAGAGAGCATGAAAGCAACGATCTTACTGGCTGAGGATGAGCAGGCCATGCGGGAGGTGCTGACCGACTACTTCACCGCAAAGAGCGGCGGCGATTTCAAGGTCGTGCCTGCGCCGGACGGCGACACGGCGCTGCACTTAATCGAAACCCGGCGGTTCGACCTGCTGCTGCTCGACATCATGCTGCCGGGCACGGATGGCTTCGCGCTGTGCCGCGCAGCACGGCAGCAGGGAGACGCGCCCATTCTGTTCGTCACGGCGCGCGAGGACGAGCAGGACAAGCTGCACGGCTACGGCCTCGGTGCGGACGATTATGTGGTCAAGCCGTTTTCGCTGGCGGTGTTGTACGCCAAGGCACTGGCGCTCCTGCGGCGGGCGCGGGGTCTCAATGCCGGGAATACGCTGACAGCGGGTTTCCTGTCACTTGACCCGGAACGGGGGATTGTCACAGCGGACGGCAGGCGCATCGACCTGCCGCCCAAGGAATTTGCTTTGCTGCGGGCGCTGATGGAGCGCAAAAACCGCGTGCTGACCCGGGACGAGCTGCTTAATCTTGCGTGGGGCTGGGATTTTGACGGCACGGACCGCGTGATCGACGGGCACATCAAAAAGCTGCGCCGAGCACTCGGTCCGCATGCGGACTGTATCAAAACCGTGGTAAAGCGCGGCTACAAGCTGGAGGTGGACGGAGATGAAAACCAAACGTAGAACCTTTTGGAGCTTTTTCACACGAATCGGCGCGGGCTTCCTTGCATTCTGGCTGGCAGTGATGGCGGTGTTCACCGTCCTGCTGTCGCAGCAGCGTGCAAAGCTCATGCTGGCGGAAATGGAAAGCAAATCGGACAAGCTGATGGGAGAGGATACCGATTTTTTGCTTGATCCCTCGAGCTATGACACGACGGACGAGACGGAACTGCGCAGACGATTGAGCAAGCCGGTATTCATAGCGGACAGCGCAGACCCGCCCAATCTGCAGATCATCGAGACCGCTATCACCGACCTGAAATCCGGCAAAGTTCTGCAAAGCAACCGCTGGTGGCTTGAGTTGATCGAGGGAGACAACCTGTACCGCGTGGATATGAGCGGTCAGCCGCGCGAGGTGTGCGAGGCGGTTCTTGCGGGTGCGGGCACAGGCGAGTCGAAAATAGAATCGCTGCCGAAGATGACCTTTGAGGCGTGGGCGGACAGCGTGCCCGGATACCGCGATGACGCCTATCTGAAATCCATCACGATCGAGCCGACCAAGAGCGGCACTTGGGAGCCGACCGGAGAGGTGCGCACGATTGAATGCGCATATGACGCGGAGCAGGTGAAAGGTCTGACGCTGAAAACCATGAGTTGTAGTCGCTTGGTGTGCCCCGGACCGAACGGCGCCACGACCGAACAGATTGCGGAATCCCTGTCCTCGCCCGCGCGGCAGGCGCTGCGGGAATGGGCAGAATACCCGAGCCGCACAAACAGCAGCCAAACGGTCGAGAAGCTGTGGCTCGTGCGAACGTACCGGCGGACGATCAGATATTGTCCGTTTGCGGAAAGCGGCGCTGTGCTGGTGTCCTATGCGGCGGAAGGATATCCGCTCAAAGCCTTGCTGCCGGTACTGATTCCCGTATGGGCGTTCAGTCTGGTGCTGGCGCTATTCTGCGCGGCAGTGCTGTCCGGTGCGCAGCTGCGCGTCTGGCGCAAACAGGAGCGTGTAGAGCGGGTACGCCGTGAAACGACTGCCGCACTCGCACACGAGCTGAAAACGCCGCTCTCCGTGCTCAGCGCCACCGCAGAGCTGCTCGGTGATAACCTTGCACCGGAAAAGCAGGCACACTATCTGGGTGTCATTCAGCAGCAGGCGCAGCGGATGGACGGCAGTGTGCGGCAGATGCTCGAACTGTCAAGACTGGAGACCGGCGCAAAGGCTTTGCGGCGAACTGCGTTCTCTCTGGCAGAATTGGCGCAGGAGCGCCTGCAGGCGGCTCTGCCGGCCGATTCCACCATCCGCACCGAATTTGCAGCACAGGACAAATTTGAGGTCAATGCAGACAGGGCACTGCTTGCGCGGGCACTGGACGCACTGCTCGAGAACGCCGTGCAGCACACGCCGGAGGGCGGCTGCATCATGGTGTACCTCGCAGACGGTGTGCTCTCGGTGACAAACACCGGCGAAGCCATTCCGGCGGACGCGCTGCCGCGGCTGTGGGAAGCGTATTATCAGGCCGATCCGTCGCGTAGCGCAAAAGGCGACGGACTGGGACTGTCCATCGCGAAAACCGTGTTCGATCTGCATGGCTTCACCTGCGGAGCGGAGAATACCGAAATTGGACCGAAGTTCTGGTTCCGATTTGCCGATAAATAACAAAAAACCGCTCGAAAGAGCGGTTTTTGCTTTGTTAAATAACCTTTTCGAATACCATGGTTGCCTGAATGCGGTCGCCGCCCATCAGACCCTTGCTGCCGCCGTTCGATGTAGTAATCGTGTGCAGGCGATAACCCTTTTGCGCTTGATGGTTAATCGCTTCTTCCAGTTCGGTCAGGTTGCCGGAACCGGTGCCGAGAAATTTTTCCTTCAAAGTAACTTGCAGGACAACGTAATGATAGTCCTTGCCGGATGCGGTGGAGAAAGTCGAGGAATCGCTGAAATCCATAAATAACACCTCCAGTAATTTACACGATTATATCGTATTCGACAGAGATTGTCAATCTGCGTGCAAAAGAAAACCGCCTGTTCAGGCGGTTTTCGCGTGTTAGATGGTATCCAGTTTTACCTTGCCGTCCACAGCGGACAGGTGAGCGCCCATCAGCGGCTTATCACCGGTGACGATGGCGGTGGCCAGCGGATTTTCGATCTCTTTTTCAATCAGGCGGCGCAGATTGCGGGCGCCGTACTTGACCGAGTAGGACTTCTCGGTGAGCAGGCCGAGCAGGCTGTCATCCCACGTCAGGCGGATATCCTTGTCGGCCAGCGTGGTGCGCAGCTCACCGAGCATGATCTCAGCGATATGGCGGAAGTTATCCTCGGACAGCTGGTTGAACGCGATAATCTCGTCAATGCGGTTGAGAAACTCCGGACGCATGATTTCTTCAAGAGCCTTCATCACGCGGTCCTTGCTCATCTGAGACACGGTGCGGCCGAAGCCTGCAGGCGTGTTATTGGACTGCGAACCGGCGTTCGAGGTCATGACGATAACCGTGTTCTCGAAGCTGACAACGCGGCCCTGCGCGTCGGTCAGACGGCCGTCATCCAGAATCTGCAGCAGAGAATTGAGCACATCCGGATGCGCCTTCTCAATCTCGTCGAACAGAACGACAGAGTACGGACGGCGGCGAATCTTCTCGGTCAGCTGACCGGCTTCATCGTAGCCGACGTATCCCGGAGGGGAACCAATCAGGCGGGAAACCGTGTGCTTTTCCATATATTCGGACATATCAAGACGCACAAGCGCATCCGGTGAGTCGAACAGGTCGAGAGCAAGCTGCTTGACCAGCTCGGTCTTGCCGACGCCGGTCGGGCCGACGAACAGGAAGGATGCCGGCTTGAGCTTGGGACTGATGCCCGCGCGGTTGCGGCGGATGGACGCGCAGACCGCGTCTACGGCTTCGTCCTGACCGATAACATGCGATTTCAGGCGGGATTCCATATCGCGCAGGCGTGCGGACTCCTGCGCCGCTACCTTGGATGCCGGAATGCCGGTCCAGATTTCGATCACCTCAGCCAGAAGCTGTTCGTCAACCTGCGGTGCAGGCTTGGTCAGCAGCTCGTGCAGCTGTGCTTCCACCTGCAGAATGCGGCTGCGGCAGGTGGCGATCTTGGCGTAGGTCTCCTCCTCCTCGGCGCGGGCAGAGGACTGGGTCAGCTCGTCAAGCTGTGCCTGCAGGCGCTCAAGCTCGTTCTGAAGCTCGGGAATCTCGGACAGCTGCGGAGAATCCAGATTGAGGCGCGAGCAGGCTTCGTCGATCAGGTCGATGGCCTTATCCGGTAGAAAACGGTCGGTGATATAGCGTTCGCTCATCTCAGCGGCACGGCGGCACATCTCATCGGAAACAGTAACGCCGTGGAAGGTCTCGTAGTACGAGCGGATGCCCTTCAAAATCTCGGTGGTCTCGGCAACAGACGGCTCACCGATGTAGACCGGCTGGAAACGGCGCTCGAGCGCAGCGTCCTTCTCGATATACTTGCGGTACTCCTTGAGCGTGGTCGCGCCGATCACCTGAATGTCTCCGCGGGCAAGGGCAGGCTTGAGGATGTTTGCGGCGTTCATCGAGCCTTCGGAATCGCCGGTGCCGACAATGTTGTGCACCTCGTCGATGACAAGGATGATGTTGCCGATACGCTTTACCTCGTCGATCAGGCCCTTCATGCGGCTCTCAAACTGGCCGCGGAACTGCGTGCCCGCCACGAGAGCGGTCAGATCGAGCAGATGGACCTCCTTGTTGCGCATCTTGAACGGAATGCGGCCCTCGTTGATGCGGACTGCCAGACCCTCGGCAACGGCGGTCTTGCCGACACCGGGTTCGCCGATCAGGCATGGGTTATTCTTCTGGCGGCGGTTCAGAATCTGAATGACGCGGTCGGTCTCGCGGTCGCGGCCCACGATGTGGTCAATGCGGCCTTCTGCGGCCTTTTGGGTCAGGTTCTCGCAGTAATTGTTCAGATATTTGCGCTTTTTGTCCTCCTTGCGGGAAGAACGGGTACGGGTCTCCTCCTGAGAGCCGCCTGCGGGCTGCCCCGGCAGAGTGCCGGCAGCGACCGGGTCGGTCTCGTGGGGTGCGTCGTCGTCCGTGCCGTCCGAACCGGCGGGAACCAGGTCGTTCAGGTCGGACAGGGAGCCGATCTCACCGGAGAGCGCTTCGAGGTCGTCCTCGGTGATACCCATTTGCTCCATGATGTTGTCGAGCGGCTTGACACCCAGTTCGCGTGCACACTTGAGGCACAGACCCTCCTGGGTGGTCTTATCCGGTCCCTCGATTTTGGTGATGAACACCACCGCGATGTTTTTCTTGCACCGCGAGCACATTGGCATATTCATAGGTTAAACTCCTTTAGGGAATGGAAAATTGAAAATGGAAAATGGAGAATTAAGGTGTTTTCCATTAAATAGCGATAGGTAAAACATCCACAAGCTGTTTGAGCAGCAGCGTATGCTTGACGCGCTCCGGCGAGAGATAGCCGAGCGACGTGTAGGTGATCGGGAACAGCCACTGCAGCACGATCAGCAGGATGCAGACGAATGCGACGCCGGTTACAAAGCCGATGAGTGCGCCGCCTGCGGAATCGAGTGCACTGAGCGGAGTACGCCGAACAATGAGCTTGAGGCTGCGACCGAAAATCCAGATGAGCCGTCCGAACAGCACGCTGAACAGCACTACCAGCATGGAAAACGCGATGCTCTCCGACATGCCGACAGCCGCTTCGGTAACGGTCTGCCGCAGACCGTCCAGCACGCCTTCGGCGGTCTTGAGCGCGGCCTGTTTTTCAAACAGCTGACCGACTGCCGGCACGACCACCCACTGCGCGATATACGGTGCGGTATACTTGGCGGCGGCGACCGACGCGGCGATCATGCCGATGCGGCCGAGCACGCCGTACAGCGCACCGACCAGTCCCCGTCGGGCACCGAGCCACACGTTGGCCAGCAGCACGGCAATGAGGATCAGGTCAGGCGCGTTGAGCAGCTGCGCCGCTGTGGAAATCATATCGTTGATATCAGTTATCTGCATGCACTTCCTCGGATCGTTCGGAATGCGCGGTAAAGATACGCGCGTTGCGGTTGTAGAGCAGGAAAACCGTACCGTCATCGGTCATGAGCACACGGCGTGCGCCGACAGCGTCATCATTGTGCCACTGCGGCTCGGCGGAGGTGTTGTAGACCGTAACGCCGGACGCAGACAGCACCGCCGTACCGGCGTTGGAGACGGCAAGCGCCGTCGGCTCCTCGGTCAGTGCGAACGGACCGTGCAGACTGCCGTTGCGGACGGTATAGAGGTCGCTGCGTGCATCGTTCAGGTAGGAGCGCACAGCGACAGCCATCGTACTGCCCTGAGAGGCAGTGGCGATCAGATCCTGCGAGCTGAGCTCGAGCAGCACATCGACCGTGCCTCTGCGGGTGACATGATACAGGCCGGTGTCGCACAGCGCGATCGCGGCATTGTTCTCGGAATAAGTGAGCGTTACACCGAGCGCGTCAGTCAGTGCGGTGTCCGAAACCTGCTTGCCGGAGGACACATCAAAGAACAGCACATGGGACTCAAGCGTTACGCCGTTCTGCCGGAAGGCGAGAATGCCGAGCGTATTGCAGTCCGGCGAGAGTACGGCGGATACAATATAGTATTCCGATGCACGGTATTTGAAAACCTCTTTTCCTGCGGTGTCGTAAACGGCAGCGGCGGTACGGTAGCCGTGCTCGTTGGTGGTGAGCACGAAACGGCCGCTGCGGCCGATCGAACCGTTCAGGATGGTGGATTCCAGCTCCAGCTCCGCGACAGCGCCTGCCGAGCCGACCAGTGCGGCTTTGACGCCGCCGCGGTCGTACACGAGCACATAATTCGTGCTGCTCTCCACCGCGGGATCGGAGTAGCCGAGCGAATAGCGCAGCGTGGTCATGCTGCCCGCGCGGGACAGGAACAGCGCGTCACTGTCCGCGTACGCCAGACCGGATTCAAACAGCGCACCGTCGCTGAAGGTCTCGTTTTCGTAGTTGATGGTGGTGATATCGCCGTCATGCGAGCGAATACCGGCCGCAATATAGCTGCCGAGTGTGCGCAGCGAGGTCGGTGTAAAAATACGGTAGTTGGCGATCAGGAACATGGCTGTTCCCAGCACCAGAGCCCAGCCGCAGAGCATGCGGAGCAGGGCGGTCGTGCGGATACGCGCGTCCTTGCTGTCGAACAGGCGCTGACGGCGCTCCCTCCTGGAGAGCGGAAAGCGGATGATATTCTGCTTTGGGTTCTGTTCGCTCATGAAATCCCGCCTCCTTATTGTAGCGTGTTTTGTGGGTGAAAATGTGAATAAAACTTGAAAATTGTCACTCGGACAGCCGGAATCTGTCCAGTTCGGGTGTATCGTCGTACCACAGGCGGTTCATGAACAGACCGCAGGCAGGCAGGGTCGGTCCGGCCTGCTCTCGGTCGCAGGCGAGCAGTACGTCGCGCACCTGCTCGGGCGCCAGCTTGCCGCCGCCGACATACGTCAGCGTGCCCGCAATCGCGCGGACCATGTTGTAAAGGAAGCCGTCGCCGCAGACACGGATGCGGATGAGGTCATCCACCGGCTCCACCTCGCACCAGAAAATAGTACGAACCGTGCTCTTGACCGGTGTGCCCTGACTTCTCACGGATGCAAAGTCCTGCTTGCCGACAAAATACTGTGCGCCTTCCTGCATTTTTGTAATATCCAGCGGATAATTGTACCGATATGCGTACCGCGCGTGGAACGGGTCCCGCAGGGTGGAAGGAAACAGATAATAGGCGTATTCCTTTTTGGTGCAGTTGAAGCGCGCATCGAAGTCCTCGGGAACCTCGACTGCGCCGGAAACCGCAATGTCCTCGGGCAGAAAGCTGTTCAGCGCATACGGCAGACGGTCCATCGGAATCGTGCAGTCTGCGTGGAAGTTTGCCACATACCGGCGGGCATGAACGCCGGAATCCGTGCGTCCGACACCGGAAACATGAACTTTTTGCTTCAGCAGATGAAAAATCGCGTCCTCCATGCTCTCTTGGATGGAAGGACCGTTTTTCTGAATCTGCCAGCCGTTAAAATTTGTGCCGTCATAAGATAAAACTAATGCAATATTCTTCATAGCTATAAAAAGTTAAGCGTTGGAAGTGGATGATGATAAAAGTATTCCGTGCGGCGGGCTGAGGGCAGCCCGCCCTACAATATAGATTTACGTTACAGTCCAAAATGTTTCAGTGCAATAATAACCACAAACAAGGCTGCTACCCAAAGTAAAGCACAAATATCCACCCGGGCGATCTTCAGCTGGCGCATGCGGGTGCGGCCGACATCGCCGCGGTACAGTCGGCACTCCATGGCGGTAGCGAGCTCATCCGCACGGCGGAACGCTGAGATGAACAGCGGCACGAGAATCGGGATCATGGCCTTGGCACGCTGAATCAGGTTGCCGGAATCGAAGTCCGCGCCGCGCGCCTTCTGCGCCGAGATGATCTTCTCGGTTTCTTCGATGAGGGTCGGGATAAAGCGCAGTGCGATCGACATCATCATGGACAGCTCATGCACCGGCGCGTGCAGCTTTTTGAGCGGAGAAAGCAGACGCTCGAGTCCGTCGGTCAGCTGAATCGGTGAGGTGGTGTAGGTGAGCATGGAAGTTGCGATGATGAGCAGCATCAGGCGCAGTACCATGAAAATGGCCAGCTTAACGCCTTCCACACTGATGTGCAGGAAGTGCCACTGGAAAATGTAGGTGCCTGGTGTATAGAACAGGTTGAGCACCGCTGTGAAGATAACGATGAACAGGATCGGCTTGAGGCCGCGCAGCACCATTTTGGGCGAAATACGCGAAATACCGATGACAACAGCAAGAAATGCGATGATCAGCGCATAGGAAACCGGGCCTTGCGCGAGGAACAGAAGCACGATGAATGCCACCGTCAGCACGATCTTTACGCGCGGGTCAAGACGGTGCACCGCACTGTTGCCCGGAAAAAACTGACCGAGGGTAATGTCCTTCAGCATTCGTGAGCAGCCTCCTTCCGCTTGCAGGCACGCAGGGCATCCATTGCCTGCGCTACGGTGTAGACCGAGGTATCAACATCGTGACCGCGCTTTTTCAGCTCAAGCATGACCTTGGTGATCATCGGGATGTCCAGTCCTGCGGCAATGATCTCGTCCGCGTGCGAGAAAACCTCGCGCGGCGTGTCGCAGAACAGTACCTTGGCGTGGTTCATCACAAGCAGACGGTCGGCAATCTGTGCGATATCCTCCATCGAGTGGGACACGATGAGGATGGTCGCGCCGGACTGCTTGTGGTAGCTGCGGACCAGCTCAAAAATCTCGTCACGGCCGGCCGGGTCGAGACCGGCGGTCGGCTCATCGAGCACGAGCACATCCGGCCGCATGGCGATAACGCCTGCGATGGCAACGCGGCGCTTCTGACCGCCGGACAGCGCAAACGGAGACTGGTCGGCAAGCTCGGGTGCAAGGCCGACTGCCGCCATGGATTCGCGCACGCGCTCGTCAATCTCGGCCTGCGGCAGTTTCATGTTGGTCGGGCCGTAGGCGATATCCTTTGCGATGGTCTCCTCGAACAGCTGGTATTCCGGATACTGGAACACCAGACCGACGCGGAAGCGCGTTTCGCGGCTGCACTTGCCCTTGGCATCCCAGATGGACTTGCCGTCGAGCAGGACCTCGCCTTCGGACGGCTGCAGCAGACCGTTCAGGTGCTGAATGAGCGTAGACTTGCCCGAACCGGTGTGACCGATCACACCGAGGATTTCACCTTTTTCGATTTTCAGGTCAACATGGTCAAGCGCAACACGCTCAAAGGGGGTGCCTGCGCCGTAAACGTGCGTCAAGCCCCTCGTTTCAAGTATGGTTGACATAAGATTCTCCTTCGGATAATCAATTCAAATATTCTTGTTCGAGAATATCTGCACATTCCTCGATCGAAAGTGCGTCGATCGGCAGTTTTTCGCCGTCCTGCTGATCGAGGTCGTACAGGACTTCGATGGTCTGCGGTACGGTCAGGGAAGCCGCACGCAGCTTGTCCACCTGCGTGAAAATCTCGCGCGGAGCACCGTCCATCAGCACGTTGCCCTTGTGCATGACAACCACACGCTGCGCCTGCACGGCCTCGTCCATGTGGTGGGTGATAAGGATAACGGTGATGCCGAATTTGCGGTTCAGCTCACGGACAACATTCATGACCTCACGGCGGCCCTGGGGATCGAGCATGGCGGTCGGCTCATCGAGCACAACGCAGCGCGGCATCATGGCGATAACGCCTGCGATTGCGATTCGCTGCTTCTGTCCGCCGGACAGACGGTGCGGCGCCTGTGCGCGGTATTCGTACATGCCGACGGCACGCAGTGCATCGTCAACGCGCTTGCGGATTTCCTCGGGCGGCACGCCCATGTTCTCCAGCGCGAATGCGACATCTTCTTCAACAACGGTGGCGACAAGCTGGTTGTCCGGATTCTGGAATACCATCGAGACGGTTTTGCGCACATCGTAGGTGTTGTTTTCGTCGCGGGTGTCCATCATGTCAACGTAGCATACGCCGCCGGTCGGCAGACGGATCGCATTGAAGCAGCCGGCGAGCGTACTCTTGCCCGAGCCATTGTGACCGAGCACCGCGACGAACTCGCCGCGCCGGATGGAAAGATTTACGCCCTTTAGCACAGGAACGGAAAGCTGTCCGTCCTCGGCCGGGTAGGCGTACTGCAGGTTTTCGGTTTTGATGATTTCACTCATTTATTTTCGTCCTTCGGTAGATTTCAAAGGGTTGATGGTACAATATACACCGGATAAATAAACTATCATAGGGCGGGGTGCTGTGAATTTACTCCTCGGCGATAAAGCGTGCCGATGAGCCGCACGGCAGCACCAGACCGGTCGATTCAACCGGCAGGCCGAGCTCCTGTGCCTCGATCTTGCCTGCGGCGCGCTTGCCGGCGGTGATGCCGAGCAGATAGCTCATCACAGACGGCGCAAGGCCGGTGGAATAGCTGGAAATGAGCACGAACAGCGGCTTGTCGCTCAGCACGCCCATGGTCAGGTCTACGAAGTCAGCAACGTCCTCCTCGATCTTCCACGTTTCGCCGGACGGACCGCGGCCGTAGCTCGGCGGGTCCATGATGATGGCGTCATACTTGCGTCCGCGGCGGATCTCGCGCTGCACGAACTTTTTGCAGTCGTCCACGATCCAGCGGATCGGGCGGTCGCTCAGACCGGAGGACGCGGCGTTCTCCTTGGCCCACTGCACCATGCCCTTGGATGCGTCAACGTGGCAGACGGACGCGCCGGCGTTTGCCGCCGCAAGCGTAGCGCCGCCGGTGTACGCGAACAGGTTGAGCACGTTGATCGGGCGGCCTGCGTGACGGATCATCTTGTCGATAAAATCCCAGTTGGCAGCCTGTTCGGGGAACAGACCGGTATGCTTGAAGCTCATCGGCTTGAGCTGGAACGTCAAATCACCGTAGTGGATAGCCCACTGCTCGGGCAGCTTGCGGATTTCCCACTTGCCGCCGCCCGCGTTCGAGCGATGATAGATAGCGTTTGGCTTGTTCCAAACCTTACAGTCCTTGTCGCGCGGCCAGATAGCCTGCGGGTCGGGGCGCTGCAGAATCTGATTGCCCCATCGTTCAATTTTTTCACCGCCGCCGCAGTCGAGCACGGCGTAGTCCTTCCAATGATCTGCGATCCACATAAATATTCTCCATTACATTATATATAAGTAGTTGTTTACACAATAATTCAGTATCTATTCTACCACCAAATATGCACTAACGCAATGAAAAGCGATTAGAAATAAAAGATGTCAAGACAGCGTATTTTGGCGAATACAGCAAAACGGCTGCACCGCAAAGTACAGCCGTTCGAGCGGGAAAAGCGGTCAGAACCGTTCGCAGTAGCCTTCGCCGCCGTTTGCAAGCGACTTGAGGGCAGTTTCGCGGCGCTCCTCAGGCTCGTCCGAGATACATACCGCATCGGTCAGCACCTGCCGCGCCTGATACGGCAGATCGAAGAATTGCTCCATTGCCCGCGGACTGTGTCCCATTTCCTGCATAAAATGAAAGGGAATCTCACCGGAGACCTGTTTTTTCCTGTCCTGTGCCATAATTGCACGCTCCTTTCGATTGCAGTATCTCCGGGAATCGTGCTATAATACCATTATAAAATTAGTAATGAGTAATTAGGAATTAGTAATTATAGAGTGGAGAGTGAAGAGTTGAGAGTGGAGAGCACCTTATCTCTTCGCTCTGCAATCTCCACTCTTCACTCTCATATCAAGGGGTAAGAAATGGATTTACAGAAGAACAAGGTTTATCGTTGTCAGATTACGGATTACACAGCGGACGGTACGGGGTTTGCGAAGATCGAAGGCCGGGCGGTATTTGTGCCGCGTACGGCAGTTGGCGATCAGTGCGATGTCCGCATTGTCAAGGTGACGAAAAATGTGGCGTTCGGCAGGGTAGAGAAGATTATTGTGCCGTCGGCACAGCGTACTGCGCCTGCGTGTCCGGTGGCGGATAAGTGCGGCGGCTGCTGTTATCAGCACATCACCTACGGGGAAGAACTGCGTGCAAAGGAGAAAAAGGTGCGTGATGCGCTGACGCGCATTGGCGGTCAGGACGGCGCAAAGCTGCTCGGCATTACGGGTGCGCCGACGACTGAGCATTACCGTAACAAGGCGCAGTATCCGGTCGGACGGGACAAAGAAGGCAGCATCGTTACCGGCTTTTACCGTCCGCGCAGCCACGACATTGTGCCGGTGGAGAAATGCCTCATCCAGTCGGAAACGGCGGACAAGATTGCCGCTGTGGTGCGTGAATGGATGACGGAATTTTCGGTCATGCCGTACGATTATGAGAAAAAACGCGGTACGATTCGGCATATTTACGTTCGCGTGGGCGAAAAAAGCGGGGAGAGCCAGCTGACGCTTATTTCCGCAACCAAGAAAATGCCCAAACTGGATGTGCTGGTCGAGCGTCTGCGCGCGGCAGCGCCGTCGCTGACGGGTATTCTGCTCAACCACAACCAGCGCGACGACAACGTGATTCTGGGTGACCGGACGGATGTTCTCTGGGGTGAGCCAATGCTGGAGGACCGCCTGTGCGGGCACACGTTTTTGCTCTCGCCCGAGGCGTTTTATCAGGTTAATCACGCGCAGGCCGAGCGTCTGTATGCGTGTGCGGTGGACTACGCCGGTCTGACCGGCGAGGAGACCGTGCTTGACCTCTATTGCGGTGCGGGTACGATCACGCTGGCGCTGGCCGAGCATGCAAAGACTGCCATTGGCGTGGAAATCGTGCCGGAGGCCATCGAAAATGCCAAGCGCAACGCGCTCCGCAACGGCATGGAGAACACAGAGTTCTTTTGTGCGGATGCGGGTCAGGCGGCGCAGCGGTTGGCTAAGCGCGGCATTGATGTGCTGGTGGTCGATCCGCCGCGCAAGGGTCTGGACGCGACTGCACGCGACGCGATTCTTAAAATGCAGCCGCCTAAGGTTGTGTATGTTTCGTGCGACCCGGCAACGCTTGCGCGCGATGTGGCGGAGCTGTGCGGCGCAGGCTATACGCTTGAGAAGGCACAGGCGTTCGATCTGTTCCCGAGAACTTTTCATGTTGAGACGGTAGTTCTTTTGTCCCACAAAAAAGCCGACAGTTATATCCACATTGATGTGGAGTTTGGAGAGGGCGAGGGCAAGATTCCGGTAGATAGTATTGCTAAAAGAGCCGAAGCGTACAAGCCCAAAGAAAAAGTGACCTACAAAATGATTAAGGAGTACATAGAAGCGAAATACGGCTTCAAGGTACATACCGCATATATCGCAGAGGTAAAGCGAAATTTGGGATTGCCGATGTATGATGCTCCTAATGCGGTAGAAGAATTGAAACAGCCGAGGAAACATCCGACACCAGAAAAGGTAGAAGCAATCAAAGATGCACTTCGTTATTTTGCAGTGATATAAAACTTTACTTACAATCGAATATTTCTTACATAGCCGTTTATTCATTTATTTGAGTAAGCGGCTTTTTTCATCCCTATTTTTCGGAATAGGGATATTTTTTGTAGAAGGAGGAGGTTTATTTGAACACGCAAATCATCGCCATCGCCAACCAGAAAGGCGGTGTTGGCAAAACAACAACCTGTGCGAACTTGGGAATAGGTCTGGCACAGGCCGGAAAGAAAGTGCTTCTGATTGACGGGGACCCGCAAGGAAGCCTGACAATCAGCTTGGGAAATCCGCAACCAGACAAGCTGCCATTTACACTGTCGGATGCAATGGGCAAAATTCTGATGGATCAGCCTATACGCCCCGGAGAAGGTATTCTGCATCATGCAGAAGGCGTTGACCTGATGCCTGCGGACATCCAGTTATCCGGTATGGAAGTATCCCTGGTAAATGCCATGAGCCGTGAGACTATCTTGCGGCAATATCTGGACACGCTGAAGGGGCAATACTCCCATATCCTCATCGACTGCCAGCCCTCCCTTGGGATGCTCACAGTCAATGCGCTGGCCGCTGCAAACAGGATCATAATTCCCGTTCAGGCGGAGTATCTGCCCGCAAAAGGGCTGGAACAGCTGCTCTCCACGGTAAACAAGGTAAAGCGGCAGATCAACCCAAAGCTTCAGATAGACGGTATCCTGCTGACAATGGTGGACAGCCGAACCAACTTTGCCAAAGAGATCTCCGCTCTCCTGCGGGAGACCTATGGAAGCAAGATCAAAGTATTCGGCATAGAGATCCCCCATTCTGTTCGGGCTAAGGAAATCAGCGCCGAGGGAAAAAGCATTTTTGCCCACGATCCCGGCGGCAAGGTGGCAGAGGGCTACAAAAATCTGACGAAGGAGGTGTTGAAACTTGAAAAGCAGCGCGAAAAAAATAGAGCTGGCCTCGGTAGATGATCTGTTCTCCACCGAAGAAGGCCGTGCCGACGCACAGCGGGAACGGGTGTTGGAAATCCCACTGTCTGAACTGCACCCTTTTAAGAACCATCCGTTCAAAGTCAAGGATGATGAATCCATGATGGAGACCGCCGACAGTGTTCGGCAGTATGGTGTGCTGGTTCCGGCGATTGCAAGACCTGA
>NZ_QUJR01000020.1:0-10316 GCF_003480945.1 Butyricicoccus sp. AM27-36
ACCCTGTAAAATCAGGGTAATGGTATGGCAGACAAAGAAAAATGACGGTCTTTCTGCCGTCATCGGTGTTTGGGGATGGAAATATGATTTTCCGGGCACGACCATAAGCCATGAGGTCAATCATGGCTTAAAAGGTTATTCGGTTTCCTGCGAATGGCGTTTTGCTTTTACGCGCTCGAGCCACTCCAGTTCCCAGTCGGCCAGCGGCTGCTCGGGTGTGCCGGTGCTGACTGGCTCGGACTGCGAAGGCTGCAGCAGCTTCTGATGGTAGGTATACAGGGAAGTCTGTAAGTATGCAACCGGGTTTTCGATGCGGCCGAAGTCGATCGTGACGCTGTTCAGGAAGTGTTCCATGCTTTCCTGAGAAATACGGCGGGAGATCTGCTCGCGATGCTCCTGCGTGACCGCAGCGCCCTTGATGAACAGCTTGTCTGCGTACTTGATGTTGCAAACTGCCGTTACGACCGTTCCGGTCAGCTCGCTGCCAAACTGACGGCGGAGCACGTCGGCGTTGATCTGCTGCTCGATCTGCCTGCGCAGCCTGCGGCGAACGGCACGTGGCTTGTCCTTTTTGTTAACGCATACGTTTTTACGGATGCGGGAAACCTGCGTTTTGATCTTCGCAAGGAAGCCGTCGATCGTGGCTACGGTGGAGACAGAGCCGTCGATGTGGTAATTGGTCAGATATGGCGTTTCCAGATCGGGCGTCTCGCAGAGCTTATATTCGTAGGTCCAGTGATTCTCCTGACCGGAAGGGAAGCGGTGCTGCTTGAGCAGACCGGAAATCTTGAAGCGCTTCCAGAGCGTCGAGAAATGTTTTACTTTTTCCATGCAGAACGCGCGGATTCCCTCGGGACGGAGAACGAAGTCGGGAATCTTCATCAGATGGCTGACGAGGGCGAACAGTCCCTTGCTGGCAAGAGAAATGGTCTTGTCGCGCAGGACCGAGGTGGAAATGTTGGTGTAGTCGCGCTGCGCACCGGAAATGCAGGCAACATCACCGTTCGGGCGGTCGATGGACGGGGAATAGACGAAGTCCACCGGCTCGGACGGGTGCTGCATCAGGTTGTAGACATGACAGAACGCACCATTTTCCGCCTGGGAGAAATAGTGCTGCAGGTATCCCTTTTGCTTGAGCTCCTTCCACGCCGCGTTCAGCAGGTAGCCGCTGTCCGAGCAGGCATAGCCGAGACGGCGCTTGCTGAGCGCGAAATCCGGCAGGCCGACAAAAGACTTGATGACGGCAAACAGGCCCTTGGCCTCGAGAGAAAGCGTTCTGTCGCGCAGAACTTCGTTGTAGATTGTGGTGTAGCCGGCTGCGGACATTGCTTTCCCTCCTTTCCGATGGTCGATTTTTGCAGAAGAAACAAAAAATCGTCTGATGCTCTCACACCAGACGATTGAAAAACCATGTCTAAATTCGTATCAAAAATCGAAAATTCGTAATGTTGCACAAGTAAAATGTGCCGTGTTAAGCAGAAAAATTGATTTTTGTCGAAAAACGCGCGTCTTATTGACATAACCGCTTGTTGAATGTATAATGATTATACAGTAAGCGGTATGCGCCATTTGGCGCGTTACTGGTCTCAGGTTGGTTGAGATCTTACCGCCCGCTGGTGTTGGAAGCACCAAGTGGCGGATACCGTTTATAAAAGAGCTGATGCTTGCCGGCGTCGGCTCTTTTGTTTTTCCTGTAATTAAGAATACCATGGAAAATAAGGAATGTCAATCTTAATCAGGTGAAGTTGAAAAATACTCGGAAGAGTTGATTTTTTTTAGAATGAATCCGGGTTTTCCGGATATACTTGCAATGCCGGCTGATATGCGGTATAATATCAGTAAACGAATGATGAGATTGCTCACTGAGCACACGAAAAGCCCCGGAGGTCACGACTCCGGGGCTTTTCTATTCCGTTTTGGAGCAGGTGGCTTAGGCCTGAGGCTGGCTACCAGTTACATCTTGCCGTCCAGCCATTTACAAATGTAGTATGCTGCTACACTTGCCAGAACGGAGATTAAAAACGATGAGATAACGCTCACTAAGTACACCCCCCTTTTTCTACCTGTATAGGGGTGGTAGCCTGTACAGTATAACATAGATGTCGGATTGCAGCAAGGAAAGCCGGATGTTGCACTTCTCAGAATAAAAATGGGATATACGCGCGGCGCTTGATCCATGCCGTGTGAACGTTCTCTTTATCATCTGCGGCTGCCCGCAGCCGACCGGCATTTCCTCGATCAGCCGCTTGGATGGGGCGATACACAGGGTATTTTGAAATGAAAAGTCCTAAGGCACCCGGAATAAAATGCTCCGGACATCTTAGGACTTTTTTGTTGTGTAAAGTTATAACGTTAAAAAGCTATGACGTTATAACGCTATAACGTTAGGTCGCGGTGCATTTCTATTTTGGCATATTTTATACTTGACGATTCAAAGTGTATTCTATATACCGTATACATTGAATTACCCGGCTCGAGTTTCTTCCGGGAGCCGGTCGGCAATCTGATCCGTCTGCACTTTGCCCGCGAGAAAGATACGCTTGACGAGGCGCTTTCCCGTCTGGCAAAGCTGGAGGAGCTTTAAAGCGCCTCTGATCGACAGCAGTCGCCAAAACAGAAACGAAATCTTCCGCTGCCGTGAACTGCACCCCATTTGTTAGATAGTATATCATACTGTCTAACAAATGGGGTGCTGTTCGGTCGGCTACCGGGTGGGTGTTCATTGTATAACACAGGCGCTGTGACGAATTTGTGACACTTTCCCCGCACTTTCGCGGGAGAATTTCAATGCAGCTTCTGGTATGATACAGACAAGGTTGATACACAACCACAAATACTTCAAAAAAGGAGCGTAACATACCATGAAAAAGAAAATGATTTGGAGATTTGCACTGGCACTGGCGTTGGTGGTATCGACTGTCGGCACGGCAACTTCCGCCTTTGCCGCCACATCCGTACCAATGGAGCCTGTTACTAAAATTGCCACCGAGAACGAGGACGCCATCTGGAAGCAGATTGAGGCGGTGGAAGAGAAGAGCGACGCCATCTTCCAGAGAAACGCAGCACTGTGGGAAAAGCTGGACGAAATCTACAACGCCCTGCCTGACGACTATGACTTCACAGACTTTGACGAGGCGGCGTTTATCCGCAGCACCAATGCCCTGACCGAAGCGGAGAAGAAAACGCTTCTGGCAGACATCAAGGAGCTGAACGAGCTGGACGCCCAAATGGAGGCGCTGTATGAGAAGCTGCCCGACTGCGACAATATGCCGCTCTACGAGAAGGCACTGGAAAAAGCCGACCCCAAGGTACTGGATGAGATCGACACCCTGGAGCAGGAGTATGACCGCGTCTGCGAAAAGCACGCCGACCTGTGGGACAAGGTAGATGAAGCGTACTTCAATCTGCCGGACGACTACGACTTCGACAACTACGATGAGGCCTCCTTCATCCGCAGCCTGAGCTTCCTGACCGACGCGGAAAAGGATGCGCTGATCGCCGACTCCAACCGTCTGGTAGAGCTTGATAACCAGCTGTGCAAGCTGTACGATTCCATCTGGGGCAACACCGGTTGCGAAAGCGGCATCTGCCCCTTTTGACAGAAAGACGATATTCTGATAGTATAAAATCAACATCATGCCGATGCTGCGCCTACGCGCAGCATTTGGCGCTGCTTTCAAGGAGGACGCATGGGACATTCCATCTATTTGGCGGACGATGAAAAGAGCATCCGGGAGCTGCTCCATAGCTTCCTCGCAAGCGACGGATATACCGTGCGCTCCTTTGAAAGCGGCGATGCGCTGCTGGAGGCGTTTCGTCAGGAGCCTGCGGAGCTTGTAATACTGGACATTATGATGCCCGGCACGGACGGACTTACCGTGTGCCGGGAGCTACGCTCGGTTTCCGATATCCCCATTATCCTGCTTACGGCCAAGGACAGCGAGCTGGACTATGTCATGGGCATCAGCCAGGGCAGCGATGATTACCTCACCAAGCCCTTCCGCCCCACCATACTGCTCATGAAGGTGAGAGCCCTGCTGCGCCGGGTGGAGATGGACAGGGGGAAAACAGCGGCGGCAGTAGATGAATTGCGCTATGGGGATCTCCGCTATTCCGCTACGGAAAATGCTGTCTTTTGCGGAAGCACGATCGTGGCACTGACCCAGACCGAGCTGCGGCTGCTCAGCTATATGATGAAGCAGCCGGAAAAGGCCTATTCCCGCGAGGAGCTGCTCAGCGCGGTGTGGGGCTTTGATTCGGAGGTGGAGACCCGTGTGACCGACGAAACCCTGCGCCGTATCCGAAAAAAGCTGACGCAATCGGGCAGCACCGTCAGCGTGAGCACCATATGGGGCTTTGGTTATAAGCTGAAGGGAGCGGAGCGCACGTGAAAAACATCAAACTGCGGATCGTGTATCTGATCCTTTGCTCGGCTCTGCTGCTCTTTGCACTGTTCATGCTGGCGGTGAACCTCATCATACCTGCACACTTTGTGCGTGAGGCAAAAAAGGCGCTCATCAGCGAGGCACAGTACCAGAACCGCACTATCCCCTATACCGACGATGGATCCTTTTTTGACGATGAATGGAATGACACGGAGGAGCACTTCCTTACGCCAAGCATCGTATTTTTAGAGCTGGATAATGCCAATCAATCAAGCGGTTGGAACAGGGACGCATATCGTCTGGAGAAAAAATTGCTGGAATACTGTAAGGGGCGGGATCTATCGCTCAACCAATGCTATACCTTCAAAACGGACAAGCATCACCTGATATTCATGTCCGTGCAGGAGGAGCAGGACGATTGGGAAAAGCCGTACGCCTATATCATGTACATAGACATCGGGCCCATCACCCGCTATATCGTGACGCTGAACTGGGCGTTCTTTGCGGTGCTGCTGGCGATCTCCTCCGTCATGTGCCTGCTGGGGTTCCGGTTTGGCAGGGATATTGAGAAGGAGGCGGAGCGGCAGCAGACCTTCTTCCAGAATGCCTCCCACGAGCTGAAAACGCCGCTGATGGCGATACAGGGCTATGCGGAGGGCATACAGGCGGGCGTGATGGACACAGGCAGCGCGGCGGAGGTGATCCTGGAGGAGAGCGACCGCATGACGGAGCTGGTGGAGGAGCTCCTGGACATCTCGAAAATCGATATGGGGCGGCAGCAGCTTGCCCTTTCCGAGATGGATATTCGGGAGCTGCTCTACGACAGCATACGCGCCGTGGAATCGGCAGCCGCTGCCAGCGGCATTACCATCGCGCCGGACTTCTCTGAAGAACCCATCATGGTCAAATGCGATGACACGCAGATGCGCAGGGCGGTCACGAATATCCTGACCAACGGATTGCGATATGCCCGCAGCGAGCTGCGCCTGACCTGCCGCGCAGACAGGCGGCAGGTGACGATACGCATACAGGACGACGGGGACGGCATCGCAGAAGCGGACCTGCCGCACATCTTCGACCGCTTCTATATGGGGCGGAGCGGAAAATCCGGCATCGGCCTTGCGCTGACCCGGGAGATCATCCACCTGCACAAGGGAACCATCCGCGCCCGCAACGGGGACACCGGTGCCGTTTTCGAGATCTCCATTCCGGTGAGCAGATAAGAAGATCACCGCGCCGCCTTTGAGCGTCCCTCTTGTAAAAAGGACGGGCCTGGAAAGAATCTTTGCTGGTGCCGGGCGGAGAGTTTCCCGTGATTTCCTCTTGTGCCCACATTGTCAGAATGGAGTACATCTATGGACTGCAAAGCAAAAAAATATCTGCATATTTATGACTGGAACTACTGGTGGGGCTATTACCGCTGCTGTAAGGACTGGGAACCTTTCCATGCGGCGGAGTTTTCTCTTTCCGAGGACGAGGCAGGAAAGGCGCCCTTTTTCCACTTTGATTTCCATAACCTCCCTGCCCTTCACCAGACCATTCTGGACGGTGAGTTTGTGGAGCCGGATAATCCGGATCATCCGCACTTTCTGGAGCAGGCAAGGCGGCTCAGAAGCGGTGAACAGGACTGGTTCGTCGGGGCGCTGTACTATCCGCTTTTTTCACCGGAGATGCATTTCTGCAACGCCTCCGTCCGGAGCGGCGTCCCGCTGACACAGTTGCTTTCCCCGTCTGTACCGCCCTATTACGGGGTGATCTTTCTCCGGGAGGAGCGCCCCCTCACTCCGGAGGTGCTGACGCATTGGGCGGAGACTCTGTCCCAGCCCCTGTTCGGCCAGCCGTTTTCCTGCACGCTTGCACAAGTTCCCAGCCGGCAGGAGGCGATGGAGCAGTTTGAGAATGAGATGCGGCTGATGCGATGAACGAGCGTCCCGCCGCGATGTCCGGCGGCAGCTGCAAGGCCCCCAACGCCCTGCGGTTGCAGAATTACTTACAACGGAGAAGATGTATGACATTTGAAATTCACAGTGACATCACAAATCGATCTATGACCATAGCCGCCCGCGCGATGCGCAGGGTGCTGCGGCGAAAGAGAAGCATTGTTTGGACCATCTTCGGCTGGAGCGTCTTTGTATTCAACGCATTGCTGCTGATCCCATTCGATGGAGAGCCTTTTGCGCTTGATGTCAGGACGGTGACTTCCCTGCTGACAGAGGTGATGCTGCTGTCCGTTCTGCTGTTTCAGGACCGATTCAATGGCATGATCGCCCGCAAAAACGCGCTGGCGGGCACAAAGGAATATCATGTCGCATTCGGTGAGGATTCCTATACCGTCGTTACGGCGGCCACCACCTCCACGTTCCACTATGAGCTGATCGACGCACTGGCTGAGTCGCAGGACTACATCATCCTTCTGATGAAGAAACGCTATGCGCAGCCTCTGGACAAGCGTACTCTTACCGGCGGGACGGTGGAGGAATTCAAACGATTTCTTGAAGAGAAGACCGGAAAGACGTTCCGGCGTGTGAAATGAACGAATTTTCTATTACGCCCTTTCGCGGGCCGCATTTGCTTCTGCTTTTGCTTACGGCAACGGCGGTGCTGCTCATATTCTTGCTGCTGCGCGGAAAACCGGAAGCACGGCGCTCCCGGTATCTGATCGGCGTTTGCTTTTTTAATCTCGTGCTGTTTGCCGGCTACAAGCTCTCGCTGTCCATGGACGCAGCGTATATCCGTGCGTACTATCCCAATGGCTTCAGCATTTTCAATGAGCTGCCGCTGCACCTGTGCAACATCAATCTGTTTCTGATCCCGCTGAGCGTGTGGAAGAGAAACCGCTCGATCATGGGCTTTTCCTTCTTTGTAGCGCCCCTTGGCGCACTGATGGCGCTGCTCTTCCCGGAGCCTCTGTTCTCCGGCTTTTCGCTGTTAATGCCGCGAATTTTCGGCTACTATGTGACCCACGCAATCCTTGTTGTCTGCGGCCTGAGTCTGGCGACGCTGGGCTTTTACCGCCCCGACCCCAAGAATATCCCGCGGATCCTCAAGACCTTTGGTTTGCTTGCCGTAGGCGCGCACCTTATCAATCTCCTTTTACGCCTCACGCTCTGCCCAGAGGCGAACTACTTCTTCACCTACGGCGCGGAGATCGGTGTGCTCAAGCTGTTTTGGCGTATCATCCCGGCGCCGCTGCTTTACGGGCTGCCGGCACTGCTGATTTTTGCAGGCTATATGTACGCAGTCTGTGCGTTGTCCCGCCTGACGCAAAGGGCGGAAGAAGTGCCTTTTTCATAGATTGGATAAGTTCCGCAGCAAAAAACAGGAGGATAAGACATTGCTGGATAGAAATGTAAGAGGAATCGAAATCGCTCTGTGCTTATTGACTCTCTTTATCTTCCTGTCCGGGTGCGGTTCATTGAAGGATGACACTCTTCTGACCGTCAATGCAGTGATCACGGAAGTTGATACAGGAAAGCAAACCATACCGGTAAAAGACGATGCCGATGAAAACACTTTAGGTGAAGAATGTCTGATAGACTGTTCGTCTACTCCTATGGTCTATTGCGACTTTGCCACGCAGAAGGTTACAAGGATTTCTTTTGAGGAATTGCAGGTCAATGATAAGGTTATTGTGAGTATCAGAAGCTCGGAAATGGAGAGCTTCCGAAGCGGCGGCGGGGAAAATACAATCAAGGTCGAACAATTGCAGTTGTATACGCAAAGAGCTGCTGGATGAGCCTCTGCTGTCCACTACTGTATTTGGGCTTCGAGATCGAACCGGAGAGCATGAAGTGGGTCATCCAGCACACCAACGCTAACATAGTCGAAACGGACTTCTTCGAGACCTGCAGCACCTCTTATGCCAATAGCATGGTACTGTGGATAATCTTGTGAGGATACGCATATGAGCAATCAAAATAAACAGCTGTATATCGTAATCAGCCAGACCGGAACACTTCTGTCCCGGATCCTTAAACAAATCACCGGCGCAGAATATAACCACGCCTCCATCAGCCTGTCCAGAGATTTAGAGAGGATGTACTCTTTTGGCCGCAGGCATCCCTATAATCCGTTTTGGGGCGGCTTCGTGATAGAGTCTCCCCGTACCGGTACCTTCAAGCGTTTTTCCGAAACCAAGGTGTTGGTTCTGAGTGTGAGTGTCACAGAAGAACAACACGCAGAGCTCAAAGAAATGCTCGATGTGATGTGGAAGCGGAGGAGGAAGTACAGTTACAACTATATTGGCTTATGTCTGGCATACTTCCATGTTGTCTGGAAGCAGGAGGACTGCTATTATTGCTCAGAGTTTGTCGGAGAGCTTCTCACAAAAAGTCGGGTTGACGGCATGGAACAGCTACGTTCCTCTATCATACAGCCGATGCAGTTCCTTAGAGTGCCGCACACACTGCTCTACTGCGGAAAACTTCGCGAATATGTGAGCAACACCTGTTCCGAGGGCATATGTGAAGATGCAACGAACCGCACAGTGCATAGGCGACTGCCGTAACAGCAGATAAGGGAGCGCGTGGTCGAGTATCTGCAAAGGTGTGGTTTTGATCCGCCGACGTGGCTTCTGCTTTTTGCCGTCATAATGGATATTCGTCCTGGATATGTTGACCACAGGGGGTGTGTTCCTCATACACAAGCCCTGTGGTCATTGAATATCTTTGTAGGCTTGGGGACGGTCGTTTCAACCGTGTGTACCCGCTTCCTTGGCCGGCGACCATGGAACTGGACCAGATTCCTGTGGAAATACCTGGACAGATAAGATGGGCTGCCGTGGCTTTGGCGTTGCTTACTGTGCCCCGGTTCCTGTTTTCATGCTGATTCTATTACGAAGATAAAAAAACAGCGGCACAGAGCAACTCTCTGTGCCGCTGTTAGTTTGTCAAAAAAGTCGGTATTGAACCAATTTTATCATATCGCGCGGCAGCGCGCATTAAATAGAATTTGCTTTGCAAATTCATAAAAACCGGGAGCGTGTATCCGCGCAGCGCGGCCGAGAAGCCGCGCAAGGATAGCGCCGGTTTTTATACCTTAAGAGGGAAAAAGTTTCCGTATGGGAACTTTTGGACGACTTTGGAACGGCCTACGGTCCGTTCCTGCTTGTCGGCGAAACTGTAGTTTCGCGACAGCCTGACAGCGGCACAGAGAGTTGCTCTGTGCCGCTGTATGCTTTATACATTGTATAAAAACCTTACATGCTATCTGCTCTTTTGCCCTGTCTGAGTGAACGGCAGATGACATACCCTGCCGGAGCAATCATAATCAGAATAAAAATGCTGATCAGTTCATTCACTTCGGATGGCGCAAAGCCCTGCAGCATAGTAATGAGGTTGTTTGCGAAATGCACGAGAATGGGCAACAGCAGGTTCTTTTTCTTCTCGTAAAGGATTCCTGCGGCAATACCCATGAAGGTGGCATAGGCAGCCTGCACGATATTCAGGTGATAAACGCCGAAGAGTACAGATGATATTAGAATCGCGGCCCAAACGGGGATGAATTTCCGCATGGAGCGAAGCACAATGCCGCGGAATAGAATTTCTTCTACAACAGGTGCAGCAATCACCGCAATCATAAATGTTCCAAATGCATTTCCACCGGCAATATTTTCAGCACCGGCGTTCATTGCCTCAACGCTTTTTTGAAGCGAGGGAAGCTGTTCTGCCAGCATGATCCAAAGACCGGAGATTCCGCAAATGCCAAATCCCACGACCAGACTGCCGAGCACATCTTTAAAATTTGTCGCTGTGCGTGGTTCGCTTATATCTTTCCTCCAAAGCAGTTTATAGAGCGTAAAGAATACGAGGATAAGAACAGCGTAGATCAAAATCTCGCCCCAATATGAGTGTTTCATAAATTGCTGCGGGGAGATATGAAAAACATCCAAAACAAGTCTTTCCACAAGGAAATACAACAGGTTGGACAGCC
>NZ_QUJR01000021.1:0-9009 GCF_003480945.1 Butyricicoccus sp. AM27-36
ATCATCAAGGAAGCGCAGGCTGTGCAGGAGAACGTGTTCGACTACATCGAGAGCAAGGCACAGACCAAGGGCGAGCGCGTTTCCGAGGCCAGCCGGAATTTTGTGAATGACTGTCTGAATTTCGTCAAGGAGTTTGTGGAGAAGGAGAGGGAAAAGTAATGGCAAGACTCAGCGCAGAGGAAATGTTCAAGAATATGATCGGCCGCAAGGACGAGGAGCCGCAGCCGGCACAGGAAACCGCTGCCGCACCGACTGCGGAGAAGAAGAAAGCCTCTACCGTGCAGGTGACCGTGCGTCTGCGCCCGGAGCAGCATAAGCAGCTCAAGGCGGCAGCCTTCCACCGCGACTGCGATATGTCCGAGCTGGTACGGCAGGCACTCGATCAGTTTTTTGCGTAACTTACGGAAATATTAAAGTTAAAAAGTCACAAAGTTATAGCTTTGTGACTTTTTAACTTTTTAACTTTACGCTGAAATTCTGTTATGAAATACAGGATATACGGACAATTTACCGGCAATACAGGCGATAAAAGTGAGAGTAACCGTGGCCGTTTATCTCAATCCGTGCAAGCTGCGTATTGTCGGCATGACGAATCACACGCACAATAAATACAAAACCGTGATGGAAATGATGCTGCGCCACAAGGATACCTTCCCGTGGGAGCGTCTGTTCCGCCATCGCTTCCTGCTGGAGCAGGCAGAGGAGGCCGTGAAGGCCAACATGACCCGTAAAAGCATGAAGGTCGTTATCGACCCGTGGATGGAATAAGCATCCCGCTTCCGTCCCGCCTGTAAAACCGCCGTGCGGCTGAAAAAAACGGGGGTACGGGGATTCCACCCGTCAAGCCGGATTTGCACCATCAAATCCGTTGCTTGTCAGACTATACCACACCTTTTCTTCTCAATAAACAAAACCCGGAGCATAGACTGAAAAAGCAGTCTGTGCTTCGGGTTTATTTGGCAGCGGCAGGTGTGGAGATAAGTTGATTTTTGCTGCCGTAAGAGAAAAGTGCTTCTGAAGCTCGAACAGGGTCCGATCGGGTTTCAGTACAAGCAAGAGCACTAAAAACAGCTATGAGAATTTGGATAATACTAACGAAATAATTGCAAATATTCGTTTGGCTATTGTGTTTATTTTTCAAATATGCTATATATAAGGCAAGATATAAGACAAGCAATTCATACGTATGCAAAGAGGTGGAAACAGTTGAAAACGATTACTTCCGTCGAACTTGCCAAATTAGCCGGTGTGTCGCAATCAACGGTTTCCCGTTGCCTGAATGACAGTCCGCTGGTTTCAGAAGAAACAAAGGCAAGAGTCAAAAAGCTAGCGAACAAATACTCTTTTCAGTTTAACACTAACGCACGAGGGTTAAAAACCAACCGCACCGGTGTGATCGGATATGTATTCTCAGAGGATTTTACCGGCTTTGCAAACCATTATATTCAAAGTGACATTTACTATCGCATACGTATGCAGCTTGTAAAGGAAGGGCTGGATCTGGTGCCGGTGTTCGATGAAGGGAAATACGGTGAGTCTTTTTCCATCGAGAAGAGTATCAGTAATCGACGGTTTGATGCCCTGATCTTTAACCGACCGCAGGTGAGTGAGCGAGTCAAAAGCCTACTGTATGAAACAAAAATTCCATTTATCTATATTTACGATACGAATGAATCACTGAATGAGTCGTATATGATCGCACCGAGCCATTCACAGATTGGCGGTCTGGTCGGCAAGGCGTTTTGCGAAGCTGGCTATACACGGTTTGTGGAAATTATCGGACCGCAGGATCGAATCGACGTTATACATAAACATGAAGCTTTTGCACGTGTTTTGCATCAGCATGGGCATAAGCTGTCAGATACGCACATTCTGCATGCAGATTACAACCTGAAGCAGGCTACGCAGCAGGTTTTGGAGCATATTGAACTGTTCCAGCCGGGTACAGCGTGTTTTGCGCAGAACGATATGATGGCATTAGGCGCGCTGGAAGCACTGCGCGAGCAGGGCATTCAGGTGCCGGATGATGTGGCTCTGATTGGTTCGGATAATATCCCGATGGGCAGCTGGTTTACGCCGCATTTAACCACTGTGGCAGTAGATTATGACAGGATTATCAATTTAACAGTAGAATGGGTCATGGCAATGGCATCGAACAAACTGCCGGATACCTACCGGTATATACTGGACAGCAAATTGATCATCCGAGATACATTCTGTCCCTCAGCAAGAGAATAATTCTTTTATTCTCCGCAATTGAATACGTATGCAAACGCGAAAAAGCGTTTCAAATATGAAAAAGAAAGAAGGAAAAGAAAATGAAAGGAAAAAAATTGATGGCTATGCTGATGGCGGGATCCTTGCTGCTGGCAGGTCTGACGGGCTGCGGCGGTGCCAATGCAAAGGGCGGCGGTGCTGCGGCAAGTGCGGATGATTACCCGAATGGTCCGGTAACAGTCATTTGTCCGTGGGGTGTCGGCGGCGGTGCCGATGTCATTGCCCGCAAGATTTCGGAGGTGGCCAAGAATTATTTTGATCAGCCGATCATTGTAGAAAATCACACAGGCGCTTCCGGCACCATCGGCATGATGGATGCCATGGATGCGGATGCGGACGGTTATACTATGGTCGTCGCCAACGGTCCGTTATTTTCGTTGACTCCGAAGTACATCGATGTATCCTATGATCTTTCTGATTTCACTATGCTGCGCGGTATGCGTCAGGTTTCGCTGATGATCCTCACTAATCCGCAGAAATCCGGCATGAAGACGTTTGATGATCTGATTAACTACGGCAAAACGCATAAGATCACGTATGCAACTTCCTCCGGCCCGGGCGGTGACCAGTACGTTGTTTCTTCTGCAATGTTCAAGGCGCTTGGTATCGAAGCGGAGCCGGTCGTTATGGGCAGCGAGGCAGAATCGATCAATGCAGTGGTTTCCGGTCAGGTAGACTGCGGTCTGGGTACGCCTCCGGCATACTACTCGCATCAGGAAGAGGGTACGATCCAGGCGGTCGCAACTTTCTATCCGGAAGCGGTTAAGACTCCGTACGGTGAAGTAAAGTCCATCAAGGACTGGGATGTTGATGTTGAATTTGCCGGCATGGACTGTCTGGCTGTTCGCTCGGACGTTCCGCAGGAGATTGTAGACAAACTGAATGCAATGCTCGATGACGTATATGCCGATTCTAAGTTCACCGGTTTTATGAACGAGATGGGTTATCCGCTGTGGGATGCCAAGGGTGACGAAGTGACGAAGTTTATCGAGGATCAGATGGACAGCATGGACAAATACGTGGAGATGCTCCAGTAACAGGCTGGTCTGTTTAAGGCAATACCGCACAATGAAAGCGGCGGCTCCTTGCGCAGGCTCCGGTCGCGCTGCCGCGGCTCCTTGTGCAGGCTCCGGTCGCACTGCCGCGGTGCTTTGCGAAAATTATGCGGTATTGCCTTTTAATCTGGTATGAGAGGTGACAAGATTGAAAGTAAAGCTAAATTCGAATATGATAACAGGCGTTCTGTTCCTGATCGTTTCTGTTGCCCTGCATATTCTGATACCATCGCAGATCCGGACGTATGAAACCAGCGCGGTGACTGCTGCAACAGTTCCGACGCTTCTGATCCGCGGCATGATACTTTGCAGCGTGATCTTGCTGGTGCAGGGTATCCTGTCCAAGGAAAAGACCGAATACACGATTTCAGGAGCCATTTTCACTAAAGAAAATCTGCTGCGGCTGAAACCGGTAATCTATATTGCCATGCTGATCGCATACGCGCTGCTGCTTCCGCATATCGGATTCATCATTTCCTCGCTGCTGCTTTCCAATGGCATTCTGCTGTATTTCGGTACGAGAAAATGGTGGTTCTATGCGATTGCCAGTGCAAATGTAATCGTTGCGTACTTTGCATTTCAGGCAATGAGCGTGACCCTGCCATAAGAAGGAGGAAGCGCATATGTTAAACAACTTGATGACCGGTTTGGCGCTGATGGCCTCGGCAGAGAGCTTCATTGCTATCTTCATCGGTCTGCTGGCGGGTATCATTATCGGTGCCATTCCGGGTTTGACTGCGGATATTGCGATCATCCTGTGCCTGCCGATTACATACAGTATGGAACCGATCCCGGCGATGCTTCTGCTGCTTGGCTTGTATTGCGGCGGCACATACGGTGGCTCCATTACTGCAATTTTGATCAATACACCGGGTACGCCCTCAAGCGCAGCGACTGTGCTGGATGGTTATCCCCTGACACAGCAGGGCAAGCCGCTGAAGGCTCTGACGATGGCGCTGTATGCCTCGTTTTTCGGTGGCCTGTTCAGTGCGCTGGTATTGCTGTTTGCTGCACCGAAAATTGCACATTTCACACAGATGTTTGGCCCTCCGGAGTATTTCTGCATCGCAGTGTTTGGCTTGTCTATTATTGCAAGCATCTCGAACGGCAATATCATCAAGGGTCTGCTCGGCGGCCTGATCGGTATTTTCATTGCACTGCTGGGACAGGATTCGGTCAGCGGTACACTTCGGTTTACCTTTGGTGTCCGTCGACTGGGCGCCGGTATCCCGCTGATCGTTACGTTGGTCGGTCTGTTCGCAATTGCCGAATTGCTCAGCCGCTCGGATTATAATCCGCGTACAGATGCGACGCGCAGTCAACATTTGAAGCTGGACCATGAGAAGCTGTCCTGGGCAGAGATCAAGCGCTGCCTCAAAACAATGACGATCTCTTCGCTGATTGGTACGATTGTGGGTGCTATCCCGGGTACAGGCGGCGGCATTGCAGCTTTTATCAGCTACGATCAGGCGAAAAAGACCTCCAAATACCGTGATCATTTCGGTCACGGCGAGATCGAAGGCGTTTCCGCAACCGAGTCTGCCAATAATGCAACGACCGGTTCTACATTGATTCCGCTTACAACACTGGGCGTGCCCGGTGACGGCTGCACGGCAATTCTTCTGGGTGCATTTATGCTGCAAGGCATGGTGCCCGGTCCCTCCATGTTCAAGGAGCACAGCGATATTCTGTACGGCATTATGATTGGTCTTGTCGTTATCAATATCCTGATGCTGATTATCGGTCGTGTGTTTACCCCGCTGTATGCCAATATCACACGCATTCCTTATGAGCTGATGAGCGCAATCATCATTGTTTACTGCATTACCGGTGTCTATTCGAGCGAAGCCAGCACATTTCAGGTACTTCTGGCGGTCATCATCGGCGCGTTTTCGTTCCTGCTGCGCAGGCTTGGATTCAGTGTTGTACCGATCATCCTCGGCGTAGTTCTTGGTGATCTGGTGGAAACGAATTTCCGCAACTCGATGGTAATGTCCAGCAATTCTCTGTCTATCTTCGTAACACGGCCGTTCAGCCTGTTGTTCCTTGCGCTGGCTGTGCTTTCGATCGGAATGTTCTTCTACAAGGCAGCAAAGGATAGAAAAAGCAAAAAACAGAGTTAAAAAAGGAGTTTCAGATGAAGTATTATACTGAGCCGAGCCGGGAGATCCCGGTTGCGGCAGAAACGGAAGTCCTTGTTGTAGGTGGCGGCCCCGCAGGTTTCGGCGCCGCCCTGCACGCAGCACGCATGGGACGAAAAACGATGCTGATCGAGCAATACGGCGCGGTCGGCGGTGTGGCAACCACGGGCATTATGAGTCATTGGACCGGCAGACAGGACGGCGGCTGCTTTGAAGAGCTGCGCGAAAAGGCACGCGACTGTGAAGCGGAGCAGGTCATCAATCCGGAAAAACTGCGTATTCTGATGCTGGATATGCTGATGGAGGCTGGCGTTAATGTACAGCTGTACACAGGCTTCAGCGATGTCATTATGGAGGGAAACCGCGTTGCGGGTGTAATCACAGAGAGCAAATCCGGCCGGGAAGCGATCCTGAGCAAAATGGTGATCGATTCGACCGGCGACGGCGATGTGGCCGCACGTGCGGGCGTTCCGTTTGAAAAGGGACGCTCGACGGACGGCGGTATGCAGCCGATGACGATCATGTTCAAGGTTGCCGGCGTAGATATGGATCGCGCCATGTTCTTCTGGGGCTTTGAGGATACGGTCCAGCTGCCGGAAGGCGATCTGCAAACACTCGGTCGTCAGGAATTACCCTCTCCGGCAGGTCATATCCTGCTGTATCCTTCGTCGCTCCCCGGCGTTGTCACAGTCAACATGAGCAATATGACCGATGTGGACGGCACAAATGCAAGAGATCTGAATCGTGCTGAATACGTATGCAGAAAGCAGCTTCCCGAGATTATTGCATTTCTGCGCCGCCATGTGCCGGGATATGAAGGCTGTTATCTGATCGACAGTGCCGATGTGATCGGTGTGCGTGAAACCCGCCGGTTTGAGGCGAATTATCAGCTGAACGAGCAGGATATTGCGCAGGCTCGTACCTTTGAAGACTGGGTAGTTACCAAGTCGAATTTCTTCTTTGATCTGCACAATGTAGAAGGCGCCGGACTGGATGCCAATGGTGAATACAAGGCGTTCAAGCAGCCGAAGCCGTATACGATCCCACTGCGCTGCTTTGTACCAAAGACGGTGGAGGGTATTCTGCTGAACGGACGCAATATTTCGGGTACGCATAAGGCACACTCCAGCTATCGCGTAATGCCGATTGTAATGAATATGGGGCATGCTATGGGTATTGTTGCCGCGATGTGTGTTGCGCAGAACAAAAAGCCGCTGGAATTGGATATTCACGAAGTGCAGGATGAACTGCGCAAAACGAATGTAGAACCGTAAACTCAGGAAAGGAGACACAGTTAATATTATGCTGAAACGAATGCCCCGCACGATTGCAGCAGAGCAGTCGCTGAAAAGCGGACTGTTCAAGCTGAGAGATATTGCCGCCTGTGCTTATGGCAATGGAAAGTGGATTCAATACCGGGATGCCGCAGGCACCTGTAAGCTTACGATGTCCATGGGAGAGATCGTAAAAAACGCCAGTGTGGAAGATGTTGAAGTGTCAAAGGCGCTTGCAGTGCTGTCGACAGGTACTCTGCCGGAGAACGGCGTAAAATCTATGGTGATTCTGCTGGTATCTCTGCTGGAAAAGGCTGAACAGCTCGGCTGCACGGAAGCGGATGTAAACGCAGTTTATGCGCTTTTGGAATATGCGGCAGAATATCTGCCAGCTATCGCGAAAGAGAATAACGGTGAGCTGCTCGGCAGCGTGCTGCCGTACATGACACTGATTAAGCCATTGAACAAACGGGCGCGTGAACTGGGCAATGAACGTGCAGCAGCAACGATGGAATATGCCCTGACAACGCTGCTCCTGACGTTTACCGAAGCCAACGGTGCAAATGGATACGGTGTATATGAACGCATGAAAGCACTGGCGCCCAATCAGTTTTTCAGCCTGAATCAGGTTGGCATTGAGAGGTCAATTTCCGTGGATAGTCCTTATACTGACATCTGGACGATGGGATTTGATCCCATCGACGGAACGATTAAGGATTGTCGCGACATGGCATATCGCGATAAAGAGGAGGACGTCCGAAACGTATTACTCGCGGTGAAGAATGCCCTGCAGGTTATTTGGAATATTGCCGCAAGTCTGTGATACGTGAATACACTGTCTGAGACAGCAGGTATGAAATCGCTCCAGCGATCGGCGTGTATTTACCCAATCTTCATGACCGGATAAACAAATATCCGACTCCTCCTGTTTGTTTTCCAGATCTCAGTTGTTGAAAATCATATCACCATACTTTACCCCAAAGGAGCTTCCACGCATGGCGATGGAGGCTCCTTTATTTTTCCGGCTCGCCGAACTGACGCCACCGCTTTCTCTCCCGGATGAGCGTAGACTTGCTGATGCCGGTCAGCTTAATAACCTGCGCGTAGGAATGGTCCTCAAGCAGAGCCATTGCATGGTCAAGCTGCAAGATCGGCAGCGGTATCTTTTCCGCCATCATCATCGCCATGCTCGGCGCAGCTATTGTGCTGCCCTCTATCGTCTGGATAGGATGTATCCGCCGCTCACAGCAGATTTGCAGGAGCAGGAGAAACACCGCCCTCATTCGGATTGAATCCATCCGGTTGCCGCAGCGCAAAACCGCTGACAGCCCTGCTTATGATTGGAGAACAACCTAAAACAATGAAACGCCATCCGGCAGCGGATAACAAATCCGAGCCGGATGGCGTTATTTGCTACTTTACAAAGTCGATGTAGCCGTCATCGTTATTCCATCCACGGGTCGATAACGACCTTCATGCTTTCGCGGGTCATGCTGGCCTTCACGGCCTGCTCTGCCTGCGCCAGCGGGAAGCGATGGCTGAACAGACGCTCCCACGGGAAGGTATCCTTGGGACGCAGCATCATTTCCATCACAGTTTTATACTTATTATGCGTGTGGTTCGTCATGCCGACGATACGCAGCTTGCGCGGATTGAGATAAACGGCCACGGTATACTCTCACTTTTATCGCCTGTATTATCGGTAAATTATCTGTATATCCTGTATTTCATAACAGAATTTCAGTATAAAGTTAAAAAGTCACAAATGCGTAACTTTGTGACTTTTTAACTTTAATATTTCCGGAAGTTACGCAAAAAACTGATCGAGCGCCTGCCGTACCAGCTCGGACATATCGCAGTCGCGGTGGAAGGCTGCCGCCTTGAGCTGCTTATGCTGCTCCGGGCGCAGACGCACGGTCACCTGCACGGTGGAGGCTTTCTTCTTCTCCGCAACCGGCGCGGCAGCGGTTTCCTGTGCCGGCTGCGGCTCCTCGTCCTTGCGGCCGATCATATTCTTGAACATTTCCTCTGCGCTGAGTCTTGCCATTACTGTTCCCTCTCCTTCTCCACAAACTCCTTGACGAAATTCAGACAGTCATTCACAAAATTCCGGCTGGCCTCGGAAACGCGCTCGCCCTTGGTCTGTGCCTTGCTCTCGATGTAGTCGAACACGTTCTCCTGCACAGCCTGCGCTTCCTTGATGATCACGTTGCTGCGGATGGTCGTGCGGTAAACATCCGCGCCCATGTAGTCCGCGATCTT
>NZ_QUJR01000022.1:0-333 GCF_003480945.1 Butyricicoccus sp. AM27-36
AGCGTGTTGACCGAGTCGTTGGACAGGATGCCGAGGTTCAATACGTTGATGGTCACGCCCTCATCGATCATATCGGTGATCATGCCGGACGCCTGCGACACGGACCGCGCCAGCCGGTCGAGCCGTGTCACGATCAGTACATCGCCGCGCCGCAGCTGCGCCCGCAGCCTGTCCCATTCCGGTCGGTCCATCTTGGTGCCGGTGAACGTGTCCGTGTAGATTTTTTCCGCGCCCGCCGCCGTCAGCGCCGCCTGCTGCGCGTCCAGACTGTTGCCGTCGCGCGCCTGCGTTTTGGTGGATACTCTCGCGTAGCCGAATATCATGCCAATCCCT
>NZ_QUJR01000022.1:343-7843 GCF_003480945.1 Butyricicoccus sp. AM27-36
ACATCGCCGCGCCGCAGCTGCGCCCGCAGCCTGTCCCATTCCGGTCGGTCCATCTTGGTGCCGGTGAACGTGTCCGTGTAGATTTTTTCCGCGCCCGCCGCCGTCAGCGCCGCCTGCTGCGCGTCCAGACTGTTGCCGTCGCGCGCCTGCGTTTTGGTGGATACTCTCGCGTAGCCGAATATCATGCCAATCCCTCCGTTTTCACGGTTTTGACACCGCGAGTTTTGAATATAGGTTTTGATACATCTATTATAACTTATGACGCTGAGTTTTGCAACCGATGGCAGAAGTTTTGAATTTTGAACCCTGCCCCCGATTTTTCGGTCCATATTTTGAAGTCCTAAAGCCGAAAATCATGCGGTAAAAAACGCCCTCTCACAAAGGCGGTAGTACCGTCTGTGTAAGAGGGCAAAATAAAACTGCGATTTGATGATCATTTGCGCGTGCAAACTATACTGTCAATACGCCTTCGTATTCTCACCGGAACATCTGAAGTCAGACAATATTTCAAAGCAAAAATGGTTCAAGCTGCCGAAAGGGCTTTCTGTGGTGACCATTCACTGCAAATCACCGCGCTGCTGCCGAGGCGGACAAGCAAGCCGGACTGTCGTGTTTCTATCTGCGGAAGCTTACCAAAATGGTAGCGGCGCTGTATCTATGTGTATTTTACGCTTTTTTGAACGTTATTCAAGAATGTTGTGTATGTGTATACTAGGTCTGTCTACGTTTCTACCGCTCTTTCAGATACGAATAGACCTCGTCCCATTCCTGTTCGGTAGTATCCTTATGCGGCATTTGCGCCAGCAACAACTTCAGCTGCTCGTGTTTCTCTCCGTCCAGAAAAGGCAGATCGGACACATACTCACACCCCAGATGCAGGCACAGCTGTTTCAGTATCATATCCGGTGTTCGGCGCAGCGGCAAAGGATGAAAAGCAAGATCGTTCCTTGAACTGCCCCCCAAAAGTTATACAATCTTTCAAAGTAAAAATTATTCAAGCTGCCGAAAGGGCTTGTTGTCTGTGAACCGCAGGCGGCAAGCCCTTCAATTTTGCCTTGATTCTGCGATTGTTGTAATAGTCCAGATAATCAATGAGTTCCTGCTTGAAGTGCTCCATAATCCTGCCGTGGCTGTTCACTTCAAATCAAATCTCCGTCCGGTTTCACTGTAGCTCAATTTCTCATTGAGCATCGTTTCGACTACCAGCTTCTTAAACTCCGGCGTGTACCGTTTGTTCGGTTTTCCTCTTGATATAATAAATCACCCCATCTGTTAGATAGTATATCATACTGTCTAACAAATGGGGTGCTGTTCAGAAACGTTTTAACTTTATAACTTTTTCGAAAAGATGGAACTGTAGCAGATAGGGAATGCCCATTCAGCGTTTGTTTTTTTGCTTCTGCAGAAGCGTTTTTTGAATTTCTGTCAGATATTCATTTGGAAACGTTGCGTGATATCTGGTCGAATGCTATACTGAAGACAACATATATTTCATGGTGTTCTGATGCGCCCATACTATGGATCGGTTCATGGAGGCTATGCGGGAGCTGTACCGCTGCTGATGAGGTATGCAAAATGGCGAACGGTTTTATAAATAGTGTAAAACCGAAAGAGGGCATTTTTGAGAAGTTATCTTGCGGTTTTTGTATAATACTCGGGCAAGGCTGACAGATGTAGCGAGATTTCCTACTGTAGTTAACCATGCTTTGAGCCTTTGCGTGTTGAGTAGAATTTTTAAAAAATTATAAGTAAAGTTTACTTAACAAAAACCTGCAAACATGTTATAATAAAATCATATAAGTGGATGGAGGAGGGGGAGCTGTGACAATTCGAGAAATTGCAGAAAAATTGGGTGTATCACCGGCAGCAGTATCGCTTGTGTTAAATAATAAGCCTGGCGTAGGAGAAAAACGGCGACAGCTCATACAAAATGCCCTGCGGGAAAATGGATATCAATTACGTTTTCCTGAAAAAAAAATACTTTCTCAGCAGATTTGTATTATTAAATGCCGTGCTTCTCATCAGAATGATGAGTTTTCCATTCTTGTATTGGACGCCATTGAGGAATATGCGAACCGTGCCGGCTATACCGTATCATTGGTGAATATCACCAATGATACATATGAACAAAAAATTGCAGCATTGGATTTGGAAAACCTGTGTGGAATCATTTTTTTTGCAAGCGATATGCAAGAAAAATGCTTACAGTATACCATGCGTATTCCGCTGCCCAAGGTATATTTGGATGGCTGCTTTTCTGATCGCTCTATAAATACGGTTAATATTGATCAGCGGTTAATTGCTAATATGGCAGCAGAACATTTGCATAAACTCGGCCATGTTGATATTGGCTATTTACGGTGTGTGCCAACTCGTAGCGATCTTAAACAACGCTTTATTTTTTTTAAAGCAGCTGCCGAACGATTGGGCTTGAATATTATGGACAACTTCGTATTTGACATTAATAGTACATCAGAAAATGTAGAGCGAGTAATCATACCAGCGTTTACAGATTCATCCTTGCATCCAAGTGCAATTTTTTGTGAAAGCGATGTAATTGCAGCAAAATGCATTCAAAATTTACTCCAATTAGGGATTTCTGTTCCGGAAGACATATCTGTAATAGGAATTGATAATACCCGGATTGCGCTATTCTCTTCTCCGACCTTGACCGTAATTGATGTTAATGCACGCGAATTAGGACGAATGGCGATAGATCGTTTGCAGCAGATTCTTGCAGATCCGTCGCGGGCTATAGTGCATAGTTACATCGAGCCATTTTTAGTGCAGCGAGAATCTACCTGTAGAAAAAGAGCATAAAATGGAGATGCATCATATATGGTGCATCTCCATTTTCTTATTCTGAAAGCAGATTACAACATTGGATGATTAAACGAAAATAACTTAAAACTATTGTTCAATTGAACGATTGTGTTTAGCTTGTTTAGTTATTATACTAAATGCATAAGTTAAAGATAAGTAAATTACAAATAGATCGGAGGAATATCACATGACAGTACTTCAAGTTGGTGTGATTGGAACCGGAGCAATCGGTCGGACACATATCGAAAGATTGACCAATCACGTTACGGGCGCACGCGTTGTTGCAGTATCCGATATCAATCAGGAGACTGCACAAAGTGTTGCAGCACAGTACGGGGCCAAGTGCTATGCACAGGGCGAGGATTTGATTCGTGATCCTGAGGTGCAGGCTGTTGTAGTTTGCTCGTGGGATCCGACACATGAAAAATATGTACTGGCTGCGATTGAAGCAGGTAAATTTGTTTTCTGTGAAAAGCCTTTAGCAGAAACCGCAGATAGTTGCCGAAATATTGTTAAGCAGGAAATGGAAAGCGGAAAACATTTGGTTCAAGTCGGTTTTATGCGGCGATTTGATACCGATTATCGCGCAATGAAGGCTCGACTGGATTCCGGCAGCATGGGAGCGCCATTGATGGCACATTGTGTCCATCGCAATGCAACTTCAAATTCGCAGTATGAAACGAAAGTTAACGTAACGGGTACTGCGATTCATGAGATTGATGTTATGCGCTGGCTGTTAAATGATGATATCGTAGCCGCAAAAATTGTTCAGCCACGTGTATCTAAGTATGTGAAAAACGGGCAAAAAGATCCGCAGATCATCGTATTTCAGACGAAAACCGGTATCATTATCGATGTAGAAACTTTTCTGCATTGTCAATATGGATATGATATTCAGTGCGAAGTAGTCGGCGAAGAGGGAACTATCCGTCTGCCGGATCCCGCACAGGTAATTGTTCGTCAAAAAGCAAAGTGCAGTTTTGATATTTTGGAGGATTGGCGATATCGCTTTATTGATGCATATAATATTGAATTCCAAAGCTGGGTCAACAACACGAAGGCTGGCATCGTAGATGGACCGACTGCATGGGACGGTTACGCTGCGATCGCAGTAGCAGAAGCCTGCCTGAAATCTCGAGAAACCGGTAAATGGGAAGCAGTGCATATTGAAGAAACACCGGAATTTTACCTTATATAATATCAGTTATTCTCCGCAGATGCGGACAAGAAGATAAAGAGAAATGAGAAAGGACGAGTATTATGAAATTAACGAAACGTTTACTGGCAGTCACTTTGGCAGGTGGACTTCTCGCAGGTGCTTTGACTGGCTGCGGAAACGCATCTACACCAGCGGAAAACAGTCAGGCGGATAGCAGCACTTCTAAGAGCGATAATCTGAAGATTAGTGTTATTTTAAACACGCTGTCTTCGGAATATTGGGGATATGTTTCGGCTGGTGCTAAAGCATACGGTCAGGAACATGGTATAGAGGTCAATGTGCAGGGTCCTCCGTCTGAAACATCGTATGATGAGCAGCAGAATATGATTGAAACCACGCTGACATCAGGCGATTACGATGGTATGGTCATTTCTGCATTGCAAGCTGATACCGCAAAAACACTCGTTTCAGGCTCGAAACTTCCAATTGTATCGGTAAACAGCCGCCTGGATGCACCAGAAAGTTTAAGTTTTGTGGGCACTGGTAACGAAGCTGCAGCAGCCGAAGGTGCTAAAGCAGCTGTTGAATTAGCAAAGGCTCGCGGTTGGACAGAAATTAAGGCAATTAATATCGCAGGTGTACAGGGTGATCCCACCCATGCTGAACGTACAAACGGTTTTAAGGAAGGCGTCGAAAACGCAGGCGGCACATTCCTGAGCAATGAAACGCAGTATGCGGATTCTCTGGCGGATAAGGCAGTTACCTCCATGGAAGGCATTATGCAGATGCATCCGGAAGGTATCGCTATTATCCTTTGCAATAATGACGATATGGCTATTGCAGCAGCAAGAACCGCGCAAAGCAACGCAGCATATAAGAATACTGTTTTCTGTGGTTTTGATGGCATTCAGTCGGCTTGCGAAAGCATTATTGAGGGCGTAGAAACGATGTCTGTTGCACAGGATCCCTATGGTATGGGTTATAAATCTGTTGAAGCATGCGTTAAAGCAATCAATGGAGAAAAGCTGGACGAGTTTATTGATACCGGTTGTTCTGTTATTACCCAGGATAATGCACAGAAGCAGTTGGATACGCTGAAGGGTTATTTGAAATAAGGTTTTACAACTCTCTCTTTTCTGATAATGAAGTCCCTTTTAGGGACTTCATTATCACATTATATGAATATAGTCGTATTGGTTTGATACTGCACAGATATCCGACTATAAATTTTACACATGTGGCAAGAGGTGCGTTATGAAAATTAAAATTGGTTTAGTTGGTTTAGGCGAGGCTGTACAAGCACTTCATATGCCAGCATTAGAGCAGCTCCGGGATCGTTATGAAGTAACGGCTGTAGCCGATGCTTCGCGTGGGACAACTGATTATATTGCAGAAACATTTCATATTCCGCATCGCTTTTATGATGCGGATGAGTTGCTGTGCAGTGATACGGTTGATGCCGTTATTTTATGCAGTCCGGATGCTTATCACGCACAGCAGGTGCAGACTGCATTGCAGAATGGCAAGCATGTTTTTCTGGAAAAGCCAGCAGCATTGTGCTTGGAAGATTTGGAAGATATGATTGATGTAGCAGAAAAACACCGTGATTTGACAGCAATGGTTGGCTATGTACGCCGATATGCGGATCCATTTCGTAAACTGAAGCAGTTATTAGCAGAAGATCCTCGCCCGGTAGAGTATCTGCGGTGTCGTACGCTGGTATGCGAAGCACCGTTTTATTTGAAACAAACACGAGGAATTTTCCGAGGGAAAGATATTTCACCAGAAATGATTTCTGAAGGTAAACAACTTCGAACTGAGCAAATGAAAAAAGCATTAGGAGAAAATCCATCTGATGCACTGCAGAATACTTATACTTATGTAAACTGTTCCGGTGTCCATATTCTGTCAGCTGTGCGTGATCTGGTCGGTTCGCCAAAGCGAGTCGCACGTTCTTTTGCAACGAATGAAGGAAAGCGTATTGCTGCACTGTTGGAATACGATAATTTTATGGGCGTATTTGAATATGTCAATGACCAGTCTGTTGCTGCCTTCGACGAGGCCATTGAGATCTTTCAAGGCAATCGAAAGTTTCTGCTGAAATTTGAAAGTCCCTACATTCGTAATCTGCCGGTAACATTAGAGATGACAGAAACAATCGGACTGGAAAATAAAAAAACGATTTTCGGACCTTGGTACACGGATAATTTCCGCAATGAACTGATCGAATTTGCAAATTGTATTACCAACAAAACATCTCCGATGACTCCTCTGGCAGACGCGCGCGCAGATTTGCTGCTGGCACAGGAAATAGCGCAAAAGAGCATTGATTGATGGGGGATTGCAGATGAAAAAACTGATATACGGAATGGTCGGTGGCGGCATTGGTTCCTATATTGGTGCAATGCACCGCCGGGCTATTGCATTGGACGGGACGGCTGAATTAGTTGCAGGCTGTTTCTCTCAGACGCGTGAAAAAAGCTTACAATTAGCTGAGCAGTTATATGTAGAACCCGAACGAGTCTATGCAGATTACGAGACGATGGCTCAAGCAGAGGCTGCACGCGAAAACGGCATTGATTTTGTCGTTGTATGCACGCCGAACAGCTCTCACTATGTGATTTGCCGTGCTTTTCTGAATGCGGGAATCCATGTAGTTTGCGATAAACCATTGACCATTGAAAAGCAACAGGCTGTAGCGTTAAAGCAGTTGGCCGATGCTAAAAATTTGATTTTGGCAGTAACCTATTCTTATACGGGACATGTGACCTTGCGTGCAGCCAAGGAAATGATTGCAGCCGGAGCAATCGGCAATATCCGCATGATTATGGCGGAATATCCATTAGGCTGGCTGTCTAAAGCCGGCGCGGGCGGAAAACAGGCCTGGCGCTTGGACCCGACGCAAAGCGGTAAATCTGCCTGTATGGCAGATATCGGTACCCATATCGAAAATGCGGTACATACCATGACTGGTCTGAAAATTAAGCGCTTACTTGGCAAGCTGGATACAATGGTTGAGGGCCGGCAATTAGATGATAACGGCGTTGTTTTATGTGAATATGAAAATGGTGCAACCGGTGTATATTGGGCATCTGTTGTAGCTACGGGCATGGATAATGCTTTAAAAATTCGTGTTTTTGGTGATAAGGGAACCATAGAGTGGGAGCAGGAAAACTGCGAAGAACTGGTATTAATCGATGAAAACGATACCAAGCATATCTATAAACGCGGTTCTGCACTGCTGCCTCAAAGCGCAGCACAGGAATGCCGTACACCCGCAGGTCATCCGGAAGGATATTTGGAGGCACTTGGTAATCTGTACTGTAATATTGCGCGAGCAATTCGTCAGGGAAACTCCGAAAATTGTCTGTTCCCTAATGCTGATGATGGTATTGAAGCAATAAGTTTTGTCGATAAGGTAGTAGAAAGTCATCTAAAAGGGAATATATGGATTTGTATGGAGGATTGAAGATGGCAGAAATTAAAATCGGTCTGATCGGCGCTGGCTGGATGGGCAA
>NZ_QUJR01000023.1:0-7585 GCF_003480945.1 Butyricicoccus sp. AM27-36
TTAGCAATACCGGCAGAGATTTCGCCTTCCAGCTTGTTTTCGGACAGGTCTAAAATCTGCAAACCGGAAAGCGAGTACAGCGTTTCGGGAATCGTGCCGGTCATGCCGCATTGCCACGCCGAAAGAGAGATAAGATTAGTCAGCGCGGACAGGTCGGGAATCGTGCCGCCGATAGCATTTTCCGAAAGGTTCAAGTATTTCAGACTGCTCATACCGGCAACTGCCGCAGGAAAACCGCCGGTCAACTGATTTCCCATGAGGTTCAGCACCTCAATCTGGGTATTGCTCAAAATCGTGTCCGGTATCGTACCAGTGTACTGGTTATCTTTTAGAACCAGCGTTTTCAATGCGGGCATTGTACCAAACTCGGAAGGAATCGCACCTGCATAATCATTGCCGCCCAAGTCTACATTTTGCAGTTTCGGGAGCGTATAGAGCGCAGACGGAATATCTCCGCTCAAATGATTATCCGAGAGGAACAGATACCGCAATTCATTAAGTTCCCCGATTGCAGCCGGTATATGTCCGGTGATGTTTTTACCTTTCAGACCAATGCTCTTGATTTCTACAAGGTCTTCCGCTCCGGTAATGGTATCCAGCGTGCGCTGCTGGGCATTCAGCAAACGCTCAATCTCATTGATGAACCATGTCTGTCCATCACAGGCGGCAATAAACCGTTTGGCATATTCCGTCTGTGGGTTTGGCGTAAAGTCCACTGCGCCTGCCGTGAGTGGTGCGTATAGCTGCAACAGCAAGGCTATTACAAGCAATACGCTGATTCGTGTGCGTTTCATTTTTCGATCGCTCCCTTTCTTTTGCGCCCAAACAGGTAAAAAAGAGCGCAATACCACATGGATAGTAGTCCACACAGTATTGCGCTGTTTCTTAAAATGCGAGGACTGGTTAGGCAGCTGGCTGTCATGCGATTGCAGAGCAATCGTTTAGACCCTATAGCTTTGCGCCGCAGAGTTTCCTCTGTTTTGCCATTTCTGCCATTCTCCTAAGAGTTTGGGTTATTTATCTAAATAAAGTATATCAAATTACTATGAAATTGTCAATCTGAATAGTTTTCAACCACGCAAACCGGCGAAAAATTGTGCAAAATAAACGACGCTGATTTTTAGTATTTCGCAATATGTACAAAGAGCGATCTCCAGCAGGAAAGAAAAATGCAGGCGGTATCATTGCGATACTGCCTGCGGCATTTCTTTTGCGCCGATTGGCGCAGGGCTTGTCGGACTTTGGACGGCAATCGAAAACATCCGTCAGGATTTTTCGGGGGGTTGGGGCACTCCCCAACAAGCGGAAAGGGGATAGCCTGTCGGACAATGAGCGAAGCGAAATTGTCCAAAAGGATATCCCTTTCCATTGCTTGCAAAGCCTTCGTTTCGGTGCTCCCGTCCCCGTTTGCGGGAACAAAAAGGCTCCGGACCTGTAACCGGAGCAAGATCACGAATACAGAAGAAATGCGTCCACATGGGACGCATTTCAAAAGTTCGTCTTAAAGTTCGATGCTGTCGAGCCAGTTTGGTGGGAATCCCATGCAGCTCAAAATTTTATTCTTCTGAATCAACTTGGTGCGAGCACAGAGTTTTTGAATTTCTGCGTCAATTTTGTTCGCAGTATCCTTAAATTCCTCTGGTGACAGCAAATATTTGAAGCAAACGACCGCCGCAAACAGGTCAGATTGTCCGTGCTTGTAATAACTCTTTTTCTTGCCGATTTTCAGGTCTGCATGAAGCGGCAGTGCTTGAATCGCGCGTGTCTTTCCTGCGTTGAAATCATATAGACGCTCATTATGGGCGCAGACGTTTCGTACTCGCGTAAGAAAATCCAGCATACCAACAAGCTGGTGCTCTGAAATGACCGGAAATTCCTTGCTCACTGCGGCTTGAACATCCTGTGTGCAGAGGCTGTACATTTTCGATGTGGTCCCTAATGTCACCGCCTTGATTGTAACCCACAAGGGAACATTTTTGTGGTTTTTCCACTGATGCTTAATATACTTCTGGTCAAACGGAGGATGTACCTTAGCTTCAAATGTCTGGATCAAACGCTTCACCGCAGCGCATCTCATGTAGGTATCGCTCGGAGAGGAACCGATAAATTTATAATTTTCAGGTGTCAAATATGCTTTCTGATCGTCCCCATATTTTTCAACAAACGAATGGGAGAGCAGTGATTTTATGTGCTTTTCAATGATTTGAATGGCATTGAAGAAGATACCTCGCAGAGCATCGTCAAATTCAAACAGAGCAAAAATATCTTCTATCGTCGTTCCCGGACGATACTCACTGGTTGGTAGCTTGAACAGAGTCTTGTATCCAGATACAAGGGCAAAATAGCTATGCTTTTTCAGCAAAGAGATGACACGATCCTCATCCGGGATTTCAAGTTTTTTCTCATCGCGTAGCTTTATGACTAAATTTTCATAGGTCTGAAACGGCTTGTCCATAGCCATAATTTGTACCCTCTTTCTCTATAAAGAAAGGGAGACTCGGAAGAGCCTCCCTTTCAGGTCGCAGGTCCCGCAGACTTCTGCGACACAATCACTAAGAACTTTATACCACACAAACACAGCGCAGTCAAGAAAAACTTAAACTGAGGCGGATAAAGCTCTTGACATAGTATATGTGATATCACAGAAAAGTTGCACATGATATAGCACCCAAAATTGTACAAGACAATCTTTTGTTACATGGGATGATTTTTATGCACAGAGTAATTTGTTTGACCTGGCGTAAACTATTGGTATAACACCTAAGGAGGTACCAATATGAATTATACCATCACAAGAGCAGACATCGACAGTTACTGTTTATCTCTTGCTGCAGAGGAGCGTGCGTCTGGAACAATCGAAAAATATCGCCGTGATATTGTTTCCTTTACTCTATTTCTGGATGGTCGAAGCGTTACAAAAGAAATCGCCAGAGATTGGAAAGCCTATCTGCAAGACCGTGGATATGCTCCGCGTACAATCAACACTATGCTCTCGGCGCTGAATAGCTTTTTTCGTTTTGCTGGTTGGGACATCAAATTAAAATTCCTTAAAATCCAGCATCAGTTATTCCGTGATCCGGCGCGAGAACTGAGTCGCGCGGAATACGACCGACTGATAGTCACTGCACGGGAAAGCGGACAGAAACGGTTAGCTCTCATCATGGAAACACTCTGCGCTACAGGAATCCGCATTTCCGAACTGCGCTATATTACGGTAGAAGCAGCAAAGAAGGGACGAACCACCATCGCCCTCAAAGGCAAGATTCGCACTATTTTGTTGCCGACTAAGCTGTGCCGTAAACTGGTAAAGTACGCTAAAAAGCAAAAAATTGCTTCTGGCGAGGTGTTCCTCACCAAAAGCGGAAAGTCAATAACACGGCGGCAAGTATGGTATGAACTCAAGCGGCTGTGTCATTCGGCTGGTGTGGAGCCAAGCAAAGTATTTCCGCATAACTTCCGTCATTTGTTCGCCACGACCTTTTATCATGCCTGTAAAGACATTGCCCGACTTGCCGATGTGTTGGGGCATAGTAGTATCGAAACAACGCGTATTTATCTAACTGTCAGTGGTGCAGAACAGGCACGTCAACTGGATGAACTTGGGTTAATATCGTAGAGAACAGAATCAGCATTTGGTTGTTTGCCTTTGCTCAGAAGGCATCGCATTATTGAAATTTTCATGTAACATGTCTGAATAACTACTTTTCCTTTGCTACAAGGCATAAAAAGCCAGACCCACAAAATTTCAAATTTTTGTGGGTCTTTTTGCAATACCACAATTGAGGCAGGCATTGCTCTTTTATGTATTACGTGATAAACTATTCTCGTAATAGTGCAGATTACTGTTGAGCATTTTGCAAAATCTAATCACAAAATGCTGATTTCGTTCTGCTGCTTGGAAAGGGGTGTCATTTTGACGGTGTATCCCCCACCGGCTGCTATATGAGTTTAACAGGGGAAAGCGGGTATGATATGTCAGTGCTGTTATGATTTATTACGAATGTACGCTGGAAATCAAGATTGATTTTTCCTTTGTGACAGAAGCAATCTCCACAAATATTACATTCGGGAAAAGAGGTAAAAATGAAAAAAAGATTTTTAGCCAGCGTGTTATCAGTAAGGGGGAAAAATTTATGAAAAAACGAATCCTATCAGGGCTGTTAGTAGCGGCAATGCTGCTCACATTATTGCCAACAGCCGCATTTGCGGCGGATGATACGAATGCTGAAGCACCTGACACCGGTGAAACCCAAACGATCCTACCGCAATCAGAGGTGGGTGCGGAGCAGCCGACTGTCACCGCGCCAAGCTATGAAGTATCTACTACAGCGGAACTCAGCAACACTCTGACGCAGATTGCGGCAAGAGCCGAGGATGAAGCGACCATTGTACTGAAGGCGGATGTAACGCTTTCCAACGACGCTACAAGCGGATATATTGCGTCTTTTGGCGTGGATGGCAAGCACATCACAGTGAAGAGTGAAGATGGAGAAATGAAGAAGTTTTCCTTCCCTTCCTATGGCGTTCTGACCGGTGACTGCACCTTTGATAATGTTGATGTGACCGGCACTAGATTGTTCTGCAATGGCTATCATACAATTTTTACGGAAAACGGTCAGATCCATTTGAGCCAAACGCTCTATGGCGGCGGTTACAAAACAACAGTAGACAGCACCTATGTGGTGATTGCGGCAAGCGGTTATATCAACCCGTCCTCTTCTAGTGGTCTGCACGATGTGATCGGCGGCTCTTATCAAGGCTCCGTTGAGGGTGACACCTACTTGGAAATCACGGGCGATATTGAAATGCAGGGCGGCAATCACCTGAACCCTGGCTGTATGAAGGGCGACGGAACCAGCGGCGACGGCGCGGGTGTGTCAAATGTCTATGTTGGCGGCAATGCTACGCTGATTTATGACAACAAAAGTAGTACCGCGTCTCCTGCAATTGAAGGCACATACGGCTGCGAGATGAGGGGCAATGTCACGCTGGATGTTCGTGCAGGCTGTGTAGCGGGCATTGTCGGTACGGAGGAGCCGCTGGAGGAATCCATCATTCGCGGTAATTTGCATATCATTGCAGGTAATCCTGCTTATGAGAATACCGATCGGATTCTGCGGTTAGGTTCCAACTGGCCGATTGTCGGCGCAGGCAATAGCTTTGCTCTCTATCCCGGCGTTGAGGGCAATTATACGGTAGACGGCAACATTACGATCGACACCTATGAAAATGCATGGGCATGGGACAAAGGAACTACGCCCGACTCGTATGATCTGCCGGAAATCTACGGAGCCTTGCGCGGTAACGTAGGCGGCAATATTACGATCAATGCCCACGGATCTCATGTGCAGAATATTTTCGGTGCAAGTGATTCCGTTGTCCAAGGCTCTGTTACAGTAAATGCAACCGATGTTGAGCTGAAAAACAGCTACTATGATACTGAATATGACGAAGGCTATATTTGCGGCTTGTGGGAAAAGGGTATCCCAGCTACCGCCAACGGCTCCGTGACCGTAACGGTTAACGGCGGCGATGTGGGCCTTGTGATGGTTACCGATCAGACAACTGCACCGGCGGGGTCTTCCATCAATGTCACCGGAAAGCCGAAAATCAGAACCGGTGTACTCGGCACTACGGCGAGAAATTTGGCTGACGGTTTCCCCACAGTCAATATCCGGGATTGCAAAGCTACGATTCCCTTTGTACAGGCGGCATCGCAGATCAACATTACGGACAAGAGCGTTGTTACTGTACACGAGGCAGAACTGGATCAGGGATTGCTGATTGAGAAAGACAGCAGTTTGACCACGGATGACAATCAAATCCACATTTGGGGTAACACCGAAGTAAACGGTACATGGGAACAAAAACATACGCAGGATGCTGATTATAATGACATCTATGTTCAGGGGACAACGAAAATCGGCTCCAATGGCCATCTCATCAATCACGGCACAAGCAATCTGAAAGGCGCCGTGACCAATAACGGCGTAATGGCCTTGATGGGATCGGCTTATTTGCAGAATGATTATACCGCCACCAACGGTGAATTTCGTTTACCCGCTGTGACCACCAATTATGACGGTACCAGTGCCGGTGCAAAGATCCCTGTACAAATCAAAGGTCTTTCCACCGGCACCACCACGGTCAACACGGTGGACCCCGCTGATTGGCAGACTCTGAAAAAGCCTGCACTTGGTGACAACTACATTCTTTCCAAGAAAAACACCGATTCCCCCGCACAGAATGTGTTTGTATTGGGCAATGCCGATGCCGTGGGAGACGGCTGGTTCCTCAAGCGCATGGCCGATGCCGATGGCTCGGACGATTACTATATGTGGCAGGTGGCTAACGGTGTCCGTGTCATCTTCGATAAGAACGGTGGCGATACCGAGGCCGACCCTCGTATCATGGTGCAGGACAAGGTGGTCGGTGCTGCAAATCACTTTGATCTGCCGACGACTGAACCGACCCGCAGCGGCTACATATTCACGGGCTGGAATACTAAGGCAGACGGTACGGGCGATGCCTTTACCGCTGCGACCGATGTGACCAGCAATATTACGGTTTATGCCCAGTGGAAAGACAGCACGACTTATTCCGTAACCTACAAGGACGGCGTGGATGGCACTGTCTTTGCCGATCAGACGACCGCTGGTCTGCATGTCGGCGATACAACACCGGCTTTTTCCGGTACACCGACCCGCAGCGGTTATACCTTTACCGGCTGGCAACCGTCTGTAGCTGCAACGGTTACGGACAATGCTGTTTATACCGCACAGTGGGCAAAGAACAGTTCCTCCTCCCATCATTCGACCCGCTATACGCTGCACTATGAGTCGAACGGCGGCACAGCTTATAAGGATGAGCGCTGTTCTTCCGGCACGAAGGTGACGCTCGACAAGACCCCGACCCGCGAGAGCTATACCTTTACCGGCTGGTATGCCGACAAGGCGCTGACGCAGAAGATCACAAGCGTAACGATGAACAGCGACAAGACGGTCTATGCAGGCTGGGAGGCGACCGGTGTGCCGGACAAGCTCAACGGCGACGACCATTTCGCCTACGTCATTGGCTACCCGGACGGCAAGGTGCACCCGGAGGGCAATATCAGCCGCGCGGAAACAGCAACGATTTTCTTCCGCCTGCTCAAATCCGACATCCGCGACGGAAATCTGACCGCCGACAACGAATTTTCCGATGTTTCGGACGGCCAGTGGCACAACAAGGCGGTTTCCACGATGGCGAAGCTCGGTATCGTCAAGGGCCGCCGTGCGGACCGCTTTGACCCCGATGCCTCGATCACTCGTGCGGAGTTTGCGGCAATCTGCGCGCGCTTCAACACCAAACCGGTCGAGAACAGCGGCAGCTTCTCCGACATTTCCGGTCACTGGGCGGAAAACGAGATCGAGAGAGCGGCTGCGTTCGGCTGGATTTCGGGCTATCCGGACGGCACATTCCACCCCGACGCTCGCATCACCCGTGCTGAGGCTATGACGATGATCAACCGCGTACTCTGCCGTATGCCGCAGAGCGAAAACGACCTGCTGGACAGCATGGTAACGTGGCCGGACAACAAGCCGTC
>NZ_QUJR01000024.1:0-1033 GCF_003480945.1 Butyricicoccus sp. AM27-36
AACGCCCTCCAGCTTTCACTTCCTCGGTTATTTTCCGTTTCCACCATTCATATAAAGCTTCATTACATACCCACGTACCGCCCTGCTTCTTACTTTTCTGCTTCGGCTCTCCCTGCACGATCCGCTTCTCATACCATTCCGGGTACAGCTCCTTTGCTTCTTCCAGCGTAACGGTACTTTTTCTTCTCGGCTTCTCATACAACGGAGCAAGGTCTACCTTACAGCTCGGTATGCTGGCTTTTATATCCTCCAGTGTGTAACGGTTCTCTGACAGCTTATAGGCTTTTACTGGGAAATCTGCACCCAGCTTCGACTGACTCCCCACACACCGGAAACCTTGATAAATACCGGTTATATCCGGGCTGTCCGGACGGATAGAGCTAGTATCATTCCATAGCCGCCGGATAAGAGCTTCTTTTAGCTCCGCAAGCACTTCTTCCCTGTTTCGATACAACTGAACCTGCTCCTGCAAGAAATAGTAAAGATGTACCCCCTTGCCGGAGCTGACAAGATAAGTCGGACGAAGCTGCACACCATTCCCAAACTGCTTTAACAGGTTCTTTAACTGCTGTTTGCCTACATAGTCCACATCCACCACCACCGCAAACAGCTCATGAGCGTTCTCTTTCGTGTGTGACTTTCCGTAAAAACTAATAGGCGGTATCAGCCCAAACCTATCCCCTATGACCTTATCCAGCATTTTCAGACTATCATCAATTACCCACTGCCGGGTTCTTCCCCTACCGGACGGTCTAATCTGTGTCGCTATAATATTGCCTTTTCCGTCCTCCGGCTCTTGCTGGAGACTGCCAGCCGGAAACAACTCCCGATAGAAATCATGAGGACTTACTTCCAGGTATCCCCTCTCCAGCATAAGGGCTTCTTTCTCCCGATAAGCAGACTTCCACTCATACCCTCTTTTATCTCTCCTTTTGGTGTATTTTGCCATAGTCTTTTTACACCTCACTCCCTCTCGCCTTGACCGCTAATCTTATCAATGAGTTTTTTTTACCTTTTTCCGTCAAGTATAAGG
>NZ_QUJR01000024.1:1153-5216 GCF_003480945.1 Butyricicoccus sp. AM27-36
TCTACACCTCACTCCCTCTCGCCTTGACCGCTAATCTTATCAATGAAGTATTTTACCTTTTTCTTCGTACCGACAAACTGAAATTTATCTTAGAAATTACAGCAATGTTATTTTGATAAACTTTCAAGAATTGAAATATCATGCTTATCTTTATCTCTTAATTCATAACCTGAATGGAAAACTTTTTGGCCTTTTAAAGATATACAAGGAATTGTTTTGCCTTCAAAAAAAACACTACCAAAGTAATCTTTTTCAAACTCATACCATCCACCCTCTAAATCAGCTTGTTTTGAAGTTCCGTCCTCATTTAAAACGAACGGGTGAATGTCTAAGTAACCAAGTTCATCACTATATAACTCTATTCTAACCGGTTTCCAGTCTGTATCAATTTTATAGCCCAGATTCAAAAGCACATTTAACAATTTTTCCGTATGTTGAGCATCAAAATTTATATCTATATCTCTATGAATTCTTGTTTGTTTACCAGCTAAAATATCTACACCCCATCCGCCATCCAACCAGTATGTAATTCCAGTATTTTCGAATAATTCTATTACTTTCATTAAATCTTCTTTTGTTGTTATTTCTTTTCTACCCATACAAAGTCTCCTTTACAACTTCTATATAATTGTTTAGTTAAGTCAATATCAATATCTAATTGCCAAGGCTCAAAATCAAAAATCATGGTCATCACACTCCTTTTTAAAATTCCGATTTGTCGTTTTCTTTTTACTTACCAATCATACCATACAACAGCATAAGAAACACTAAGATATTGCAGACCATACCGCCCCAAAACAGGTACAGCTTCAAACCCTCATACCTAAAAAAGCTGTTTTTGCTTTCCTCCAGTTCCCGGACTTTCTGCTTCATTACGCTTGTAAGTGTATCAGACTGCTTCTCAAGGGCTTTTGTTGCCCTTTGTACAGCCTCTATATTCGCCTGTAATGCCTTTCTAACCTCTTGGACGGTACTTTCTCTAACCTCATCTCTCAGGCTCCCAATTTCGGCTGATATGGCGTTCTGAAGCAGTTCGTTGCCGTTCTCTAACTGCTCTACGTTCTTCTTCAGCTCGCTGATGAGCTGCCTGCTCAGTTCGGCGTCTCTCTGCCTGTTCTGCTCTGCCCTTGCTTGTCCTTGATTTGACTGCTTCATCAATTCCTCGCAGCTCTCGCTCGACAAAGCTAAGGCTTCCTTCAGCAGGCTGTTCTCCAGCTCTGTCCGGCTCTGTCGGTTCAGTTCTTGGAGCTGTTCTCTCGGACTTGCCTGCTCTGACTTCTGCTGTTCGTGCATTTCTCTCAAACTCATGCTCCAGTTCCTCCTTTCCAAAACCCATGTTATAGTATTTTTCCAGCTTATTATTACGAATTTTGCAAGCCTTTTCTCCTGCCTGTTCCCTGGCTAAGTCAGTATATGTGATGTACTTGTGGCTGTCCTGCCAGTCCACTCCGTACCCTCTTTCATTCATCAGCCGGATAAAGGTTTCCCGGCTGGTCGCTATTTCCTTACAGTCCAGGACTGCCAGGGCAATGTCCTGCACATAGCTTTTGACCTTTCCCTGCTCTGCCTGTTTCAAAAGCTGGTAGGTGTCTTTACTCCATGCCACTGTTTCCTCTCGTTCCGCTCCTTCAAAGGTCTTTCCCTTTTCCGGGACGTGCAGCCCCTGCTCTTGGCTCTGTGCGTTGCACCGCTCCTTCAGCTCCCGAAGGTCGGCACTGCTCCACTGGAGCTTGTGCCCGTCCTCAAAATTGACGGAATTGACGATAAAGTGCGTATGGATATGGTCTTTGTCCTTATGGGTAGCCACAAGCACCTCAAACCCTTTCCATGCCGGCGTATTCTCTGCAAGCTGTAAGGCGTTCCTGTGTGCCTGCTCCGGCGTGATTTTCTCGTCCTTATGGTAGCTCTGGACAAAATGCTTGTATGTCCTTCCCCCGGTTTTCTCCCATAGTTCCTTGGTAGCCTGCATTTCCTCCTTTGCTGTCTCTGCTTCACAATGCAAACCGCTGACAAGCTTCTCCTCTGTCTTTTCTTCTTTCGTCACATAATCAATCGCCTGTCCTATGCCTGCCTTTGAAGATACCGCCTTAATAACTGCCATACTTGCTTCAGCTCCTCCCCTTGTTCCCGCACCTCGGCTTCACTTGGCAGCACTCCGCCCTCATTACACCTCTTTGCTATCTGGTTGAGGTTGTTCCCGATCCGCTTCAGCTCCGGGATAAGTTCTTTGATACCGTCCGTATTCACGATCTGCTTCTCCAGCACACAGGAAAGGATATACTCCTGCTGGTTCTTCCCGCTCTGGAAAACCTTCTCCTGCAACTGCTGGTATTCTTCCTCGTTTACCCGGAAAGATAGCTGTTTCGGTCTTGTCTTGTTCATGGCTGCTTTCCCTCCAGTTCCCGGACAATGTTCTCTTTTCCCCGGATAACCTGCACATCGGCAAGGACTTTCGGGGTGTCCGTTGCAAGTCCTACCATTTTCCCGACACATAACTTAATACAGTACACGCTTTCCATGAGGTCTGCTTCGTCTGAAAAAGACGTTTCATAGTCGGCACTTCCGTCGGCATAGCTCTTTTTGATAATGGCGTGGTATCTGCCAATCTGAAACGCTCCTACTTTCATACCCTTTTCCCCCCTAATTCTCTTTCGTGCAAATCATCTGCGTATTCAAAACCATATTCCTGTGCGGCTATCTGCTCCAGCCTTGCCATGGTCTTTCTTGCCTCCCACTGTGCTTCTTCACTACGGGCTGTCTGAAAATCCAGCACTGCCAGATGATACTGATTTTCGATATACTTCTTGTCCATGATGACCTCACTTTCCCGATGGTAACACCACCGCATGACGAGCCTTCCGGCTCTGATTTAAGGGGGATTGAAGGGGGGCTTGCCACCCTCACAAGTTCTAAAGTGGTAACACTTTAGGGAACTTGCAATATATACGCTACACATATTATAGTATGGTGGTAGCACTTTTGTCAAGCGGATATATTCGTGCGTATATTCTGCCAAGAATATAGTGGAGCTTACTTCCTCTTGGGCGACTTTGGGAGTGTAGGAGGGAGACAGTCAAGGGCTTGTTTTTTATCTGCAGTATGAGCTTCGGCTTGCCGATCAGCGAGTACAGCAGATAAAAAATGGTCGCAGACTACCCTTTACTTTCTTCCGCCGGAACGGACAATGAAGCACAGGGGGAAGTAACGGAACGGACGGACAGCCGTTTTCCCCTCCGGCATGATAGCCAACAAAAAAGAGCGTCAAGGGTAAACTCTGCGGTCTTTCGACCGCCCTTGACACTCTTTTCCTTATGGCTCTGATGATAAACAAGGGAAAATGGCTTATTGTGGCATTTCTGCCTCTGTGGTATAATATCCAGCGTTGTCGCACCCAATCTGGCAACAGAAAGGGGGTGTACTCGTGGAAATTATTATATCCTTTTTGGTTTCCGTTATGGCAGGCGTAGCCAGCTACTACATCTGCAAATGGTTAGACGGAGACGACAGTGACAACTAACCTAAATGAAAGCCCCAGAGCTGCAACTCTGGGGCTTTCGCTTTGTGTACTCGTGGTACTATATCCTTTTTAGCTATCGCCATTATAGCATATTCAGATAGCCATTTCAAGTATGCCCTACTTCCACCACTTGTAAACGGTGGGCTTGCTCAATCCTGTCTCCCGTATGCAGTCTGCTTTCTTTCCTGCCGGGTGGCTCTCCTGCCATTCTCTGACTGTCTGCTCCGCTGTTCCACTCCCTTTTGGTCTACCCTCTTTTACTTCTTCTCCTAACTGCTTTTTTAAAGCTTTCATAGTATTCATAACCTTTACATGGTCTTTTTGCTTTCTGTAATTCCGCTTATTGGCTGGTATCGTAACCTTTGTGTTATCCTCTATCCATTCCCGGCTTGCTATCGTTGACAGCCTTTTTCTGTCCCCTTTCAATGCCCGGAGAGCGTCTTTCACATCTGCCCGGCTGAAATGGTTGTCCTCGTCCTCGGTAAGACTCTCTAAATGGTCCAGGAACGCATAGGCGTCTCTCCGTATCTTCTGCTCGGATATGCC
>NZ_QUJR01000025.1:0-320 GCF_003480945.1 Butyricicoccus sp. AM27-36
TTCAAGACAACGGACGCGCGATATGTACTTGAAAAAATTCTGCGGCTGAACATGAAATATGTAATCTCCGAGGACGGCGGCGTGTACGGCTATTCCTATCGCTTTACGCACGGAAACATTCTTGTTCTGTCTTCGCCCGATGAAGAAAAGGGTGTGCTGCTGGAACTGCGCGGGCGCGGCTGCCGTGAGTTTGAGTGCTACCTGCGCGGACAGAAGCGGTCGTGGTATGAGTTTATGCGCGACTGTGCCGCCGAGGGCTGCGTATTCAAGCGTATTGACCTTGCAATCAACGACCATGCAGGACTGCTCCATGTGCCGAC
>NZ_QUJR01000025.1:330-5193 GCF_003480945.1 Butyricicoccus sp. AM27-36
ACGACCATGCAGGACTGCTCCATGTGCCGACGCTGTACCGCAAGCGCGTTACTGGTGAGTGTGGCACGCGGCTGCGGAATGTAGAATACTTTGCATCCGGTCGTGAAAATTCGTGGGAAACCGACGAGGACTTAAAGATGGAGATGGGTCACACGCTCTATCTTGGCTCTAAGGATTCCGATGTGTACTTCTGTATCTATGAGAAAGCACAGGAGCAAAAGGCTAAGTTTGGCAAGTCGATTGAGGACGCGGACATTCTCAACCGCTTTGAACTGCGGCTGACGAACAACGCTGCGGAAAATTCCGCAGACGCGCTAATGGACAGCGAGGACGCGGCAGGAACAGCGTTTTCCATCATCAACAACTATGTGCGCTTCATCGAGCCGCAAGCCGACAAGCGGCGTTATGACTGCCCTACGGACAAGCACTGGGAACAGTTCATGCAGGGCGAAGAACGCAAGCTGAAACTGACGATGAAGCCGAAACCGTTCGACTTGGAACGCACGGAAAACTGGATTAACAAGCAGGTCGCAAAGTCTATCAAAATGCTGCAGGAAATCGAGAAAATGAAAGGTAGGGATTTTGTGCAGCAGCTTTTGGACGGCACGGTACTGAATGAAAAACATAGGAAGATTGTCGCGCAGGTGACGAGCGAATTGAAGTAAGAAAACAGCCACCGGAGAAAATTCTCCGGTGGCTGAATTGTTAATAACATTGCTGCAACCACAATAGTTATATCATTTATGCAAAACCGTTCGGTAATAGTACCAATCACCATCAATTTTTTCAGATTCTACGGCAATGCCCGCCGAATCAAATATAGGTGGTTCCGTCTGTGTTAATACCGCCAGTATGCCGCTTCCATCGTCTAAATTGGAATAAAACTGAAAATACACATTCGTATCTTCCTTGTAAATCACCTCCATACCTGCATTTTTTAATGTTTCACAATTTTCAATCACTACTGAATTTTTTACTGTTACCGTGATAACAGGCAATGACGAATATTGTTTTTGAAACAAAGTATTACTATCGTTATAAGATAATTCTATAGACTTATCCGAGCAAGTCAACAGATATTCGGCTATCTGATGTAACTCATTAGTGTACTTATGATACAGCTTTTCAGCACTTTGCGAATCCAAAAATTTATATCTGTTGTAACAATGGCAAAGAATTATTGATATAGCCAAAAACAACACTATTATTAAGTGTTTTCTTTTAATGCCTTGCTTCATACCATTTGATTCCCAAGCGCACATTTTTCTTATCATCCTCCGAATCAGCTCCAGTAAAAATACCTGTTACACCACCAGCGGCATAATTACCTCCGGAAATCAATTCAAATTCAGTATATCCCATTGCTTTTCCAAGATAACCGTAAGTTATGTTGCCCAACGCTTCAGGAGTAGTCAATCGGCTTTGGAACACAATGGTCGTATCATACGAAATTGGATATGTCGTTTTAATGGTTTTCTTCCACGGATCAGCCCGCTTAATATCCCAAGGTTTCGCATGATTCACCTGATCCATAAACCAGAAAACATCAGTGACCTTGTTTTTGGATGCAAATGTAGGCTCAGCTGCATAGACCGCCTTTTCAACAGGGACAGTTTCATCTAAGTATTGTACGCCGCTATATGTAGCCAACCGAACGCCCATAAGCACATCAGCTTGGGTGATATAATTCTCCAGTCGAGTGCTAACCAAGTGTACCTTAGAACTCAATCCCAATGCCGCGACAAATTCAGAAACCTTAACATATGTTGTACTATTGTTACCACATAGTAAAACATCGAAATACGCACTCGTCGTAGAACCACGACCTACATAGATTTTATAGTTGGTATTTCTGGAATAGTTACCTGCATTTGCACGGGTCAGCTTAGACAAAGGAATAGTATAAGACTTTCCATTAACAGAGCCATAGGCTGTATGCGTTTTTTTTGCATATTGCACTGTTGCAGTGGCACAATATGTGTTAATAATGGATATAAGTTCTCGAAGTTGAACATATCCCGAACTAATCCACTTGGTATCTTTAACAGTTGCCAATGCGGTACCGGCAAGAATTTTTGCTGTACCATATACATCAACAACTATGATTGGATTATTCCCGCAATAAGCATACCAATTCTCGCCGTCCTTGATGGGGTCTTCCTGCGTAAACCGGTGGTCGGCAGGGTCGTAGAAACGATTCTGCGCGAAATACAGGTCAAGCACTTCGTCCCAAGTGTAGCCGGTGAAATTGTTGGCGTTGTCGATGCCGCTGAAATTCGTATCCGTGTAGGTTTCGGTCAGCGGATTGCCCCACGGGTCATAGATCGTGTGAGAGATGACCTTGCCGGTTTCGTCTACGGCAAACAGCGTGCTGCCGAGATGACTGGTGCGATACCATACCTTGCGCACATCATTTGCCGCAAAGTCACTTTGCAGGTTTTCGCCGCCCTCACCGCGCTTTGTACCGGCTGCATAGCCGTACTCTGCCGAGATACGGGTGCCGTCCTCATCGTACACATACCGCTGCGTGAAGCTGCCGTCCTCTGTGACGAGTATATCACGATTGGCAATGGAAAGATAGTCCACAACATAGTTCTTTGTTACGGTTTCAAAATTGCTCTGGAAGGTCGTGCCTACCTCGGTTTCCCATGTGCGCTGCCAGAAAAAGCGTCCATCCTTCAAGAAGTCCAGATAATCGGTGCCGTGCGAACCGTCCTTCAAGTCGGAGTTTGCATGGGCGGCATTCTTGTTGTCGCGCACCTGTACATTCTTAATGCGTACATTGAGCGCATTATAGGTGTAGGTGCTGCTCTGACCGTCCTCTGTCTTGCCGGTTTTCAGCTTGTTCTGTGCCGTGTAGGTATATTCGGTCGTGCCGTCCGGTGCAGCCTTCTTAATCAGATTGCCCGCCGCGTCATAGGTATAAGTGGTCGTACCGTCCTTGCCGGTCTTGCTAACCAGACGGTTTTGCAGATCGTAGGTGTAAGTGTTCGTACCATCGGAAAGCAGATTGCCCGCGAGGTCGTAGGAATACTTCGTATTCTTGCCCTCGATATTGGTGCGGATAAGCTGATTGGCCTTATCGTAGTAGTAGCGTACCAACTCGTCCTTCTTGTCAATGTCTACACCGGAACGGTTTTCACTTACGATATTGCCCGCATCATCGTAGGTATACGCAGTCTGACGGCGTGTGCTGTTGCTCTTGGTGACTTCCTTTTGCAGCGTCAGCAGACCGGCGGCGTTATAATCATACTCGGTCGTGCTGCCGTCGCTGTGGCCTTCCTTGATTGTGCGTCCTTCCGCGTCGCGCGTGTAGGTAATGCCTGTGCCGTCATGGTCGGTCTGGGACTTCACATTGCCGAGACTATCATACGCGGTCGTAACAGCCTTGCCGTCGGGGTAGGTGATGGACAGACGGTTGTTTGCCGCGTCGTAGGTGTACGCCGTGGTCGTGCCGTCCTCATTTGTGACAGCGGTGGTGCGGGAAAGCGCGTCGAACGCAAATGCTACCGTGCCGTTTCCATCCTTGGCCGAGGTCATGTTGCCCGCCTTGTCATAGGCAAAGGTCGCAGTACCATCCGCGTCCTTGCGGGAAACCATGCGATACAACTTGTCGTAGGTGTACGCGGTCTGCTTGCCGTTTTCGTCAACCTGCGTCAGCACATTGCCTTCCTTGTCATGCGTGTAGGTAGTCACGCTGCCCAGCGGAGAGGTTTCGGTCAGCAGATTGCCCGCTGCATCATAGGCATAAGTGGTCGCGGCCTTCTCGTCACCGCCGCCGTACATCGTCGTGCCTGCGGTGTTGCCAAACGAATCATACCGGTACTCGAACATACCGCCTTCGGCGTTGGTCTTGGAAACAAGACGATTCAAGCCGTCATAGGTGTATATGGTCTTGTTCTTGTTGCCGTCGATCACCGCCGTCTGGTTGCCTGCAAGGTCGTATTCGTACTCGGTTGCATGGTTAAGCTGGTTGGTTTCCTTGACCTGCCGATTCATGCAGTCATACGCATACTTCACCCATTCGTTGTTGCGGTTGGTGTACTGAATGAGATTGTTGTTCGCATCATACTGATAAACGGCATACGCATTATTCGCGTCGGTTTCCTTGCGGAGATTACCGGCTGCATCATAGGTGTAGGTAGTCGTTGCACCCAGCTTGTCCGTAGTTGCGGCTACTCTGCCGCGGGCGTCGTAGGTGTTGGTAACAACACCGGAAAGTGCGTCGGTTTCGGTCAGTACATTGCCGTTCTTATCGTAGGTGTAGGTCGTTGCGCTGCCGTTTTCATCGGTTTCAGAAACGACACGCCCCAGCGCGTCATAAGCAGACGAGGACACGCCGCCTTCTGCGTCGGTGGTCTTGAGCAGGTTATAGTTTTTGTCGTAGGCATACTGTGTTGCATTGCCTTCACGGTCAGTGGAAACCAGAACATTGCCTACACCGTCATACTGCTTGGTTCCTGCATTACCCAGTCCGTCAATCATTTTTACCACACGATATGCACCGTCGTACTCGCTCTTCGCGATTACCGTTCCGTCCTTAGTGACAGAAACCGTGTTGCCTACCTTGTCGTAGCCGTATTCGGTCACAACACCTACTGCGTTGGTTTCGGTATGCGTTCTGCCGAGTGCGTCATAGGTGTACCTGGTTGCATTGCCGTTCTGGTCGGTCACTTCGCTGACATTGCCGAGCGCATTGTAGGTATAGCGGGTTTCGCTGCCGTCCGCATAGGTGATAACCGTAATCTGGTCTTTGCGGTTGTACTGATACGAAGTTTTGTTGCCTTTCGGGTCAGTTACAGTAAGCTGGTTGCCGTTTGCGTCATAGGTGGTAGCAGTCTTACCGCCGAGTTCGTCATAGCT
>NZ_QUJR01000026.1:0-580 GCF_003480945.1 Butyricicoccus sp. AM27-36
CGCATCGCGGAGATCGAGCGCGGCCGCAGCGAGAAATTCTTTGTGGAGATCGGCCCGCTCAAGAACTACTATCCCGCCGAGGAATACCACCAGAACTACCTCGAAAAGAATCCGGACGGCTACTGCCAAATCGACCCGGGCGACTATCAGAAGCCCGCGGCGGAGTCCATCCGGGACAAGCTGACGGCGGAGCAGTACCGCATCACGCAGGAGAGCGGCACGGAGCGCGCCTTCACGGGCGAGTTCTGGGACAAGTTTGAAAAGGGCATCTATGTGGATGTCGTGACCGGTGAGCCGCTTTTTTCCTCCACGGATAAGTACGAGAGCGGCTGCGGCTGGCCGGCTTTCACAAAGCCCATTGAAGAGCCTGCCGTGGTGGAACTGGAGGACCTGAGCCACGGCATGCGCCGCACAGAGGTCAGAAGCCGTGCCGGAGATTCTCACCTTGGTCATGTGTTCGCCGACGATCCGGAGTCCCCCAATGGCGTGCGCTACTGCATCAACAGTGCGGCTCTGCGCTTCGTCCCCTATGAAAAAATGGAGGCCGAGGGCTACGGATACCTCCTGTATCTGTTTGAGA
>NZ_QUJR01000026.1:590-4903 GCF_003480945.1 Butyricicoccus sp. AM27-36
TGAAGAGCCTGCCGTGGTGGAACTGGAGGACCTGAGCCACGGCATGCGCCGCACAGAGGTCAGAAGCCGTGCCGGAGATTCTCACCTTGGTCATGTGTTCGCCGACGATCCGGAGTCCCCCAATGGCGTGCGCTACTGCATCAACAGTGCGGCTCTGCGCTTCGTCCCCTATGAAAAAATGGAGGCCGAGGGCTACGGATACCTCCTGTATCTGTTTGAGAAATGATTTCAGGTGCATACACATCAAGCGAAAAAGCAGGACGGCTATTCTTCAAAAGAATAGCCGTCTTTTTCTGGGAAGACAGCGAATGGGGCGCGGTTCAACACATTTGAGAAATCCCTTCGCTATGTCAATTCGTTTGATGTGACGGCTCTGATCGAAGCCATCTACGATATGGTCAATCAGAATCAGGCGGTGTGTCGAGTCCTGATTTTGGAGAATACAAACTCAACTGTCCTTATGCGGATGATTGCCCTGGCCAAGGATGACAGTATTGCCTACTGGCGGAAAGAACTGCCCAATGCCAGTGAAACAGATCTTGAGATGATGTATACCCATCTGCCAAATGGAATGATGCATATCGTCGTGGAGGGCTATGACAAGTACAGCAAGGATGAGATAATACGCTTTGTCAGCCGCGTGGTGAAAGCCAGCCTTCCGCTGTTCCAATCGCCCCAAAGACCTCTTGCTTAACATAGACCTTATGCTAGAATGGTATAATAATCTTTGCAAAATAGTCGATGGTCAAAGGAAAGGATGGAGCAGATTATGAAATCATTTCGGCAGACAATGCTGGCTATATGTGTTATTCTTATCGCTTCCGCATTCGCGGGCTGCGGCGCGGACACTGATTTGCCGGATAAGCGTTCGGCATTGGAAAGGATCGAGTACACAAACCTGAACGACAGCGGATCAAGGGCACTTTTGAAGGAGCTGCTCTCCGACACAGGCGTGCCGGACGGGCGTATTCAGAGCTTTTTCCGCCGTGCGGCTGAAAAACGGGGGCACAGGGCTTCCACCCCGTCAAGCTGGATTTGCACCATCAAATCCGTTGCTTGTCAGACCGATACCGCACAATTTTGCCATAAAGAGAACCCGGAGCACACAGCTGAATTTTAGGCTGTGTACTCCGGGTTTTGCTGCTTGGATTGGCGTTCATAAAGATGTTCAAAAGTTTATGTCAGTTTTTGCGATCAAAGGTTGTATCCCATTCGTGAGGGGGCTCTTCCTTTTTAGCAGGTAACAAATCATCAACCGGAAAACTGCTTTATTTATACTTCACTGCTTCATCTTCCTGACAGAAAAGAGTAAGAAATACACGGTCTGAATGAATTTCTGAATTAATAAAGAGATATAACGTTATAAAGTTATAAAGTTACAACGTCACAAAGTTACAACTTTTCGCTCTGCTCACCCGCCAGATACCGTTTGAGTAGAAATGCGCAAAAGTACGGAAACGTATAAATATCGTCACTAAAACCGACATTTCCGGCGGCAAATTTGATGCCATAGTGAATATCCGCATACTTATCACTGGTGATGAGTGTGCGGAGAGATTTCGCCGTACCTCTCTGGGCCTTGACCTCGACCGGAATGAGCGCGGATGCCGTTCGGACGAAGAAATCCTGCTCGAGCGTGGAATTCTCGCGCTTGTAGTAATACAGCTGATACCCGGCCTTGACGAGCGCTTCACCGACTACATTCTCATACAGCGCGCCCTTGTACACGCCGAGGTTTTTGTTGGCGCGCAAGTCCTCCTGCGCTTCCTCATCCAGCATGGCAATGAGCAGACCGCTGTCCGCAAAATACAGCTTGTACTTTGTCTCGTCGTAATTGCCCTTGAGCGGTAGTTCGGGGAAATTCAGGCAGTAGCAGATGGTGACCATGCCGGCATCGTTCAGCCACTCAATGCAGCCGCGGTAATCGCGGAAACGCGCACCGGACGCGACCTTGGAAATCTGGAATTTCTTGTTGTCCTTGGCAAGCTGGACCGGGATGTGCTGAAACACGTTCAAAATGCGGGTCTGGTCCATGCCGTCCGCGTATTTGCGGATATCTTCCTTGTAGTCCGCGATGAGCTGACGCTGGGTTTCGAGTGAGCCTTCAAACGTGCCCTTTTCGATGAACTCGCGGACAACGGCGGGCATGCCGCCGAGAATGCAGTAGTTAAGGAACAGCTCGCCGCAGACCGACATTTCCAGTTCGTTGAACGGCGTCAGCGTGCGCATGTGCGTCAGCATATCGTCAATAAAGGCATCGTCGTAGCCGCCGGCCCACAAAAATTCCTCAAAATCCAGTGAGAACATTTCGTAATCGGTCTTGTAGCCGACACTGTTGCTCTCAATTTTACGGTAGTTGAGACCGAGTATGGAACCGCTGCAAATGATGTCGAACCGTCCGTCGATCTTGAAGAATTTGAGCGCGGTCGCAATGTCGGGAAACTCCTGCAGTTCATCGAAAAAAATCAGGGTTTCGCCCTCAATAAACCGCTTAGACGGGTCGATGCGCGAGATATTTTTGATGATATCCGCCGCTTTGTAGCCGTCCGCGGTGATCATTTTGTACTTTGGCTCTTCCACGAAGTTGATCGTGATAACGCTCGTGTAGTTCTCTGCGGCGAAGCGCTGAATGGATTCGGTCTTGCCGACCTGCCGCGGCCCTTTGACGATAAGCGGCTTTTTATCCGGATTTGCTTTCCATTTCGACAGAAAAGCGTCGATTTTGCGTTTTAGATAGAGCATTTGGTTTCACCTCTTATGAGGGTATTATATCCCGATAGACGGAGAAATGCAATTGCCCGCACAAAATTAAAGCGAGAATTCTTAGCCTATTCACATTTTATGAGCGAATTATTACGGTTGAATCACATTTTTAAGTATCTGCTGCCGTGCGGCAGAGGATGTGCAGGTCGTGCAGCTAACCGGCATCAGCAAGTCCACGCTCATCCGCAAGAGGAAGCGGCGGAATATTTGATTCTAACTGTCAGTATCAGATTACTTCTATACGGCAAAAGAGTTGGCATCAGCAGATAATCTGGCTGATGCCAACTCTTTTTATGTTTTAAGACAACACCGCATCGACCAGCCGATAGCAGGTGATCCCGTCCTGATCCTGATACGACCGGAACTCCCCGGTGACCGTGATATCCTCGACCGGCTGACCGCAGGCGCAGAGCGAGAGCGCCAGAACACCGGAGAGCAGCGCGCAAAACGTTTTTCTCATGCCGATGCACCGCCTTTCAGCCTGCCGGCCAGCGTAAACAGGCAGAACGCCGCGATATCCACCGCAACGATGGTCGAGCCGACCGGCGTGCCCGCCAGAATGGACAGCAGGATGCCGCACACCGCGCAGAACACCGACAGCACCGCCGAGCAGAGAGGAGCACAGCGCGATGAGCACGCCCTTACCCCTGTATTACCCATATTTAATTCGAGAGCTTTACCTTGAGGGAAACGAGCGTAAATGTGCAATCGGTTTCCGCACCGAGCGTGATCATGCGGCACAGAAGATACACCACTGCCGCAGCGGCAGCACAGACAGCCGTGGCAGTGCCAAGGCTGTTCAGCAGGTTTTCGCAGAGGTTGATCTGGTGGCAGATGGCGCAGTCCGCGCCGGTGCAGTCATGGTCGGCCTCTGCGGTGATGAAGATAAGAGGGCACAGCATGGCAGCCAGCAGCAGCACCGCCAGCAGGATCTTCGCAATCCTGAGATGCTTTTTCATGTTGTGTCCCTCCTTTGATAACGTGATAACAGTTTTATTTGCGGCAGTTTCTGCACACGCCGAACAGCACGGTTTCGCCGCAGTCGAGCGCAAAGCCCTCGCGTTCGTCCAGCTGCGCGGTGAGCCGTACGGCAGTTTGCTCGGACAGGTGAAAGGTCTGTCCGCATTGGGTGCAGGTCATGTGCAGCACGCCCTTGCACGGCGCGGCATCGGTGTATTGATAGAATACCTCGCGTGTGCCGGGTCTGGCACAGCGGCGCACTTTCCCCTCGGCTTCGAGTGCCGCAAGATTGCGGTAAACTGCGCTCAGGCTGATTTTTTCAGCGGCGAGCGCCTGCGCGATCTGCCGGGTGGACAGATGCTCGTCCGGGTGTTCGCTCAGATAGTGCAGCAGCGCCTTTCGCTGCTGGGTGCTGTATTTTGACATAGCTGCCCCTCCAATCTGCGAACTATTCGCAAATTATTATAACACAGGTTTTCGGTTTGTCAATATGCGAATGGTTCGCAGATTGCAAAAAGCTGCCTCCGCTTCCTCTCCCGGATGAGCGTGGACTTGCTGATGCCGGTCAGCTTGACGACCTGCGTATACGA
>NZ_QUJR01000027.1:0-655 GCF_003480945.1 Butyricicoccus sp. AM27-36
GTACCGTCAACCATGATGGTGTTCATGGAAACGATGGTCTTGATGCCGTACGGACGGGTGGTCTCGCAGACAAACTTCATCATGATCATCGGGCCGATGGCGATAACGGCATCGTACTGGTTGCCCGCGTCGATCAGCTCCTTGAGCACCTGTGTAACCAGTGCCTTGCGGCCGTTCGAGCCGTCGTCGGTCACGATGTGCAGGTTGGTGCAGGCGTTCTTCATCTCGTCCTCGAGGATGATGATGTCCTTGCTTCGGAAACCGGCGATCAGGTCAACCTCAGCGCCCATTTCATGCAGCTTCTTGGCCTGCGGATATGCGATAGCGCAGCCCAGACCGCCGCCGACAACAGCGACCTTCTTGAGACCCTCAAGCTCGCTCGCCTTGCCGAGCGGACCGACAAAATCATGCAGGCAGTCGCCCTCATTCAGTGCACCGAGCGCCATCGTCGTTGCGCCGACCTCCTGGAAAATGATCGTGACGGAACCCTTTTCGCGGTCAAAATCTGCGATCGTGAGCGGAATACGCTCGCCTTCTGCGCTGACACGCAGGATGATGAACTGACCCGGCTCTGCCTTGCGGGCAACGTGCGGTGCCTCGATCACCATCAGCTTGGTGTTTGCGTTCAGCGTTTGCTTTTTCAAAATCTGATACA
>NZ_QUJR01000027.1:665-4812 GCF_003480945.1 Butyricicoccus sp. AM27-36
AGTGCACCGAGCGCCATCGTCGTTGCGCCGACCTCCTGGAAAATGATCGTGACGGAACCCTTTTCGCGGTCAAAATCTGCGATCGTGAGCGGAATACGCTCGCCTTCTGCGCTGACACGCAGGATGATGAACTGACCCGGCTCTGCCTTGCGGGCAACGTGCGGTGCCTCGATCACCATCAGCTTGGTGTTTGCGTTCAGCGTTTGCTTTTTCAAAATCTGATACATTGGTCAAATATCCTTTCGCCAAACCGAATCGGGGTATAGGAAAAGCCGCATAAGCGGCTTTTCCAGCAATATGAGAAGAAAACTTATGGGTTAGTTAAAAGAGAGAGAATAAAAATATTAGAGAGTGTGTCTTAAATGACATGAAGAATGGGAAGAACATTGGAGCGTTTTCCCAAGCGCGAGAGTGAGAGTGAGGGATCAGAAAATGATGCTTATACCAGGCTCTTCAGCTTGCCCAGATACTCCTGTGCATTGTCCGGAGTAATGACCTTACAGCCGGTGTCGATGAAGTCATCCAGCTTTTCGCCTTCTACAACGTCGAGCAGGCTCTCAACGCACTGGTAGCCCATGTTGTACGGGTCCTGTGCAACGGTGCAGGAAATTTCGCCGTCAACAACTGCCTGTACGCCGGAGGAGATGCCGTCGAAGCCGCATACGATGATGCCGTCGCCGTCACGGCCTGCCTGCTTGATGGCACGGGATGCGCCGAGCGCAACATCGTCTGCGCAGCATACGATCGCATCGATGTCCGCGAAGGACTGGAGAACGCCGTCGGTTACGGTCACGGCTTTGTCGCCTACGCCGTCGGTGTACTGCGTGGAGATAATCTCGCAGCCGCCTTCTTCAAGTGCCTTCTTGTAACCGGCTACACGAGCCTCAGAGGTGGACTCGCCCTGGATATTCGCCAGAATAACAACCTTGCCGCCCTTACCGATCTTCTCGGCTACATACTTGCCGCCCTCGTAAGCAGCGTCCTCGTGCGCCGTGCCGATAAAGGTTTCCGCCTGATCAAAATTGGTGTCGATCGCCAGCACCGGGATCTTGACGCCGGTCAGTGCATTTGCGATCTGGTCTGCCTGCAGCGGTGCGATAGCGATCGCCTCGCACATATCTGCGTTTACAATGGTCTCTACCATGTTCAGCTGACCGTCGAAGTCGGTATCGCTGTTTGCACCGCGTACGTCAACTTCTACGTTGCCGAGATCCTTTTCCGCCTGCTCGATGCCTGCGATAACGTAGCTCCAGTATTCGGAAGAGGTGGTCTTGAGCACTACGCTCAGCTTATGGGTGTCGCCGCTGCTGCTTGCCTGGGAATCGCCGGAGTCATTGCCGGATGCGCTGCTGCCGCCGCATGCACTCATGGAAACTGCCATCAGTCCTGCCAGCAGCATCGCTGCGGAACGCTTAAAAAGGTTGCTTCTCTTCATCTTTCTTTCCTCCTGTTAGACAAGTTGTCTATTGGAATCATATTACCGGGTAATATGACCTTCTTTATATCAACAGGGGCGGTTTCACACCTATTCCCGCCCCTGCTGTATACCATTCGTGGGGGATTATGCCTCTACCTTTTCCCACTGACCGGTGGTCTGTGCCTTGATCAGTGCGTCGGAGATCTTGCAGGCCTCGTAGCCGTCCTCAGCACCCGGGCCCGGAACGTCGGTCTTGCCCTGCAGGTAATCTACCCAGTGCTGCAGTTCTTCCTGATAAGCAACTACGAAACGGTTGGTCCAGTCCTCCGGGATGGCCTGACCGCACTGCAGGTAAGAACGGACGATCGGCTCTGCCGCTACCGGCAGGCGGATGGTGCCCTTCTCGCAAACCAGCTCGCACAGGATCTCATAGCCGTAGTAGCTGTTGCCGGAAACCTCAACGTCGATCAGTACGCCGGAGTCAGACTGCATAAGTACCAGCTGCGGGTCCTGGCAGGTGCCTTCTGCGAAGCAGGTAGCACGCGGGAAACGAACAGCGACTTCGTTCAGGTTCTCACCCAGCAGCCAGCGGCAGATGTCGATCTCGTGGATGGCAATGTTGGTGATGTGCTGCTCGGTGGTGTGGTTCTTCGGATGGCTGCGGGTACGGCTGATGCAGTGCGCCATCAGCGGAGCACCCAGCTCGCCGGAGTCGAGGATCTTCTTCATCTTGATGTAGTCCGGGTCAAAGCGACGCATGAAGCCGATCTGCAGCAGACGCTTGCCGGAAGCCTTCTCCGCTTCTACGACCTTCTTCGCGTCCTCAAGGGTGGTAGCCAGCGGCTTCTCGCAGAATACCGGCTTGCCGGCCTGGATGCACTTTACCGCCAGATCAGCGTGGGTGCCGTCCCAGGATGCGATAACAACAGCGTCGATTTCGGGAGAAGCGATCAGCTCCTCTGCGCTTGCCATTACCTTTGCGCCGTAGGTCTTAGCGACCTCCTCGGCGCGCTCGGTGTTCAGATCGTAAACAGCAGCCAAACGAGCGCCGTCTACATAGGTTGCAATGTTCTGAGAATGGGTGTGGCCAATGTTGCCGCCTGCGCCCAGTACGCCAATAGCGAGTTCCTTCTTGCTCATGATGTGAATCTCCTTTTTTCCTTTATCTAAGGCAACACCGCACACTTAAAGCTGCGGCGCTTTGCGGAAATTTTGTCCCCTGATTGCGTTGCGATTTCTTGCAATACGTCAGTATTGCTGCAAAACCGCGCCTTATCAGTGCGCAAAATTTACTCGCAAATCGCTCTTGTCCAATTATGCGGTATTGCCATAAAAAGCGGTTGTAATTTACTTCTTCTTACCGTCCAGATATGCCTGATGCAGCTGCAGACAGAACTTGAGGCTCATCGTGCCGTCGTGTGCGGTGGTCTCCGGCTTGCGGCCGGTGCGTACACAGTCAACGAAGTCGTCGATCTCCGCCTGGAACGCTTCGCCCCAGCGAGCAAGGAAGCTCTCCTGGCACTCCTCTACGAAGCCGTTCTCGGTGAACTGCGAGAGGTAATTCTTGCGCGGTACCGAGTTGACACGCAGCGTGCCCTTGGTGCCGACGATTTCGCTCTCAACGTGGCTGCAGGTTGCGGTGCGGCCTACCTGAATGTAAGCGGTGGTGTTGTTATCGAACTTGGTCAGCGAGAAACCGTTGTCATAGTCGTTGTAATCTGCCAGACCGGTGCAGACATAAGCATCGCCGGTTGCAAAGGAATCGACCGGATCGCCCTCGAGGAACCAACGTGCAAGGTCGGTGTCGTGGCTGCCCATCTCGATAAACCACGGAACGTAAATGCCCTTCTTGACGCCTTCCAGATGTGCCTCGAGCACGCTGGACGGGTCGAGCGATACGCCTTTGAACAGGATCGGCTTGCCGATCGCGCCGGCGCGGATCTTCTCCTTCGCCTCTGCGTAGGACGGGTCGAAGCGGCGCATGAAGCCGACCGTGAAGCACTTGCTGCCGTTCTCGGCTACGGCCTTCTCGATCTCCTCACAGTCCTCGAGGGTCTTAGCCAGCGGCTTCTCACAGAAGATGTGCTTCTTTGCCTTGCAGGCTGCCAGACACGGTGCCTTGTGAGCATCTGCGCCGGTTGCAACAACGATTGCGTCAACCTCGGGATTGTTTACCAGCTCGTCTACATTGGTGTAGCCATACGGTACGCCGAATTCCTCCTGAAACGCCTTGACCTTGCTCTCGGTGCGGGCGCAAACCGCTACAACCTCTGCGTGAGGGTTACGCTGCAGGCTGGTGGCGTGCATACGGCCCATCATACCGATACCAACGATACCGAAACGAATCTTCTCCATTTGTAATCCTCCTTATCAGATACCTGCGGTTTTCTTGATATACTCGCGTGCCATCTTGGCATACTCGAGCGGATTTGCCTTTGCCGGGTCCTGCTCGGCCTCTACGATGAACCAGCCCTCGTAGTGTGCATCGTGCAGAGCCTTGAATACGCCCGGATAGTCGACGCAGCCGTCACCCGGAATGGTGAAGCAGCCCTCGAGAACCGCCTTGCGGAACTTGAAGCCCTCGGCGTAAGCCTTTTCCATCATGTCCGGACGGATGTCCTTGAGGTGAACGTGGCCGATACGCGGGCCGAACTCCTTAGCAGCCTTGACGGCGTCCTCCTTGGAGAACGTGAAGTGGCCGGTGTCGAAGCAGAGGTAAACATAGCGCGG
>NZ_QUJR01000028.1:0-4214 GCF_003480945.1 Butyricicoccus sp. AM27-36
TGTACGGCGGCGGTGACGAGAAGGCCGCGACCACTTATGCCTATGACGCAGCGGGCAATCTGCTGACCGAAACCTCTCCGCTGGGCAGCGTGACTACCTACACGCATGACAAGGAAGGCAATGTACTGACGCAAGTTGATGAAAACGGAAAGCAGACCGCTTACACCTATGATAAGCTGTATCGCATGGTGTCCCGGAAGGATGCGGATGGTACTGCGACCTTCGCCTATGACAAGGCAGGCAACATGACCACGGCCAAGGATGCAAACGGCACGGTAGCATTTGCGTTCGACGCGCTTTCCCGCACCACCGCTGTCACAAATGAGGACGGCACGACCACGGCGTACACCTACGACGCGGCAAACAACCGTCTGTCCATCACCTACCCCGACGGCAAGGCTGTTACGACCGCGTATGATATTCTCGGCAATGTGAAGTCCCAGACCGACCACGACGGCACCGGCGTTACCTACACCCGCGATGCGGAAGGACGCTCGATCAAGGAAGGTCACAGTGACGGCAGCACGACCGAGTACGACTACAACGCTGCCGGTCTGCTGACGCTGCAAAAGGAAGTCACCAAGAGCAACAGCACACGCCGTCAGACTGCGTATACCTACGATGACGCGGGCAATATCGTAAGTGAGAACCGTTCCGGTGTAGACATTGACAAGAAGGACGAGCTGGTACGCTACTACTACGATAAGGCAAACCAGCTTATCCGCACCAATGTTGAAGGCAAGAATACGAAGTATTCCTACGACCTTGCGGGCAATCTGCTTTCCGACGGTACGAACACTTACACCTACGACCTGCAAAACCGTCTGACCAGCAAGACCGGTAAGGACGGTACGACCACTTATACCTATGACGCGGCGGGCAATCTGATTAAGAAGGCTGCACCGGACGGCACGACCGAATATACCTACACGGCACAGAACAAGCTGAAAACCGGCAAGACCGAGGACGGCCAGAGTAGCACCTACACCTACAATGCGCTCAATGTACGCATTAAGAATGTACAGGTGCGCGATAACAAGAATGCCGGTCATGCAAACTCCGACTTGAAGGACGGTTCGCACGGCACCGATTATCTGGACTTCTTGAAGGATGGACGCTTTTTCTGGCAGCGCACATGGGAAACCGAGGTAGGCACGACCTTCCAGAGCAATTTTGAAACCGTAACAAAGAACTATGTTGTGGACTATCTTTCCATTGCCAATCGTGATATACTGGCCACAGAGGACGGCAGCTTCACGCAGCGTTATGTGTATGATGAGAACGGCACCCGAATCTCCGCAGAGTATGGCTATGCAGCCGGCACGAAGCGCGGCGAAGGCGGTGAAAACCTGCAAAGTGACTTTGCTGCAAACGATGTGCGCAAGGTGTGGTATCGCGCCAGCCACCTTGGCAGTACACTGTTTGCCGTAGATGAAAACGGCAAGGTAATCTCGCACACGATCTATGACCCGTGGGGCAATCCGCTGACCGAAACCTATACGGATACGAATTTCAGCGGCATTGACAACTCTAACAATTACACCGGCTACACTTGGGACGAAGTGCTTGACCTGTATTTCGCGCAGAATCGTTTCTACGACCCTGCCGACCACCGGTTCACGCAGGAGGACCCCATCAAGGACGGCGAGAATTGGTATGGGTATTGCGGGAATAATGTGGTTAATTATTCTGATTGGGCTGGACTTGCATCATCGAATACGCGATATGTTGCTACTGATAATGTCTATATGCGTAGTGGCGCAGGTACATCATATAATGTTCTCGCGACATTGCAATATAATACTGCTGTTACATATTTAAACGAGAAGAAAAACAATAACAATTATAATTGGGCTAAAGTTCAATATAAAGGTAAAACGGGTTGGATTGTAGATAAGTATCTAAAAACAAGCAAACGCCCCAGCATATCTGCTACAATTGATTCGGTAGCTCAAAAATTTGGTTTTGAATACTCGTATGGTGGACAATATTTTTATTCTTCTGAATATGGTTGGCAGCGGACATTTGGCTATATGGACCTTTTCGACAAGTATATGAATATTGTTCCAGGTATCAATATTAATTTTTTGTCCTGTATATTCCAATATAACAACAAAACATGGCGTGTGGAATGTTGGAAGGGCGAATATGGTCCTACTGCTGGCGGCGAAGTTGGTCTATATGTTTTAGATGGTACGATGTCACTTAGTCAATATTTTCAAAAGATGCGATGCGATGGTGCAGTGTTTACTGGAACAGAAGCATTTGATAAATTGTTTTCCATGATAAAAAATACGGAACCGTTATCTAAAAATGTTGCATGGTATCGAGCAGCGTATTCTAGCGAATACATTGGTATGAGCATTGCATTTAGAGAAGTGGTACAGAAGAAAAATGGCGGTGATTCGTATACTACCAGTGCTTTTGCTTCCCGTTCCTCGTCGGGGCATTGGTGGCTAACAGTCTTCAAACTTAATTCTGTCAAGAAAGAAAATATTATTATGGATGTTACACTAACATTCCCCAATAGTACAATGCGTAGTGCTTACGATGAGAAACTTTATTGGAAAAGTAAGTATGGCGGATATAAAATTATGAATCGTAAGTCGAATAACAAAGTGGAATCTTTTTCGTGGAGGTGAATTTATTCTTGAAGAAGGTGCTTTTATTGCTGTTATCTACTTTAGTAGGAATATTATCGGGATGTTCTGCCGGTAAACTATCGGTTCCTTCGGGAATATTGGCAACTGACCAAACCGTGGCCGATGAGTATATGACGGATAATTCCTTCTTGACTGCAAGATATGGTTCAGATTACACAGTCACATTTGTTGGCGGAAGCGGTGAGGGTGAAGTCAATCAATCAGGTAAATCGGGTATTATGTCGTTTCAATACATGATAAATGATACGGATTTATATGATGTAGAGGTTGTCAAAGAAAAACATGACGCATGGAAAGTGAAAGGTTTACTTTTAGAATCTACAACTTATTCGTGCGATGAATTAAGTTTTTCGTTCTCTCTGTGTTCCACAGAAAACTATTATGAAGCTAATGGAAACCTCAACATAAATGATACTTCTATACCCGTAATAGTGAGTGTTAATTGTAGCCTTATGACAGTTGAAAATGCTGAATTACGGCAACAATATGAAAAGGCATGGGAACAATTTTCTGTTACTGATGTAGAGAATATGAGTTCGGCAGAGCGTCAACAATGGGATGATCGTGAAAAGGCTTGCACGATGTTTACCTGTTCGGTTGAACCACAATTTGATTCGTTTACAGCCGTCATAAATTCTGATTATGCAGACTTTTTTGATAATACTGTAAACACATTACATTTTCACGAAATTGAACCATAATATTCGACTTTTTAAGCAAACAGCCACCAGAGAATTTTCTCCGGTGGCTGTTCTTTTACTCCAATCCGCTCGTCACCTGCGCGACAATCTTCCTATGCTTTTCGTTCAGCACTGTACCATCCAAAAGCTGCTGCACAAAATCCCGACCTTTCATTTTCTCGATTTCTTGCAGCATTTTGATAGATTTTGCAACCTGTGTGTTAATCCAATTTTCCGTGCGCTCCAAGTCAAACGGTTTCGGCTTCATTGTCAGTTTCAGCTTGCGTTCCTCGCCCTGCATGAACTGTTCCCAGTGTTTGTCCGTAGGACAGTCATAACGCCGCTTATCGGCTTGCGGCTCGATGAAGCGCACATAGTTGTTGATGATGGAAAACGCTGTTCCTGCCGCGTCCTCGCTGTCCATGAGCGCGTCTGCGGAATTTTCCGCCGCGTTGTTCGTCAGCCGCAGTTCAAAGCGGTTGAGAATGTCTGCGTCCTCAATCGACTTGCCAAACTTAGCCTTTTGCTCCTGTGCTTTCTCATAGATACAGAAGTACACATCGGAATCCTTTGAGCCAAGATAGAGCGTGTGACCCATCTCCATCTTTAAGTCCTCGTCGGTTTCCCACGAATTTTCCCGACCGGACGCGAAGTATTCCACATTCCGCAGTCGCGTGACACACTCGCCAGTAACGCGCTTGCGGTACAGCGTCGGCACATGGAGCAGTCCTGCATGGTCGTTGATTGCAAGGTCAATGCGCTTGAATACACAGCCCTCGGCGGCACAGTCGCGCATAAACTCATACCACGACCGTTTCTGTCCGCGCAGATAACACTCAAACTCGCGGCAGCCACACCCGCGCAGTTCCAG
>NZ_QUJR01000028.1:4224-4632 GCF_003480945.1 Butyricicoccus sp. AM27-36
CCGACCGGACGCGAAGTATTCCACATTCCGCAGTCGCGTGACACACTCGCCAGTAACGCGCTTGCGGTACAGCGTCGGCACATGGAGCAGTCCTGCATGGTCGTTGATTGCAAGGTCAATACGCTTGAATACGCAGCCCTCGGCGGCACAGTCGCGCATAAACTCATACCACGACCGTTTCTGTCCGCGCAGATAACACTCAAACTCGCGGCAGCCACACCCGCGCAGTTCCAGCAGCACGCCCTTTTCTTCATCAGGCGAGGACAGAACGAGAATGTTGCCGTGCATGAAGCGGTACGAATAGCCGTACACACCGCCGTCCTCGGAGATTACATATTTCATGTTCAGTCGCAGGATTTTTTCAATCACATATCGCGCGTCCGTTGTCTTGAATCGGATTCGCATATA
>NZ_QUJR01000029.1:0-3853 GCF_003480945.1 Butyricicoccus sp. AM27-36
CTTTTTTCAAATTCTTTTTCAGAACCTCAATCGGTTCTAAATCAAACTTTTCGGTTTTACGCTCGTCTCTGAGAGACAGCTTTAATAGAATACCAAATCCGACAGCGAATGTCAAGCACTTTTTTATTTATTTTTGCGCCATACAATGCCTGTATTAAAATAGTATACCTGCCTGTCTCCGTCGCGTGCCCTGTAAGCCGCATCTAACCTTGACATTTTCCCCAATTTAGTGTATAATTCCGCTCTTGTGGGAACTTTTTTTACAAGGAGAACGGTTTATGAAAAAAGTTGGTTCACTGATCAGACAGCTGCTGCCGCGGCGTGATGTGCCGCTGCGCCAAAACACAAGGGCGCAGCGGCTGCTACTGCTGCTGCTGACACCGCTTACCGCGTTTTGGCTGATGCAGCTTGTGCTCGGCTCTCCGCCGTGGAATATGAGCGCAGGCGTGGCGCTGGCTAACTGGCTATGCCTCAGCGCACTCTACTGGATCGGCTGTGCGGTTATCGGCTATCCGGCGGTCTGCTGCGTGCTGCTGCACATTCTGGCCGGTATGTGGGGCGCTGCGAACTACTTCGTTTCTGTCTTCCGCGGCACACCTATTCTGCCGTGGGACTTTAAGGCGCTCGGTACCGCTGTGGCCGTTGCAGGCAGTTACAGCCTGTCTATGACCTGGCAAATTGCCATCTGCATTATGCTGGTTGCACTGCTTGCGTGGGCGCTGCGCCCTTATTATAAGATGGGGCATTTTCGACCGCGCAAAGGCGATCTGCTGCGCCGCGGTTCCGTGCTGATTGCCGGTCTGCTGTGTCTCATCCCGATCGCCCACCCGCAAATGCTGGGCATGTTCGGCGTAGAGACCGACGTGTGGGATCAGCTCGGTGCCTACCAGACCGGCGGTGCCGCTGCAGAATTTCTGCGAAACACCGAATTTATGGAAGTGGAAAAACCGGATGATACCACGCCGGAACGCGTCAACGCTATTGTGAATGGTGCAGAGAATGACCCGACACCGAATGTCGGCGTTGATCACCCGAATATTGTTGCTATTATGAATGAGTCATGGGCGGACTTTGAGGACTTCGGCAATCTGACACTCACGGAAAGCCCAATGAATTACATCAACAGCGTGTCGAACGCGATCCACGGCCACGCCTACACCTCGGTATTCGGCGCGGGCACAAGCACGAGCGAGTTCGAGTTTCTGACCGGTAATTCGATGAACTTCCTGCCATCGGGCAGTATCCCGTATCAGCAGTACATTCTCGGTCCGACGGATTCACTGGCTACGCTGCTCAAGGGTTACGGCTACGAGACGCGTGCGTTTCATCCGGGTGAGCGGACCTCGTGGCAGCGTAATATCGCGTATCCGCGCCTGGGCTTTGACTCATTCAAGTGCGGCGAGGACATGGACGTACCGCAGACCGAGGAGCATGGCTACGTCAGCGACGATTCCGACTTCGAGCAGATTATTTGGGAGTTTGAGCATAAGGACGAAAGCACACCGCTGTTTCTGTTCAATGTGACGATTCAAAACCACGGCAGCTACACGGTTGAGGATTACCCCGCCGAGGTGCAGGTCGCCGATGAGCCGGGCGTGTACCCCAAGGCAGAGCAGTATCTGACGCTCGCCAATAAGACCGATGAGGCCTTCAAAAAGCTGATCGACTACTTCTCGTCACAGACTGAGCCGACCATTCTCGTTATGTTCGGCGATCATCAGCCGTCTGTCGAGCAGGAATTTCTCGATAAGGCGTACGGCGTGACTCAGGACGAGATGACCATGGCGCAGTATATGGATAAGTTTAAGGTGCCGTTCATCATCTGGGCCAATTATCCGCTGACCGGCGATTCGACGAAGATCACCAGTCTGAACTTTCTCGCGCAGTATGTGCTGCGCAACACAGGCATTGAAACCAGTGCCTACGGAAAATACCTGTGGAATCTGCAGAAAACCATTCCGGCGATGACCTTTGCCGGCTATTTCGATAGTGAAGGCAACGCATACAGCCATCTGGATACCACAAAATTTACCCCGCTGATTGAAGATTACGAGCGCGTACAATATAACAACCTGTTCGGCGGCGACGAACGCCAGACTGCGCTGTTTGCCTCTCCGGCAAGCACAACTTCAAGCGATGCCGCAAACGCAACCAGTGGCAATTAAACAGAAGCGACTGCTATTGAACTGCACCCCATTTGTTAGACAGTATGATACACTATCTAACAGATGGGGTGATTTATTATGTCAAGAGGAAAACCGAACAAACGATACACGCCGGAGTTTAAGAAACTGGTCGTGGAAACCATGATGGAAGAAAAGTTGAGTTACTGCGAAACAGCGAGACGATTTGAAGTAAGCAGTGCCACTCAGGTCAGAAACGGGGAGCATATTTATCTATCAGAAGGATCAGAGGCATTGGCCATCGAACGACGCCAGCACAAAACGCTGGTAGTTCAGAAGCTAAGGCAAAAATATTCTCTCAATCTTCTGCTTTCAATCGCTCAACTGCCCCGTGCAACGTTCTATTATCACTCGAAACAAATGCAGAAAATAGACAAATATACATCTGTTAAGGAAGAAATCACAACGATTTTCCACGAAAACAAGGGCAGATACAGCTGCCGGCGGATTACGACAGTGCTGCGCAGCCGAGGGTTCCTTGTGAATCATAAAACCGTTCAGCGACTTATGAAGGAGTTAGGGCTGATTTGCCGCGTCCGAATGAAGAAATACCGTTCTTATGAGGGAAATGTGGGTAAAGTTGCACCAAATCTGTTAAATTGGGATTTCCATGCAGACAAGTCCAATCAGAAGTGGGTCACGGATGTGACGGAGTTCAACTTGTTTGGGGAGAAACTCTATCTGTCCCCGATTCTCGATCTGCACAGCAGCAATCTGGTCAGCTATACCATATCGGAGCGTCCCGTGCTCAGCATGGTGACAACCATGCTGAACGAGGCATTTGCAAAAATGCCGGACGGAACAAACCTCATTCTCCATTCTGATCAGGGCTGGCAGTACCAACATAAACAGTATCAACGGATGCTCCGAGAGAAAGGCATCCGGCAAAGCATGAGCCGGAAAGGGAACTGTCTGGACAATGCTGTGATAGAAAACTTCTTTGGGCTGCTCAAAAGTGAGCTATTGTATCTGCAAGAATTTCAGTCCATGGAGCACTTCAAACAGGAACTCGTTGAATATCTGGATTACTACAACAATCGCAGGATCAAGGCAAAGCTAAAGGACTTGCCGCCTGCAATTCACAGACAACAAGCCCTTTCCGGTGCTTGAACAATTTTTACGATGAATTTTTGTCTAACTTTTTGGGGTCACTTCATCTAAGTTCAAGCATGTGCTTTACCTGATAGGCCCCAGCCACCAGCACCCGTAAACAATTCGCGCGACACGGGTATGTCGCGCCTGCGTAGACTTAACCGCATGTATAGCAGCAAAGGATCTGACACTGCGAATAGGTCGAGAAATGGAAGCACACTGTGCTCCCCTACAGTAGAAAAGATCCTCTGCCGTTCCCCTTTTCGGAGCGATCGCTGGTTTCTGGTCTGCGCCAAACTAAAAAGTAAAGGGAAATGGAAGTTAAGAGGGTAGAAACCGTAGGTGTCTACCCTCTGGCCCCACCGCTGTGGTACGGCGAACTCCTCGCCGAATCTCAGCGAAAAACGCTCCGCCTGGATAGGGTGAACCGTCTGCGCGGTTCAAATCCACCAGCAAACCACTGCAGAAAAGGCTGCCGCCCAGACAGGACGTATTGCTGACGCAACTCGTGTCCCCTGCAAAATCTCTGCAAAAAAGAAAAAGCAGCAACTTTCGTTGCTGCTTTAGATGTAGGCGTT